>NZ_CP029145.1:4713372-5027597 GCF_003149515.1 Hymenobacter nivis
CGTTACCTGGTGCAACACCGCCGCGGCGGCCGCAACATCAGCCTGCTCACCGACCAGGCCGCGGGCCCCGAAGACCGGCCCTACTGGACCACCTTCTTGCACCAGGATACCGGCTTTTACAGCAGCGCCGAGCGGTTGGCGGCGCAGTTCGATTGCGCTGTGCTGTACGTGGGCATCCGGCGGCTGCGGCGGGGCTACTACGAAATTAAGTTCACAGAAATGCCCTCGGGGTCCGCCGTGGCGGCGGCTCCCGAGGGCATATTTCCCATTACCGAGGCGTTCGCCCGGCAGCTGGAGCTGGATATTCAAGCCGCGCCCGAGCAATATCTCTGGACGCACCGCCGCTGGAAGCATAAGCGGCAAATATGAATTGTGAAAATGTGGGAGGAATGTGAAAATGAGAAAAAGTGCGAAACTACTGTCTCATTCATTTTCACATTCCTCCCACATTTTCACATCTCTCACATTTATTGTAAGTACTGCTCGATGTCGCCGGCGCCTTGGCGTATCAGCTCGAAGTCGTCGTTGGTGCAGTCAATAATGGTGCTGGGTACATTGCCACCAAAGCCGCCGTCGATAACCAGGTCCACCAGGGCCCGGTATTTTTCGAAAATCAGGTCCGGGTCGGTCACGTATTCTTCGAGCGTGTTCTCGTCGCTGCGCACAGAAGTGCTCACGATGGGGTTGCCTAGCTCCTTCACTAGGCTCAGGATAATCTGGTTGTCGGGCACCCGGATGCCCACCGTTTTGCGCTTCACGCCGCCGTGGCGCGGGGCGCTTGCGCTGGCCTCGAAGAGGAACGTGAAGGGCCCCGGCAGGGCCTTCTTGATGACCTTGTAGGTGGTGGTGCTGATGCCGTGGGCGTAATCGCTGATGTGCGACAAATCCTGGCAGATGAAGCTCAGGTTGGCTTTTTCGGGGTTGAGGCCCTTGATGCGGCACACTCTATCGACGGCCTTGGCATTAGTTACGTCGCAGCCGATGCCGTACACCGTGTCGGTGGGGTAAATGATCACGCCGCCCTTGCGGAGAACGTCCACAGCCTGCTGGATGCGGTTGAGGGGCGGGTTGTCGGGGTGGATGCGAAGGAGCGTGGCAGACATATGGTTAGGAGTGGTGAGCAAGGGAGGAGCGGACCGCGAGGGCCCAGAACGAGCGGAAAAGTAAGCAACAACTTCGTTTCATCCCAGCATAAAGTTCTGGGCCGGGGCCCCGGGGCCCGCCGGAGACCCGGCTAGCAGGTGCGTACTTTTGGGATTGCACTTCTGCTGCCCCCCGTTTCTCCCATGCCCGAACCTGCCAAACTGTCAAGCATTGAGCGCCGCGACCTGTCGGTGCGCCGCCGCAACCGCAACGCCGCCGTCGTCTCCATTCTGGGCCTGACCCTGGTATGCTTCTCGTACTATTTCTACCAGATTTTTTTTACGGCCAACATCGAAACCAAGGGCCAGCCCACCTACGTGCTCGTGCACCGGGGCGAGAACTGGAAGGCCGTGCTCGACTCAGTGGACAAGACTAACACCGTGGTGGACCGGCTCTCAATGCACTTCGTGGCCAAGCTGATGAAGTACGACCGCCCCGGAGCCGTGAAGCCTGGCCGCTACGAGCTGAAGGACGGCTACACCAACCGCCAGCTCATCGGCGTGCTGCGGGCCGGCATTCAGTCGCCGCTCAGGCTCACGTTTGCCAACGTGCGCCTGCGCCAGGAGCTGGCCGCCAAGCTGGCCCGCCAGATCGACGCCCGCCCCGCCCACATCGACTCGCTGCTGAGCAGCCCGGCCTACACCCGCAGCCTGGGTTTCGATACTACCACGGTGCTCACCATGTTCATTCCCAACACGTACCAGATTTACTGGAACACGTCGGCCGAGAACCTAATGCAGCGCATGAAGAAGGAATACGAGAAGTTCTGGACTCCCGCCCGCGACGCGGCCCGCGAAAAGGAGCACCTCAGCCGGGCCCAGGTGAGCACCCTGGCCAGCATTGTGGAGGCCGAGCAGCAGCAGCACGCCGACGAACGCCCCCGCATTGCGGCCGTGTACCTCAACCGCCTCAAAAAAGGTATGAAGCTGCAAGCCGACCCCACGGTGGTGTACGCCAACCGCGACTTCACCATCAAGCGCGTGCTGAACGTGCACCTGCAAAAAGACTCGCCTTACAACACCTATAAGTACGCCGGCCTGCCCCCGGGGCCCATCAACCTGCCCAGCATCGCCAGCATCGACGCCGTGCTGCACCCCGAGGAAAACGATTACCTGTACTTCTGCGCCAAGGAGGATTTCAGCGGCTACCACGCCTTCGCCACCAATGAGCGCGACCATATCCTGAACGCCCGCCGCTACCAGGCCGCCCTGAACCGGGCGGGTATTAAGTAGAAATTTGGCGGTTACACTCGTCACGAAGTAGGGTGCGGGGCTGTCCCCGCCCGTCGTTGAACGAAAGCTGATTGAACCGTTCAAGGACGGGCGGGGACAGCCCCGCACCTTACTTCGTTTTTGCATTCCACTTCGTGAGCAGTATAGTTGTTTGACAAATTAAAAGAACGTCATGCTGAGCGCAGCCGAAGCATCTCTCCCGCTGACTATATATTGATTACTGCCGCAGTAGGGATGCTTCGGCTGCGCTCAGCATGACGTTCTTATTGATCTAATAAACAGCTTTCAAATAGCCAGAAAACAAAAAAAAATGTACACTTCCGATATCCAAATCCGCGTGCGCTACGCCGAAACTGATCAGATGGGCTACGTGTACCACGGCAACTACGCGGCGTTTTTTGAGGTGGCGCGCACCGAGGCGTTTCGGCAGTTGGGCATTCGCTACAAGGACCTGGAGGCCGACGGTGTGGGGATGCCGGTGGGCGAGCTGCGCACGCGCTTCCGCCGCCCGGCCCGTTACGACGACCTGCTCACCATCCGGCTGCTGCTGAAGCAGCCCGCCGAGGGCTCGCGGGTGCTGTTCGAGTACGAGATTTACAACGAGGCCCGCGAGCTGCTCACCGAAGGGCACACGCTGATGGTATTTGTGAGCACCACCACCGGGCGGCCCGTGCCGGTGCCAGCCACTATTGCGAGCAAGCTGGCCCCGTATTTTAGCGACGACGAAACGGCGGGGCCCCTCGGCGGTGTTCAGTCCGTGCCGACGGACGCGCCCGCGCCGGCTGCCTTTGGTAAGTAACGCCCCGCCCATGCACTCGCCCGCCCTCCGTCGCCGCGCCCATCTGCCCGACCTGCGCCAGCAGCGGCCGTACCGGCGCGTCATCGTGGGGCTGAAGCGGTTCCGGCTTTTTGGCGGCCAGGCCTCGCTGTACGATGTGCTGGACTGCGTGCTGCTGGAGCTGCGCCTCGACAGCTTGGAAAAGCGCGCCGCCTACATGGCCTTCAACCTCACGGTGGCCCTGTTCCCGACCATTATTTTCCTGTTCACGCTCATCCCGTACATCCCGGTGCCGAACCTGAACGTGGACATTTTGCAGTTCCTGGGCGACTTTATGCCGCCTGAGCTGTACGCCGCCACGGCCTCCACCATCGAGGATATCGTGAACATTCCGCACGGGGGCCTGCTCTCGTTCGGGTTTGGCACGGCCCTGGTGCTCAGCTCCAACGGCATCATGGCCCTGCTCGACGCGTTCGAGAAGAAGTATCCCAACTTTAAGCATCGTAGCTACATTCGCAAACGACTGATTGCCACGGCGCTGACGTTTGTGCTGGCGTCGATTCTGGTGTTGGCCATTGCCGGTATTTTCTTCGGTACTTACCTCATCGACGGGTTGGTGTTCTACGAGATTGTGCCCGAGCGCTACACCGACCTCGTGCTGACGGCGGTGCGGTTTGGCTCGCTGTTGGGGCTGTTTCTGAGCACGACGTGCGTGATCTACTACTTCGTGCCGCCCGTGCATGATAAGTGGCCACTGCTCTCGGCGGGGGCCGTGGTGGCCACGCTGCTCATCTTTTTGGTGTCGTTCCTGTTCACGCTCTACGTGCGCATCTTCAATTCGTACAACCATTTCTACGGCTCCATTGGGGCCCTGGTGGGCTTCATGGTGTGGCTTGAATTTGTGTGCATGACGCTCATCATCGGCTTCGAGGTGAACGTGAGCGTGGACGCGGTGACCGGCCGTTTCAAAAAAATAACGGCCAAGGAACCGCTGAAAATGAACCGGTAAGCGCACCCCGCCGGGGCCCGGGCGATAAAAAATGCGCGCGCCTTATTGTTCGCGGCGCCCTGGTTCTTACTTTTGCGTTCCCCGAACCACTCGGGGGCCCGATAGAGAGGTGGCAGAGTGGTCGAATGCGACGGTTTCGAAAACCGTTATACCGGCAACGGTATCGGGGGTTCGAATCCCCCCTTCTCTACAAAAGGCTTTTTCTAATGCAGAAAGAGCCTTTTTTGTTGTCAGCAACCGGCTTTGTAGCCTTTTCTTATCCAGAGAAGTGGCAGAGTGGTCGATTGCGGCGGTCTTGAAAACCGCTGACTGTAACAGGTCCGGGGGTTCGAATCCCTCCTTCTCTGCACCGTCGCTTGCTGGCAGCCTTTATCCCCGTTTCCGTCCCGGAGGCGGGGAATTTTTTTGGGTACTGCTTTTGGCCGGGGCCCCGGGGCAACGCCGGGCGGCGCTTTGCCGTTTGGGGCGTTTTGGGGTTCTGTGCTGCGGTTAAGGCTTATTTCTACGCTTTCGTCAGCGCTATTCTCACGTTTTCCTCGCGCCCCAGGCCAGCTATGTTCCGATTCTTTGTGCTATTGCTACTAGTGAGCGCCCTGGGCCTCGCGCCGGCCGCCGCCTACTCCGTGCTCACGCACCAGGCCAACGTCGATTCGTGCTGGAAGCCCTGCCTGGTGCCGGCCCTGGAGCGCCGCTACCCCGGCGCGACGGCTGAGGACTTGCTGAAAGCCAAGGCGTTTGCCTACGGCGGGGCCATCATCCAGGACATGGGCTACTACCCGCTGGGGGCCTCCTTATTTACTAACCTCACTCACTACGTGCGCTCGGGCGACTTCGTGCGCAACCTGCTCGACGGGGCCCACGACCGCAACGAGTATGCGTTTGCCCTAGGGGCCCTGGCCCATTACGCCGCCGACTTGCAGGGCCACGCCGAGGGTACCAACCGCGCCATGCCCCTAGTCTACCCCGAGTTGAAGGCTAAGTTTGGCAACGTCATCACCTACGAAGAGGGCCCCAAGCAGCACATCCAGCTCGAGTTTGCTTTTGACGTGACGCAGGTGGCTGCTGGCCGCTACCGCACCGAGGACTACCATAACGCCATCGGGTTCGAAGTATCGAAGGAACTACTGGAGCGGGCCTTTGAGAAAACCTACGGCCTGGCGCTGGGCAAGGTGTTTCTCAACACCGATGTGAGCATTGCCACGTTCCGCTTCACCGTGCAGCGCATCATTCCGCTGGCGTCGCGCTCGGCCTGGTATTACCAGAAAAAGGAAATCCGCAAGCTCACCCCTGGCATCAAGCGCCGCACCTTCGTATACCACCAAAACCGAAAAGAGTACCGCCACCTCTACGGCCATAAGTACGAGCGCCCCGGGTTTGGGGCCCGGGTGCTGTCGGTATTCGTGGGCATTTTACCCAAAGTGGGGCCCCTGAAGCCGTTCGCGTTCCGCCCGCCCACGCCCGCGGCCCTAAAGATCTTCCGGGCCAGCTTCGCCATCGTCGTCAAAACGTACTGCGGCCTGCTGGGCCAGCAAGGGCCCCGGGCGCCCGCGCCCGCCCTGGCCAACCAGGACTTCGACACCGGCAGCAACACCCGCTTTGGCGAGTACGCGCTGGCCGACAAAACCTACAGCGAATGGGTGCGCAAGCTGGCCCGCGAAAAATTCGCCGGCGTTACGCCGCCCGTGCGTACCAACATCCTCACCTTCTTCGCATCGGCCAAAACAACGCCTGCCGACAAGGAGGAACAAGAAGACGACAACCGCAAGGAAACCGCGCAGGCCCTGGCCGAACTGAAAGCCCTGCCGGCCGCGGAAACAGGGAAATAAGATATTGATTAATTGGTTATTAAGACAGGATCTAAATTGTAAAAACTGGTAACTATTTGGGTATGCTACTTGTCAAGTTAGGTATTGCATGTATATACTGCGCCGGCCGTAGTGCCAGCACTTACCGCTTAATCTCCCTTTTCTGATGAACCACGACCTTACCCCCGGCGCGGCCGCCGACGGTGCCGCACCCGACGGTTCGCGCCGCTCGTTTGTGAAGCAGGCCGGGGGCCTGCTGGGCCTAGCCCTGGCCCCACCCCTCACCGGCTTTGCCGGCCGGCTGGCCGGCCCCGCCAGCACCCTGGAGGGCCCCACCGACCTCACGCTGCGCATCAATGGTACGGCCCGTACCTTGCGCGCCGAGCCCCGCGTGACGCTGCTCGACGCCCTGCGCGAGTACCTGGACCTGACCGGCACCAAAAAAGGCTGCGACCACGGGCAGTGCGGCGCCTGCACCGTGCTGGTGGACGGCCGCCGTATCAACTCCTGTCTCACGCTGGCCGTGATGAACCAGGGCAAGGAAATTACTACCATCGAGGGTATTGCCAAGGGCGACGAGCTGCACCCCATGCAGGAGGCGTTCCTCAAGCACGACGGCTTCCAGTGCGGCTACTGCACGCCGGGCCAGATTATGTCGGGCGTGGCCTGTGTGAAGGAAGGCCACGCCACTTCCGACGACCAGTGCCGCGAGTGGATGAGCGGCAACCTATGCCGTTGCGGTGCCTACCCCAACATTGTGGCTGCCGTGCGGGAGGTGGCCGGCGGAGTTAAAAATTAAAAATTATGAATTATGAATTGGGGAACCGGCTATTGCCGCCTGTCCTCCTTTCAGCCGCAATCTTTAATTCATAATTCTTAATTGATTTAAGATGAATAACTTTAGCTACACCCAGGCCAAAACGGCCAAGGAGGCCACCGGCCTCCGCCAGGGGGCCCCCCAGGCCGCCTACATTGCCGGCGGCACCACGCTGCTAGACTTGATGAAGGCCAATTTGGAGGAACACTCTCAACTAGTGGACATCAATTTGCTGCCCTTCAAAGGTATTGAGCAGACCAGCGACGGGCTGCGCATCGGTGCGATGGAGCGCATGAGCGACGTGGGCGAGCACCCGCTGGTGTTGCAGCAGTACCCGGCCGTGTCGGAGTCGCTGCTGCTGGCGGCTTCGCCGCAGTTGCGCAACATGGCCAGCATCGGGGGCAACATCTTGCAGCGCACGCGCTGCGGGTACTTCCGCGATGCGGCGTTTCCGTGCAACAAGCGCGTGCCCGGCTCGGGCTGCCCGGCCTTGGAGGGCGACAACCACAACCTGGCCATCCTCGGCACCAGCAGCGCCTGCATTGCCACGGCCTACCCCGGCGACTTATCGGTGGCCCTGGCAGCCCTCGACGCCGTGCTGACCCTGGAAAATGCCAAGGGCAAGCAGCGCCGCGTGCCCGTCACGGAATTCTATGTGCTGCCCGGCAAAGCGCCGCAACGCGAAACCGTACTGGAGCCCGGCGAGCTGATTGTGTCCGTGACCATCCCGGCCGCCGCCCACGCCCGCCGCTCAACCTACCTGAAGGTGCGCGAGCGCGCCAGCTATGCCTACGCCTTGGTCTCGGCCGCGGTGGGGCTCGACGTGCAGGGCGGTACCATCCGCTCGGCCCGCGTGGCCCTGGGCGGGGTGGGCACCAAGCCCTGGCGCAGCCCCGAGGCCGAAAAAGTGCTGACGGGGGCCCCGGCCACCGAGGTCACTTTCCGCGCCGCCGCCGCCGCCGCGCTGCGCGGGGCCCAGCCCCGCGCCGACAACCGTTTCAAAGTGGAGCTGGCCCAGAACACCCTCGTGCAGGCCTTATTAGCTGTTAGCGCTTAGCTTGATAGCTTTTAGCTTTCGGCGAGCGCGCCCCGGAAGCCATTTTATTGCAACCTAATAAGCCAACCGCCAAGGGCCGCCTGAAAGGCCCCCGCTAACAGCTAACAGCTTAATCATGGATACCGAACCGAAATTTTTTGAAACCAACCCCGCTGGTGGCGTGGTGGGGCAGCCGCTAAGCCGCATCGACGGCTACGCCAAGGTGACGGGACAAGCCAGGTACTCGGCCGAGTACAACAACCTGCCCGGCATCGTCCACGCCGTGCTCAAAACCAGCGACGTGGCCAAAGGTCGCATCACGGGTTTCGACACCAGTGCTGCTCAGAAGCAGCCGGGCGTGCTGGCCATCCTCACCCACCAGAATATTCCAAAGCTGGCCAAAACCCCCAACGACGCCGAGGGCAAGAAGGCCATTGGGGCTCCCATGGGCTTTCTGCCGCTTACCGGCGACCAGATTTACTACGCCGGCCAGCCCGTGGCCGTGGTAGTGGCCGACACGCTGGAGCACGCCCAGTACGCCGCCACGCTGCTGAAAGTGCAAATAGCGGCCGAAAAGCCGCTGGCTTCTTACGAAGACCCGAAAGCCCAGCTATATGACCCCGAGAAGGTGCAGGACGGCAAAACCGACGGCCATACCAAGCGCGGCGACGCGCGGGCGGCCTTCGCGGCGGCCCCGGTGCAACTCACCCACAGGTACATCCACGCCATCAACCACCACAACCCGATGGAGCCCGGCGCCACCACCGCGCACTGGGAGGCCCCCGACCGGCTGACGGTGTACGACTCGACGCAGGGCGTGACGCGCACCCAGAAGTCGCTGAGCGCCATGCTGGGCCTCTCGGCCGAGCAGGTGCGGGTGGTGACCAAGTACCTCGGCGGCGGCTTCGGCTGCAAGGGCTCGTGCTGGCCCCACACCATCCTCACGGTGCAGGCCGCCAAGGCGGTGGGCCGGCCGGTGAAACTCTCGCTCACGCGGCCCCAGATGTTCACGAGCATGGGCCACCGCGAAGACCAGGAGCAAACCCTGAAAATCGGGGCCACCAAGGACGGCAAGCTCACGGCCCTCATCCACGAGAAAACGTCCACGACGTCGCCCTGGGATAACTATGCCGAGCCCAACAGCAAGATCATCAACATGCTGTATGAGTGCCCCACCTTCGAGTCGACGTACCAGTTGGCCCGGGCCAACGTGATGACATCCACGTTTATGCGGGCCCCGGGCGAGGGCCCCGGCTCGTTTGCCATCGAGTGCTCGATGGACGACCTGGCCGAAAAGCTGGGCATCGACCCGCTGGAAATTCGCCTGCGCAACTACGCCGAGAAGGACCCCAGCACCGGCCAGCAGTGGAGCAGCAAGAGCCTGAAGCAGTGCTACGCCCGTGGTGCCGAACTGTTTGGCTGGAGCAAGCGCAACCCCAAGGCCGGCGCCACCCGCGACGGTAAGCTCTTGGTGGGCTGGGGCATGGCTACGGCCAGCTACCCGGTGCACAACTCGCAGGGCACGGCCCGCGCCCGCCTTTACGCCGACGGCCACGCCGTGGTGCAAAGCGGTGCCACCGACCTGGGCACCGGTACCTACACCGTAATAACCCAGGTGGCCGCCGACGGCTTGGGCCTGCCGATGGAGAAAATCCGTTTCGAATTGGGCGATACCAAGCTGCCCACGGCCCCCAACTCGGGCGGCTCGGTAGCCGCCGGCACGGTGTCGTCGTCGGTGTATTTGGCTGTGCAGGACGTGTGGCAGAAGCTCATCAAAGTAGCGGTGCTCGACAAGAAATCACCGCTGTTCAAGGCCAAGATTACCGACGTGGAGGCCAAAATGGGCCGTTTGCAGCTGAAGGCCAACCCCAGCAAGGGCGAAGGCTTCGCCGACGTAATGAAGCGGGCCGACCTGAGCGACATCGAAGGCAACGGCCAGGGTCGCTACGGCAGCGGCTACGAAGACGCCCAGGCCGCCGCCAACGCCGACCCCACCAAGAAGGACGAAGTGGGCCACCACTCCATGCACTCCTTCGGGGCCCACTTCTGTGAAGTGAAGGTGGACCCCGAGCTGGGCACCGTGCGCGTGACCCGCTGGGTGAGCGTGCACGCCGCCGGCCGCATCCTGAACGCCAAAACGGCCCGCAGCCAAATCATCGGCGGCAGCATTTTCGGCATCGGCTGCGCGCTGATGGAAAACACTGTGCGCGACCAGAACCTGGCCCGCTACACCAACGCCTCACTGGCTGATTACCACATCCCGACCAACGCCGACATCCCGGAAATGACCGTGGAATTTGTGGACGAGCACGATCCCTATATCAACGCGATGGGGGTGAAGGGTATCGGCGAAATCTCGATGGTGGGTGTGTCCGCCGCCGTGGCCAACGCCGTGGCCCACGCCACCGGCCGCCGCGTGCGCAGCCTGCCCATCACACCCGATAAGGTACTGGGCGCCAAGGCGGTATCGTAGAAAGTGCTTCTACTAGGAACAATAAAAAAGGCCGGCTCCAGGAATGGAGTCGGCCTTTTTGCTGAGTAACGGTGGGGCCCCTAGGGCCCCCGCATCGCCTTACGGCGTAAGCAGCGCCGCTAGTTGCTGCAAAGTAATTTCGGCCGATTTGGCGTTGTAGCGGTAGTTTACCAGGCGGTAGCCGGCGTCCTCAAAACTCTGCTGGGCCAGCTTCACGTCGACCAGCGTCGAGAGGCCGGCGTCGAGGCGCAATTGCACTAAGTTAAGGAGCTTTTTGGCAGTGGTGTAGCTTTCCTGGGCCGTGTTCACCAGGGCCAGGGTTTGCTGATAGGCCTCCCAGGCCTTCAGGGCGTTGGTGCGATAGTTGCGCTCTAGCGCAGTGCGTTGCAGCTGCGCGGTTTGGGTGTTGAGCTGGGCAATTTTCACCAGCCGCTTGTTGATGCCGCCCGTGTAGATGGGCACGCCCAGGCTGAGGCCGGCGTAGGGCCCGTAGCTCTGGTTGAAGAGCGTGACGCCCACCGCGTTCTGGTTGCGGGCGAAGTTGGTACCCGAGTTAATAGACAGCGACGGGGAGCGGTTGGCGCGGGCCACGCGCTCAAGCAGCTCATTCACGCGCACCTGGCGCTCGGCGGCCAGCAGGTCGGGGTTTTTGGTGAGCGAGGCGTCGATGTCTTCCCAGCGCAGGTCCTGGTCCACCGGAATGGTGTCCTCCACGGCCATGCGCGTATCGAGGTCGAGGGTCAGGGAGCGGAGCAAATCGGCAGTGGCCTGCTGGGCGGCCAGGGCCTGCTGCTGCTTGGTTTGCAGCTGCGCGTTCAGGTCGAGCTGGGCTTGGAACAGGTCGGCGTTGTTGGCCAGGCCCACGCTCTGGCGCGCCTTGATGAGGGCCAGCTTCTGCCGCGACACCTCGGCCGACGCCTCCAGGGTGCGGATGTAGCGCTGCTGCTGCACCACGGCGTAGTACTTCAGGCTCACGTCGGCCAGCACGTTCTGCACCGTCGAGTTCAGCTGGAGCTGGCTGATTTGCTCCAGCTCGCCGAGGCGGGCGCGGGTGGCCACCACTCGCCCCCCGTTGTAGAGCAGGTAGGAGCCCGTCAGGCCTACGTTGTACTGCGAGGACCGGGCCCCCACGCGCGTCACGCCCAGGCCGGTGTTAAACTCCTGCTGCGTGTTGTTAATCACCACGTTGTTGCTGGCCGCAATACCCACCGTGGGCAGGCCCCCTGCGAAGCCCGCCGAGTTATATAAATCCTGCACTGCCACGTTAGTCTGGCTGATCTGGATGTCGAGGCTGTTCTTGAGGGCCGTTTGCAGCGCATCGCGCAGCGTGAGGGTGGGGGCCTGGGGGCGCGCCACGCTGTCGGCCGACGGCAGGGCGGGGGGCGGTTTTAGCTGCGTCTGGGCCCCGGCGGGTTTCAGCGCGCCGCAGGCAATAAGGAAAAGCCAGGCAATAAATACTTTCATCGAATCGGATGGGCGGATGGACGAATGCCGCCCGCTGCTTAGGGAATCGTTTTAACTGCGCCGGGGCCCCCGGCGCTTACCGGGCGGCGCTACGCCACCGCCTCGGCTGGCTCGTGCGCCGCCACTGCTTCGCCCGCGCCTTCAGCCGCTGGCTTGGGCTCCTTGGCGATGAATGTATAGATGGCGGGGATCACCAATAGTGTGAGCACCAGCGAGAACAGAATGCCGCCCACGATAACGGTGCCCAAAGGCTTGCGGCTGGTGCTGGCCGCGCCCAGGCTCATGGCAATGGGTAGGGCCCCCAGCGCGGTGGCCAGCGAAGTCATCAAAATAGGGCGCAGGCGCTGCTGGGCCGCCAGTTGCACGGCCTCGCGCAGGGGTAGGCCTGCCGCGCGCTGTTGGTTGGCAAACTCCACGATGAGGATGCCGTTTTTGGTCACCAGGCCAATCAGCATAATCATTCCGATTTGCGAGAAGATGTTGATGGTCTGCCCAAAAGCCCACAGGCTGAGCAGGGCCCCCGCCAGCGCCAGCGGCACCGTGAGCAGGATGATGAGCGGGTCGCGGAAACTCTCAAACTGCGCCGCCAGCAGCAGGTAAATCAGCACCAGCGCCAGCAAAAAGGCAAATGTGGTGTTGCCCGCGCTCTCGGCAAAGTCGCGTGATGAGCCGGTGAGCGCTGTCTGGAATACGTCAGGGTCCAGCACTTTATCGGCGATAGCCTGCATGGCGCGCACGCCATCGCCCACGGTTTTACCTTCGGCCAGCTGCGCCGAAATGGTGGCCGCCTTGAAGCGGTTGAAGTGGTAGAGCGTGGCCGGGTTGGAGTTTTCCGTCTGGTGTACTACCGCCGAAAGTGGAATGCTCTCGCCCCGGCTGTTGGTGACGTAGAGGCGGCTGATGTCGTTGGGTGCGCTGCGGGCGCTGCGGTCCACCTGCCCGATGACCTGGTACTGGCGGCCATCGCGCAGGAAGTAGGCCATGCGCCGGCCCCCAAACGCGCCCTGCACGGCCGCCGCCACGTCCTGCGTAGTCAGGCCCAGGTCCCTGATTTTCAAGCGGTCGAACGTGAGCTGCACCTCGGGTTTGTTGAACTTGAGGTTGGCGTCCACATTCTGGAATGTGGGGTCTTGCTGGGCAGCGGCCAGGAACTTGGGCAGCGCTTCGCGGATGCGTTCAAGGTCGGTGGTTTGCAGCACGAATTGCACCGGCACGCTGCTCTTCGAGCCCGAGCCCACGGCAATGGTTTGCTCCTGCACCACGAAAATGCGGGCGTCGTTGAAGCGTTTAGTGTTGTGGGTCAAATACTTGGCTATCTGGTCCTGGGTGCGCTTGCGCTGGTCAGGTGGCACCAGGCCGGCGCGCACCTGCGCCGTGTTCACGCTGCCACCGGCGGGCGTGCGGGAAAATACAAAATCATTTTCGGGCACCGAGTCGTTCACAAATGCCGCCACCTGGTCGCTGATTTTCTCCATTGCCCCAAAGCTCGTGCCCTCCGGCCCGGTCAAAATCAGGCGCACGCTGCTACGGTCTTCAATCGGGGCCAGCTCGGTGGGCAAGCCCTTGCCAATGAAGTAGATGAGGCCCGCGCAGGCCGCCACCACCACCCAGGCCAGGGAGCGCACCCGCAAAAACTTGCCCACGATGCGGCCGTACCAGCTCTCCATGCCCCGGAAAAAGGGCTCGGTACGGTCGTACAGCTTGCCGTGGCCGCTGCCGCCCTCCTTGCCGCTTTCGCGGTGCAACACTACGTTGAGCACCGGCGTGATGGTGAGCGACACGAAGGCCGAAATCAGCACTGCGCCGGCCACCACCACCCCAAACTCGCGGAACAAGCGCCCGGTAAAGCCTTCCAGAAATATCACCGGCAAGAACACCACCGCCAGCGTGAGTGAGGTGGCGATAACGGCGAAGAAAATCTCTTTGCTGCCCTCGCGCGCCGCGTCCTTGATGTTCATGCCCTCTTCGAGCTTGCGGAAGATGTTCTCCGTCACCACAATCCCGTCGTCCACCACCAGGCCGGTGGCCAGCACAATGCCCAGCAGGGTGAGGATGTTGATGGTGAAGCCCGCCAGGTACATGATGAAAAACGTGGCAATCAGCGAAATCGGAATGTCGATGAGCGGGCGCAGGGCCGTGAGCCAGTTGCGGAAAAAGAAGAAGATAACCAGCACCACCAGCCCGAACGAGATGGCCAGGGTTTCCTCCACTTCCTCAATCGAGCCGCGCACAATCTTGGTGTTGTCCACTATCACCTTCATCTGAATGTCGGACTTGTTCTCCTTCTGCACCTCGGCCAGGCGCTTGTTGAACTCGTTGGCAATCTCGACGTAGTTGGAGCCCGGCTGCGGGATGATGGCCATGCCCACGGCGTAGGCGCCGTTCAGCTTCCAGCTCTGCTCGTAATTTTCGGGGCCCAGCACAATGCGCGCTACGTCGCCGAGGCGCACAATGCCGCTTTTGTCCTCGCGCAGAATGAGGTTGCGAAACTGCTCCTCGGTAGAGAAGCGGGCCATGGTGCGGATGGTCAGCTCGGTGTTGCCGCCGTAGATTTTGCCCACCGGCACCTCCACGTTTTCGGCGTTCAGGGCCTGCTGTACGTTGGTGAACGACACGTGGTAGGCGTCCATCTTGGTCGGGTCGAGCCACAGGCGCATGGCGTAGCGCTGCTGCCCAAAGATGTTGATGGCCGACACCCCGTTGATGGTCTGGAAGCGTTGCTGCAAGTTGTTCTCGGCAAAGTCGCTCAGCTCCAGTAGGCTCTTGGTGTGGCTCTGCACGGCCAGGATGAGGATGAAATCGGAGTTGGCGTCCGACTTCGATACCACCGGCGGGGCGTCAATGTCCTGCGGCAGGGAGCGCACGCCCTGGCCCACCTTGTCGCGCACGTCAGAGGCGGCGGCTTCCAAGTCAACGCCCAAATTGAACTCCACCGTGATGTTGCTCGACCCCAGCGACGAGCTGCTGACGATGGACTTGATGCCCGGAATGCCGTTGATCTGCTTCTCCAGCGGCTCCGTTATCTGGTTCTCAATCACGTCGGCATTCGCCCCCGTATAGGCGGTGCTGACGTTGATAATCGGCGGGTCGATGGCCGGGTAGTCGCGCAGGGCCAGAAACGAAAAGCCCACCCCGCCGAACAGCAGCAGTAGCAGGTTGAAAACCGTGGCGAGTACCGGGCGCTTGAGGGATAATTCGGATATGTTCATGCTTTGGTATAATACAGCGCAAAAAAGGACGTCGTGCTCATCTGGTGTCCGCGCAGCCGAAGCATCTCTACCGCGTAGCTGACTCTAATCATTATGATTACTTACGCGGTAGAGATGCTTCACTACGTTCAGCATGACGTTCTTTTTAATTCACAGATTTCGCCTTGCGCACCTTCACCGGCTTGCCGGGCTGCGTAAATAAAACCCCGTTCGTCACCACCGAGTCGCCGGCGGCGAGGCCACTGACGACGGCGATTTGGTCATCCTTGCGGTCGCCGGTGCGCACGTTTTGCAGCACGGCCCTGCCGTTTTTCACCAGCACCACCTGGTCTGATTTATCGCCGGGCATGATGGCGTTGGTGGGTAGCAGCACACTGCGGCGGGCCGCGCCGGTGCTCACGCTCACCTTGGCGAAGGCCCCGGGGCTGGCCTGCGCGCCGGGCGGCAGCAGGGCCCGCACAGTGAGGTTGCGCGTGGTTTGGTTCAGTTGGCTTTCCTGGGCCAGCACGGTGGCGGGGTAGCGGCGCGGCGGGTTGCCGGCCAGGCGCACCATCACCACGGAGCCGGGGTGCACCACGCCGCCGTTGGCCTCGGGCAGCGTGAAATCAACCTTGAGCTTGGTGTCGGCCTGAAGCGTAGCGATGATGGTGGTGGGCGTCACGTAGGCCCCGGGGCTCACCTGGCGCAGGCCCAGCACCCCGGTGAAGGGGGCCCGGATGACGGTTTTGGCCAGCATGGCCTGGGTGTAAGCAGCATCGGCTTCGTTGCTGCGTACCTGGCTCACGGCCAAGTCGTAATCGGCCTGGTTCACGCCCTGGATTTTCAGCAGCTTTTCCAGCCGGTCCTGCGAGAGGCGCGAGACTTGCAGCAGGGCCCTGGTTTTCTGCAACGTAGCCTGCAAGTCGGCGTCGTTGATGCGGGCGATGATGCTGCCCTTGCTTACGCGCCGGCCCTCGTTCACTTGCAGAAAGGTGAGGCGGCCACTCACTTCGGGGTGCAACTCCACGTAGTCGTTGGCCACCACCGCGCCGTTGGCCTCAATGGAATCGGTGACGGCTGAGGGGCGGGCCACCAGCACGTCGACTAAGGCGGGGCCGTTGTTCTTTTTGGCGTCTTTACCGCCTTTTTCGTCGGCTTTGGAGCTACAGGCGGCCAGCAGGGCCAGGGTTCCGCAGGCCACAAAGGGGCGAGCCGAAGTAAGAAAGCGCATGGAGAGAAGGTAATGCAAGCGGCGGGCTAGCGCAGGAAAGGTGGAGGCGACGGGGCAACGCGCATGAAAACGAACTACTTAGCCGCCAAAGTATAGCCGGCGGCAAGCTCCGCTAACGGGTGGCTGGCTAATTGGGTTCAGCGAAAGGCAAGGACGGAGGGCCCCCGCTGGGGTTGCACGGCGCACGTGGCGGCCGCTACCTACTTTCAGGCCATGAAAAAGCCTGCCTCGCCGCCCGATGCGCCCGCCCCGGCGCGCAATTTTTTCGCCGATGTGCACGAGGTGACGCGCCTCGTGCCGCCGGGCCGCGTCACCAGCTACGGCGCTATTGCCCACTACCTGGGGGCCACCCGCGGGGCCCGCACCGTGGGCTATGCCCTGATGGCTGCCAACCTCGACGCCGCCACGCTGCGCCGCGAGGCCCCCGTGCCCGCCCACCGCGTCGTGAACCGGCTGGGGCAGCTCACTGGGCGCGGCCACTTCCCCACGCCCACCGCCATGCAGGAGCGCCTCGAAGCCGAGGGCGTGCGCGTGGAAGACGATACCGTGGTGGACTTTGAAAAGCTGTTCTGGAACCCGGCCACGGAGTTGGTTTAGGGCCCCGGGGCAGCTATGTCCGAGCCCGGACTCTCAGCAGCCGCATATGCTGCGCCAAGTGAGCGGTAACCGCACTAAAGAGGGCCCCGTGCGCACGTGCACGAAGCCCTTTTACTTTGAAAATGCGATGGTTAGCCTCCTACTTAATGGCCGTGATGGGTGCGGCCAGCGTTACCGTTTTGGGGTCCACCGTAATTTCGGCCAGGCGCTGGGCCACGGCGGGCGTCATGCCGGCCTGGTAGCGGCCGTGCAGCTGGGTGGCCAGGAACTTCTCGGTGGCGGCGTACATGGCCATGTTGTTCACGGGGCGGGCGAAGCCGTGGCCTTCGTCAGGGGCCAGCAGGTATTGCACGGGGTAGTGGCGGTCGCGCAGGGCCACCACAATCTGGTCGGCCTCGGCCTTGTTCACGCGCGGGTCGTTGGCGCCCTGCACCACTAGCAGCGGGGTTTTGATTTTGTCGGCCGAACCCAGCGGCGACATGCGGGCCAGGGCCGCGCGGCCTTCCGCGGTACCAGGGTCGGCCATGCGGGCGTACATCTGCTTGCGCCCGGCCTCCCAGTAGGGCGGAATGGCGTTGAGCAAGGTCGTCAGGTTCGACGGGGCCACGATGGCCACGGCGGCGCTGTACAAATCGGGGGTAAAGGCCACGCCCGCCAGCGTGGCGTAGCCGCCGTACGAGCCGCCCATGATGCCCACGCGCTGGGGGTCGGCAATGCCCTGGGCCACCAAGTACTGCACGCCCCAGGTCAGGTCGTCCTGCATTTTGCGGCCCCACTCGCCGTTGCCGGCGTTCAGGAACTGCTTGCCGTAGCCGGTGCTGGCCCGGAAGTTGGGCGAGAGCACGGCGTAGCCCCGGTTGGCCAAAAACTGGTGCAAAGCGTTGAAGCCGTAAGCCGTGCGCGACCACGGCCCGCCGTGGGGCAAAATTATGACGGGCAGGCTCTTGGCCGCCACGCCCTTGGGCAAGGTCAGGTACGCCGGAATCTCCAGGCCGTCCGACGACTTGTAGCGCACCACTTTCATGTCGGCCAGGTCGGCGGCGTGCAGTTGGGGCCGGGTTTCGTACTGCTTGGTGAGCTGCTTAGTCTGGCGGTCAAACAAGTACGCCACGCCAGGCTGGGTGGCCGAGCTGGCCGAAAGCAGCCACAGCCGCTCGTCGGTGGTGTTCGACACGGGCACCACATCCAGCCCCGGCAGCTGCCGGCCCACGTTGGCAAAGTCCTGCTCGAAGGCCTTGTCCTTCCACACGCGGCGCAGGCGGTCGTCCTCAAAGCTCACGAACACCGGCTCGTGCGTCTTCTCCGAAAGCACCAGCCCGCCCACGTCCACGCGTCGGAGCGGGTCGGCCTGGTAGGGCTGCTCCTGGCCGGTGGTGGGGTCGAGTAGCATAATTTCGGTCAGGTTACGGGCCGCGCCGCGGTTGGTGGTCAGGTACACATGCTGGTTGTCTTTGGCGAAGCCTTCCACCGCGCTCTGCTCGTCAATCGAGGTTTTGTAGAAAGGCGCCAGCTGGTTGCCCTCCACGCGCAGCCACTCGGTGCTGCCGTCGGGGTTGGCGCGGGCGGCCAGCCGCAGCTGGTCGTTCCAGTCGAACACCCAGCTGCTGATGCGGTCGGTATTTGGGCGCACCAACGTTTTCTCGCCCGTGGCCAGGTTCAGCTTATACAGGTCGTGCCAGGCCTTGTCGCGGTCATTCAGGCCGATGTAGAGCGTGTTGGGGTCGGTCAGGGGCACGTTGAGAATCTGCACCTGCACGCCCTTCAGGCCCGTGAGGTCGCGGGCGGCGGGCACGGCTTGGCCGGCCGCCGGGGCCCCCGCCGGGTTCACGGCGTAGATGTTGAAATTCTCGTCGCCGCCCTTGTCCTGCGCGTACAGCAAATACTTGCCGTCGCGGCTCCAGAAGTAGGTGCGCACCGGCCGCGCTTGTTCGCTAGTCATGGGCCGGGCACTGGTGAAGGGGGCCCGCAACTCTTTCACCCACAAGTTGCGGGTGCCCTGGTAGGGCTTG
Source organism: Hymenobacter nivis (assembly GCF_003149515.1). NCBI lineage: Bacteria > Pseudomonadati > Bacteroidota > Cytophagia > Cytophagales > Hymenobacteraceae > Hymenobacter > Hymenobacter nivis. The sequence goes on from NZ_CP029145.1 coordinate 4,732,155, forward strand.
ATAAAGGATAGGAATTTGCCGTCGGGCGAGAGTTGGGCCCCCGAAATCTCAGGGTCGCCAAACAGCAGTTCGCGGTCGATTATTGGCGGCAAAGTGGCCTGGGCCACCGCTAGGCGCGCGGGTACGGCCAGCGCCCAGGCCAGCAGCAGTATGGGGAGGAGCTTACGCATGGCTATCAAAAAAAACTGAGGTGAAGCACTAGCTGCTAGTTACTAATTTATAGCCATATAGTAATACATTAAGCCGCGGAACCGCCCCGGGCCCCCGGGCGCAGGCCCCACCTGCCACCTGAAAAATGCCCTTGCTGCCTGCCTTGGGTATCCTGGGGGCCTGATTTTGCGCCCGGTTGCTGCCCCGGAGCCCAAGTGGCGGCGGCCTACTGGCAACTGCTGCTGCCTGTGCTGCGGCAAACTGGCCAGTGCACTGCCGCCGCTCTCGGTTTGGCCCGTGCTCCGCGCTGGGCCGGGGCCCCAGTCGCCACGGGGCCCCGGCCCAGCGGTGGCTTAGCCGCCGGGCACAAGGTAAAGCATTGATAGGACTAACGCAAAATGTTGCCTTTCAGGCCAAGCGAGGTGGCCCGTCGGTAGTAAACAGCTGTTAATGAGTAATAAAGCCCCAGCGGGGCGGCCCTGGGGTGTGGGTCGCCCCACTGGGGCTTTGACTTTACTAGCACTTACGCAACCGGGCATCCAATAGCCCCAGCGGGGCGGTCTTTCGGTAATAAGTAATTGATTAGTAGAACTAAATTCCCGGCGGGGCGACCCTAACGATTGGGTCGCTCCGCCGGGGCTTTAACGTTTACTTACAGCCATTTACTGCCAACAGGCCGCCCCGCTGGGGCTAAAAGGCATCGTTTTGCGTAGTCCTATTTACTAATCAATTGCTCGCTACCAACGGGCCGCCCCCCTGGGGCCACTGGATGCCCCAGTGCGTAATTCCTGATTGCTTGCTTACCGGCTGCCCCGTCAGTCAGATCATCAGAATGGCCGGGGGACGGCACCGCCTTCGCACAGACGGCGGCGTGAAGCTGCTCACCGGCGTACAGCTCCTGTGCGCGACGGTCACCAATCACCCGGCCAGTGCCGCCCGCCTGGTGCCAGCCGTGGGCTATAGCTTCAAGCAAGCCAAACACTTGCTGCGCTGCAAGCAGCGTGCGCCGCGGCCTATAAAGTTTGCGCTGTGGGCTGGGCTAGAATTTCCAGGCTGGGGGGGCGGGGCGGCCAGCGCCCCCGGCTTGGTCGCGGTCGTCGTCCTCGCTGTCATCGTCGCTCTCGCTGTCGTTGTTTTCCTCGTCGTCTTCCTCGTCGGTGTCGTCTTCGGGTATTTCCTCATCGTCCGTTTCGTCGTTTTCCTCGTCGGGCTCGGGGCCCTCTTCGTCATTGTCGAGGTCGTCAAATACGCGGTCGAGCGAGGCTTCGGCGTGGCGCAGCTTATGGCGGCAGCGGCGGATGAGTTCGGCCGAGCGCTCAACGCGGGCCGTGAGGTCGTCCACATCCACGGCATCGGTTTCGAGGGCACGCAGGATGGTTTCGAGTTCGGCTAAAGATTCGGCGTAGGTGGGCATGGGGGAAGCAGGAATGCGGCTGGGAAGGTAGGCGGGTTGTCAGTTGCTCGTTGTCAATTGTCAGTCAATAATTTATAAGTTCACTAACAACTGACAACTAAGGATGCGAAGGTGGACGGGCCGCGCTTAGCGCTTGGCTTGCAGGGCCCAGAGGCGGCGTTCGGCGCGGTGCAGGTGGCGGGTGGCGGCCAGCTCCAGCCGGTAGCGCAGGTGCAGCAGGTGCTCGCGCCGCCGCTGGTGGTGGCGGGCAAAGCGCTGCTGCAAAGCCCGGGCGCGCTGGCGCAGCAGCAGCAGCTCGTGGGCCAGGACCCGGCGCGCGGCGCGCGGCACCTGGTGGCGGAAGCGCTCGAGGCGCTGGGCCTGCTGCCGCAGCTGTTCGCGGGGGCCCTGGGCGGCCTGGCGGGCGCGCTGGTGCAGGGCGGCGCGGCCAGCGGCCAGGTGGCGCTGCCCGGCGGCGCGGCCCCGGGCCGTGAGGCGGTCGAGGTGGGCGTGGCGTTGGCGCAGGTGGTGGCCGGCGGCCGTACGGATTTTGGTGGCCAAGTGGTGCAGCAGGCCATCGACCCGCGCCAGGCGCTCGACCAGAAAGGCCGCCACGGCGGTGGGCGTTTTCAGGGCCTGGTATGCCGTTAGGTCGGCCAGGGCCTCGTCGCGCTCGTGGCCGATGCCCGTGAGTACAGGCAGCGGGAAGGCGCCCACAGCGGCGGCTAGGCCGTAGTCGTCGAAGGCCAGCAAATCGGTTTTGCTGCCCCCGCCGCGGATAATTACCACGGCCTCGAACTGCCCGCGCCGGGCCCGCACCGCATCCAGCGCCGCCCGGATGCTGGCGGGAGCCTCGTCGCCCTGCATCATGGCCGGGAACAGGGTGAGGGCGAAATCGTAGGGCGCTTCTTCTAATTGGCGCACAAAATCCTGGAAGCCCGCGGCGGTGGGGGAGGAGATGACCGCCAGCCGCTGCGGGGCCAGGGGTAGGGCTAGCCGCTTCTGCCGCTCCAGCAAGCCCTTTATTTCGAGGGTTTGCAGGGCCAGCAGGCGCTGGCGGGCCAGCTCGCCCACGGTGTAGCTGGGGTCAAGGGCCAGCACGTCGAGGCTCAGGCCGTATTGCTCGTGGAAGCGCAGCTGCACCCGCAGCAGCAGCCGTAGGCCCGGGCGCAGGGCCTGGCCGGTGTGCGCCTCGAAGGCCGGTACCACCTGCTGGTAGCGCTGGCTCCAGAGCGTGGCGCGGGCCTGCGCCTTGGTGGGTTGGCCGCGCTCGTCGGTGGCCTGCTCGGTGAGGGTGAGGTAGCAGTGGCCCCCGGCGAAGCGCGGCCGGGTGAGGTCGGCTACCTCGGCCACTACCCAGTACGACTCGGGAAACTGGCGGTGCAGGGCCAGGCGCACGCGGCCCAGCAGCTCGGCTAGCCCCAGCGGGGCGGGCGGCGGGGGCACAGGCACGGGCGCTTCGGAACGGCGGTTGTAGAGCGGCATGGCCGCAAGATACAAGCAGGCCCCCCCGCGGGTTTGGGGGGCCCCGGAATGTGGGCCGGACGGCGCACGGCTTATGTACTTTATGCCTTTACTTTGCGCCCATCTAAATTTTGGCGCGGGCGCTGGCCACGGCGCCCCATCTTTCCCTTTTTTCTTATGTCAAAAGCATCCCACCTGCCCCTGGCGGCCGTGGCCGCTGCCGCGCTGGCCCTGGCCAGCTGCGCCAGCAGCAAGCCCGCTGCTACGGCCGCCGCGCCCGCGCCGGCCGCCCCACCCGTTGCCGCCGCCCCTGCCCCCGACCCCGTGGTGAAGGGCGTCGGCCTCGACCTGACCGGCATGGACACATCGGTGAGCCCATGCGATGATTTCTACCACTACACGTCGGGCAACTGGATGAAGAACACGCCCATCCCGGCCGCTGAGAGCGGCTGGGGCTCGTTCAACATCCTCGCCGAGCGCAACAACGCCACGCTGCGCGCCATTCTGGATGAGTCGGCCCAGCAGGCCCCTACGGCCACCAAGGGCTCGAACCTGCAAAAGGTGGGCGACTTCTACGCCGCCGCCATGGATTCGGCCGCCATCAACAAAGCCGGCCTGCGCTACCTCGCGCCCCATTTGGCCCGCATCGACGCGGTGAAAAACCTGGCCGAGATGCAGCGCCTGCTCTCCGACCCGACCATCTCGCTCGGTGGCGCGTGGTTCGAGTCGGGCGTGTCGCCCGACGATAAAATCAGCTCGCAGTATGCGGTGCAGTTTTCGCAAGGCGGCCTCTCGCTGCCCAACCGCGACTACTACCTCGACCAGGACGCGCGCTCGAAATCCATCCGCGCCGCGTACCAGACCTATCTGGTGAACACCTTCAAGCTGCTCGGCGAGTTCGACGCCGCCGCCAAGGCCCACGCCGCCGCCGTCATGCGCATCGAGACGCGCCTGGCCAAGGCCAGCAAAAAGCCCGTGGACCTGCGCGACCCCTACGCCAACTACAACAAGCTGACGGTGGCCCAGGCCAACAAGGCCTTCCCGAACCTCAACCTGCCGCTGATGCTGAAGGCCGAGGGCCTGGGCACGGCCAAGGAAGTGATTGTGGGCCAGCCCGCATTCCTAAAAGAGGTGAGCGCCATGCTGAAATCGGAGCCGCTGCTCGACCAGAAAACCTACCTGCGCTGGCACCTCACCAGCAGCCTGGTGGGGGCCCTGCCGCAGCAGTTCGGCGACGAGCGGTTCCGCTTCGCGCAGGTGCTGAGCGGCGTCAAGCAGCAGCAGCCCCGCTGGAAGCGCATGCTGCGCAGCACCGACGGGGCCCTGGGCGAAGCCTTCGGCCAGATTTACGTGGAGAAGGCCTTCTCGCCCGCCGCCAAGGCCCGCGCCAAGGAGATGATTGAGAACCTGCGCACCGCCTATGCCGAGCGCATCAACGCCACGGATTGGATGAGCGCCGCTACCAAGGTGGAGGCCATCAAGAAGCTGAACGCCTTCGCCGTGAAAATTGGCTACCCCGACAAGTGGAAGGACTACTCGGCCCTCACCATCACCCGCGCCAGCTACCTGAACGACGTGCTGGCCGCCCGCGCCTGGGCCACCCACGACAACCTGAAGAAGTTCGGCAAGCCGATTGACCGCACCGAGTGGGGCATGACGCCGCCCACGGTGAATGCCTACTACAACCCGGGCATGAACGAAATCGTGTTCCCGGCCGGCATTTTGCAGCCCCCGTTCTACGACCCTAAGGCCGACGACGCGGTGAACTACGGCGGCATCGGCGCCGTGATTGGCCACGAAATGACCCACGGCTTCGACGACCAGGGCCGCCAGTACGATTCCCAGGGCAACCTGAAGGACTGGTGGACCAAGGAGGACGGTGAGAAATTTAACGCCCGCGCCGCCGTGGTGGGCAAGCAGTTTGATGCCTACTCGCCCCTGGATTCGGTGCACGTGAACGGTAAGCTGACGATGGGCGAAAACCTCGCCGACCTCGGGGGCCTCACCATCGCCTACCAGGCGTTTGAGAAAACCCCGCAGGCCAAGGAGCAGGCTAAGCTCGACGGCTTCACGCCCGAGCAGCGCTTCTTCCTGAGCTGGGCCCAGGTGTGGCGCAGCAACGAGCGCCCCGAGGCCACCCGGATGGGCATCCTCACCGACCCGCACGCGCCCAACCAGTTCCGCACCATCGGGCCCCTGCAAAACATGCCCGAGTTCTACAAAGCCTTCGGCTGCCAGGACAACTCCAAAATGGTGCGCGCCCAGGCCGACCGCGCCAAAATCTGGTAACGAATTGTTTGAATCCGCTTTTTTAGAAGCCCTGTTGCCAGCCCTGGCGACGGGGTTTTTTGTTGCGCCCGGGGCCCCTAGCACTCACTTCCGGAGCGCGGTGTGGCGACGCCCAGGGGCCTTAGCGCCCATTCAGCCGTTGCGCAGCTGGGGCGTGGGCTGCTGCCGTTGGGCGCGGGCGCTTAGCCAGGCCCGCACTGGGGCGTCGTAAAACCGCAGGGCGGCCCAGGCCAGCACTAGAAAAAAGCCGAAGAGCGCGCCCATCATCGCCGCCGCCCGCGGGAAGGACGGGTTTGTGGCATTCACCCAGTGCGCGAAGATTTCGACAAACGGAAAGTGCAGCAGGTAGAGTGGGTAGGACAGCCGCCCGGCCGCCCGGCACAGGCCCCCCAATCGCCCCGCGGAGTAGGTGCCCGCCCCCGCCGCTACAATGAACGGAAACACCACCACCACGCAAAATGCCTCGTAGGGCCCCGCGGGCTGGAATGCCGGCGCCGCCAGCACGGCCCCCAGCAGCACCGATAGCACCCAATAGGCCCCGGGCAAGCGGATGCGAATACCACGGCGGTACAGCAGCAGCCCGGCCGCAAACGGAAACGCCACCCGCACCGGCGCCATCCGCAGGTTGTCCCAGCGCCAGCCGCCGTGCAGGTGGCCGTGGTGCACCGCCAATACTACCAGGGCCGTGCCCGCCAGCGCCACTACGGCCAGCAACGCCCGGGGCCCCAGGCGCCGCCCCACGAGTGCATAGGCTATGTTAGCTAGGTATTCTTGCAGCAGCGACCAGCCCGGGCTGTTAAGCTGGGTCATTGCAATGCGGTTGGGCAGGGGTGGAGAGGGCAGTAGCAGGGCCCCCAGGGCCATGCTCAGCACAAGCTGTAGCCCCGCGCCGCGCTGCAGGCCCTCCACGTACGGGTCGAACCAGTAGCAGAGGGCCGCCACTGCAACGCCCAGCACCACCAGCGGGTGCAGGCGCACGAGGCGCAGCCGCAGAAAGTCGCGGACGGTAAGGGCCGGCCAACGGTCGTCGTAGGCGTAGCCCACCACGAAGCCCGACAGCAAAAAGAAGAAATCCACCGCCAGGTACCCGTGCCGCAGCGGGTTATCTTGGTAGTTGTGGAAGAAGCTGCCCAGCAGGTGAAACGCCACTACGAGCAACGCCGCCGTGCCGCGCAAGCCGTCTAAAACCTCAAAGTGCCGCTTCATCAAGCCGTTGTGTCGAATGGGAACGGCCGCAAGGTAGCGCGTCGGGCCAGCCCGCGCCCGATGGGCTAGGTGCGGTAAAGGCGCGCTACCGATGCCATAATCTTGTAGGGCTCTGGGCCGCTCGCTCTTGCAACGCTTGTTAAGAAATGATGTCCTTGCGCTTACTTCACCGTATTCTCTTCTTCAAAGCCAACTCTCCCTCCTATGTTTTCAACCACTATTGTGCGCCGGTTGGGCCTGGCTGCGCTGGGCTTGAGCGGTGTAGCCGCGGCCGTGGCGGCCGGGCCGCCCGCCAAGCCCAAGCCCAAGCCCGTTCCGCCCCAGCAGGGCATCGGCATCAACCTGGCCAACATCGACAACTCGGTGCAGCCCTGTGAGGATTTCTTTCACTACGCCAATGGCAACTGGCTGAAAAACAACCCGGTGCCCGCTGCGGAATCGCGCTGGGGCTCGTTCAACGAGCTGGGCGACCGCAACCAGGCCATTGAGAAGCGCATTCTGATGAAGGCCGCCGCCGGGGCCCGCGCCGCCAAGCCGGGTTCGAACGAGCAGAAAGTGGGCGACTTCTATGCGGCCGCCATGGACTCGATGGCCATCGAGCGCGCCGGCCTGAAGTATCTGCAGCCGCGCCTGACGCAGATTGCCGGCCTGAAAAGCCTGGCCGCCATTCAGCAGTACATGGCCAGCCCGAAGTCAATGTCGACCGGCTGGTACGGCATGGGCGTGGGGCAAGACAGCAAAAACAGCACGGTGTACGCAGTGCAGCTGCGCCAGGGCGGCTTGGGCCTCGGCGACCGCGACTACTACCTGAAGGACGACGCGCGCTCGAAAGCCGTGCGCGCGGGTTATAAAATCTACATGACCAGCATTTTCCAGCTGCTGGGCGATGCGCCGGCGCTGGCCGCCACCAACGCCGAGGCCGTCATCGGGCTCGAAACCAAGCTGGCCCAGGTCAGCCGGAGCCGCGTGGACCTGCGCGACCGCCTCAAGAACTACAACAAGGTGCCCGTGGCCCAGGCTGTGAAGGACTACCCGAATCTGAACCTGCCGCTGCGCCTCAAGGACGCGGGCCTCGCCGGGGCCCAGGACGTCATCATCGGCCAGCCCGAGTTTCTGGCGGCTGTGAACACGCTGCTGGCCAGCACGCCCATTGCCGACCAGCAGCAGTACCTGCGCTGGAACCTGGCGTCGGACGTGACGTCGGCCCTGCCCAAGGTTTACGGCGACGCCGCCTTCCGCTTCCAGCAAGTGCTGACGGGCGCCAAGCAGCAGCAGCCCCGCTGGAAACGCTCGTTGCGCGCCACCGATGGGGCCCTGGGCGAAGCCTTCGGCCAGCTCTACGTAGATGAAGCTTTCTCGCCCGCCGCCAAGGCCCGCGCCAAGCAGATGGTAGAAAACCTGCGCGCCGCCTACGCCGAGCGCATCATGGCCACCGATTGGATGAGCGCCGACACTAAGAAGGAGGCCATCCAGAAGCTGAATGGCTTTGCCGTGAAAATTGGCTACCCTGATAAGTGGAAGGACTACTCGAAGCTGAAAATCGTCCGCGAGAGCGCGCTGCAAAACCTGTTTGCCACCTCCGAGTGGCGCCGCCAGGATAACCTGGGCAAATTTGGCAAGCCAATTGACCGCATGGAATGGGGCATGACGCCGCCCACTGTGAACGCCTACTACAACTCGAGCCTGAATGAAATTGTGTTCCCGGCCGGCATTTTGCAGCCGCCGTTCTACGACCCCAAGGCCGACGACGCGGTGAACTACGGCGGCGTGGGCGCGGTGATTGGCCACGAAATGACCCACGGCTTCGACGACCAGGGCCGCCGCTCGGACGCCAAGGGCAACTTGCGCGACTGGTGGACCAAGGAAGACAACGAGAAGTTCACGGCCAAGGCCGACATGGTGGGCAAGCAGTACGACGCCTTCATGCCGCTGGACTCGGTGCACGTGAACGGCAAGCTGACGATGGGCGAGAACCTGGCCGACATTGGGGGCCTCACCATCGCCCACCAAGCGTTCCAGAAGACGCAGCAGGCTAAGGGCGGCCAGAAAATCGACGGCTTCACGCCCGAGCAGCGTTTCTTCCTGGGCTGGGCCCAGATCTGGCGCGCCAACTCGCGTCCCGAGTACGTGCGCCAGCAAGTGCAAACCGACCCGCACTCGCCCGAGCAGTTCCGCACCAACGGCCCGCTCATGAACATGCCCGAGTTCTACGAAGCCTTCGGCTGCAAGGACGGCAGCAAAATGGTGCGCGCCACCGCCGACCGCTCGCGCATCTGGTAAGCTCTTAACAGCAAGGATTTACAAAAAAACCCAGCCAAACAGGCTGGGTTTTTTTGTGGCCGCTGGGGGCCCTATTTCACCACTTCCACTTTCATCGTGATGTCCTGCACGGGCCATTTGTCGGGCTCCACGGGTACTTGCGAAATCTTGTTCACCACGTCCTGGCCCTCGGTTACCTCGCCAAACACCGTGTACTGGCCGTCGAGCGAGGGCGTGCCGCCCACTGTAGCGTAGGCGCGCAGCTGCGCAGGCGTCAGGCGGCGGGGCGTCATGGCCTGGGCCTGGCGGGCGTCGAGCTTTTCGCCCATCACGAAGAAAAAATCGGTGTTCGATGAGAGCCGGCCGGGGTTTTCGTCATCGTCGTAGCGGGCCATGCCCAAGGCCCCCTGGTGGTGGAAGTGGCCGGGCCGGAACTCGGGCGGCAGGCGGTAGCGGTGCAGCCGGATGGTGCGGGGCCCCGCCGTTTGGCCGCCCTGCACGGCAAAGCCCCGCACCACGCGGTTGAACATGGTTTCGCTGAACACGCCCTTGCGGGTGAGCAGCAGGAAGTTGGCCTTGTGGATGGGCGTATCGTCGTACAAGTGTACCCGGATTTTGCCGAAGCGCGTGGTGAACAGCACTTCCGAGCCGGGGTACTGCTTCCCGTAGGCGAGCAGCGCGGCCGGCGCCGTTTCATCGGTAAGGGCGGCGATGTCGGGGCCCGGTACCACGGGCCGGGCGGCGGGCGCGGCGGCGGGCGGCGGGGCCTGGTGGCAGGCGGCGGCCAGCAGCGCCACGGCCAGCGCCGCGGGCGCCAAACGGAGGGAAGGAAACATACGGGAGAGGGAACGGGACGGCAACGGCGGGCAAGATACTACGGCCGCCAGGGCCCCGGGGCCCCCGCCCGGCCGTAAAAAAGCCCGTGCCGGGCGGCACGGGCTCTTCGGTTAGGCAAAGCGCCTGGTTGCGCAGCGGCCGGCCCGCCGGGGCCCCAGCCCGCGCTACCAGGGAATGGCGGTGCTGGTGGTTTTGGTCTTGGTGGTGCCGCCGGGGCCCTTGCTCTTGGTTTTGACCTTGACTGGGGCGGTGGCTTTGGCCGTGGCTTTGGCCGTGGCTTTGGCGGGGGCCCCGGCCGGGGCGGCGCCGGGGTCGGGCGTGGCTGGGGTTTCGGGCACGTCCTCGGCCTGCACGGCGGGGGCCTCTTGGGCGGCCTTTATTTCGTCGGGGTTTTCTACGCGTTTTTCGGTGCGCTGGGCAAGCAATAGGTGGTCTTGCGCGAGGGTGTTTTTCTTAGCAGCGGCCAGCTCGGTTTCCAGGCGCACTTTCTCGTCTTTGCTGAGGCGGTTGGGTGTCATGAGCTGGTTGAGGTCGGGCTTGCCACCGTTTTGCCAGGCCGTGAGCCAGAGCGAGGCCACCGCCGTGGGGGCCAGCTTGAGGCGGTTGGCCACCATGCCGCCCACCAGCTTCTCGTACTCGGCCGCGAAGGCGTCGGAGTAGCGGCGCTGGGTTTTGCCGTAGCGGTGCGAAAACGTGTAGCGCTCGGGCCCCGGCATCATTTTTTCCACCTTGCTAACCCGGTCAAACGTCTCGGTCAGGAAGCCGTAGCTGCGCTGCACCGTGCCCCAGGCCTCGGCCAGCGGGTCTTTTACGTAGGAAGCCGGCTCGTAGGTGATATTGTACTCGGTGATGTACTTCTCGGGCAGGGCGCTTTCCCAGAGGCTGTGCAGGCCGGCCTGGTTCGTCAGCTGCCCGTCGTAGTTGATGGTGGTGTGCAGCGGCACGAAGGCGTCGCTCACGTAGTGCCCCAGCTCGGCCGAATACTTGATGATGGCCACCGTGTCGTGCTCCCGGAAGGCGTTGGTGAGCTTTTCGGTGTTTTCGGCGATGGCCCACGGCACGGTGCCGTACTTTTTCAGCGTGTCAGCCGAGAATTTTTCCACCGCCGCCGCATAGTCCTGCGGCACCTTGCCGAAGGGGTTGTCCTCCGAGTAGTGGTCCATGTCGATGAAGTGGCGGCTGGCCTCGTCGGGGTCGGTGTTGCGGCGCTCGTCGGGGGCCGTGCTTTGGCGCACCAGCTCGGGCAGGTGGCGGAAATAAAATGCCTGCATGCTGCCGGGCAGCCGGTACACGGCCACCTGCGTGATGAGGCGGTGGCCAAAAAAGCCCCAGGCCCCGGCCGAGCCCACCGCCAGCAGCGCCAGCACGACCGGTAAGAATAATTTTTTCATAAGGAAGTAAAATAGGATAAATGCCGCTAAGAGCGGTTTGCCAGCGAAGGTCGGCAGAAGCAGGCATTTGTTGGGTGCCGGGCCCCAAAAAGTAGTAACCGGTGGCTGGGCCACGCGAAATAACCACCAACCTACAAGGGCACAGCCCCGTTGTAGACCTGGGCCGGCCCGGTAATATTCCGCGATTACGCGCCCACATAATTAGAGAATCGCATCAATCGATTGAAAATATTTATACTATTTGCGCAATGGATTGCGTAGTTCTAGTACATTTGTTCATCTAGTTCTCTTTCCCACCCAGCCTTGCTGCTTAAGCGGCCAACAAAATACCCGGTTTCCTGCGAAGGGAACCGGGTATTTTATTTTTCAGCCCAGAAATTATTTGCCAATAAGCAATTTATTTTCAATTACTTATTGACGTACACCTCACCGGCTTTCATCACGAAGCTGGGGTGCATGAGGGTCGTAATGTCTTGGAGCGGATTGCCATCCAGGGCCACTACGTCGGCGAGCTTGCCGGCTTCCAGGGTCCCCAGGTTGGCTGTTTCGTTGAGCAGCGCGGCGGCGTTGAGCGTGGCGCTACGAATGGCTTCGATGGGGGGCATGCCGGCCTCGGTCATGTAGCCAAATTCCAGCGCGTTCTGGCCGTGGCGGTACACACCCGCGTCGGTGCCGAAGGCTACCCGCACCCCTTCCTTAATGGCCCGGCCGAAGGTGGCCTGAAGCTGCGAGCCAATGCTGAGGGCCTTGGCCGCGATTACGGGCGGGAAATAGCCGGGATGCTGCCGCGTGGTATCGGCCACCGACTTGCCGGCAATGATGGTGGGCACGTACCAGGTACGGCTTTTGGCCATCAGCTGAATGGCCTCGGCGTCGAGGAGTGAGCCGTGCTCGATGCTCGTAACGCCGGCCCGCACGGCCCGCTTGATGCCCTCGGCACCGTGGGCGTGGCAGGCCACGGGCATACCTAAGTCGCGGGCAGTCTGCACAATGGCCCGAATTTCCTCCTCCGTATACTGCGCGCCGCTACCATCCTTGCTCAGGTCGAGCACGCCACCGGTGCTGGCAATTTTGATGAGGTCGGCCCCGCGCCGAAACTGCTCGCGCACGGCCTGCCGGCACTGGTCGGGGCCGTTGGCTACGCCCTCGGCCGGGCCGGGGTTGAGCTTATCCATCATAAAGTCGCTGAGGCCATCGGTGGGGTCCATGTGCCCGCCGGTGGCCGAAATGGCCACGCCTGCCGAGTAGATGCGGGGCCCCGGCACCAGCCCCTGGGCCACGGCGTTGCGCAGGCTAGTGTTCACGCCTGAGCCGCCGCAGTCGCGCACCGTCGTGAAGCCCGCCCGCAGTGTGGTCAGGGCGTTGCCCTGGGCCCGGTAGGCCACGTCGGCCGGGTTCAGGGTAAACTGCTCGCGGAAGCTGTTGCGGCTGGGGCTCGACTCCAGGTGCACGTGGCAGTCGATGAGGCCAGGCAGCACGGTGCGGTTTTCGAGGTCGATAACCTTGTCCTGGGGGCCCCCGGCGGCGTAGCCGGCCTGCACGGCCACGATGCGGTCTTTCTCGACCACCACCGTTTGCTGGGCCAGTAGCCGGCCGCTGCGCACGTCGAGCAGGTGGCCGCAGTGCAGGTAGGTTTTTTGGGCGAACGCCGCGGGGCCCCCCAGCAGGAGGGCAGCGGCCAAACAGGGAATAAAGTTGTGCGTCATAGGTTTGCCGAAAGTGGGGCCGGAAGGTACAAGAATTGCCGGGTTGCGGCCCGGGTTTTTCCCGCCGCATTGCCACTTTTCCTCATTTTATTTTTATTCCCGTTCCATGACGACCCAGGAAGAATTCGAAACCGCCGCCCAGCACGCCCAGCAGCTGCCCGGCAAGCCCGCCAATGCGGTGCTGCTCCAACTCTACGCCCTCTACAAGCAGGCCACCGACGGCGACGTAGCCGGCAACCGGCCCGGCGGCTTCGACTTCAAAGCCATTGCCAAGTACGACGCCTGGGCCGCCCAGCGCGGCCTCAGCAAAGACGCCGCCCGCCAGCAATACGTGGAGCTGGTGGGCGAGCTGGCGGGATAAAACAGGGCAGGAGGGTATGGTGGTAGGAGGGTAAACGAAGCGGGAAAAAGCCGAATGTTTCTGGCTTAAGTCCTTCTACCTCCACACTTACTGCCCTCAGACCTTCCTACCCTTATACCCTATAAAAATGCACATCTCCCGCAAAAAGCCTGCGTACCCCATCACGCCCGCGCTACGGCAGTACCTGCGCGACTACGACCGCGACGCCCCGCTGCCGGTGAGCTACGCCGATTTGCGGCGCTACAGCAACTCGTTTTCGCTGCGCGACCGCACCGGGCGCGATACGCTGTGGCAAACCGTGTACTACGAGCCGCAGGCCATGCACGAGCTCAGCGCGGGCCTGGCCGAGGTGTACGCGCTGCTGAAAATGGGCGGCGACTTGTCGTTCATTGAGCACCTGGTGGCCGACCGTATCGACTTCTGCCACTTCGGCAACTCGCAGCCGTTCCGGGTGCGCATCCTCAACCAGCTCAACGACAACTACGATTTCTTTTACGTGAAGCAGGCCGACGCCTCGCGCCTCTACGGCCTGGAACTGGAGCACCTGCTCTCGCCCAACTCGATGAATTTCCTCACCAGCGGCGACACGCTGATTGAGGAGCATATTGCCGGCATTCCGGGCGACGATTTTATTCGCCTGCGTCTCAGCCAGCCGCACCTCAATCAGGTGCGCATCGCCAAGGAGTTTGTGAAGTTCAACGAGCGCTGCTTTGCCCGGCTGCTGGGCGACATGCGCGCCTACAACTACGTGATTGACGTGACGCCCGACTTTGAGGACGAGCAGTACCGGGTGCGGGCCATCGACTTTGACCAGCAGAGCTACGAGGGCAACCGGCATATGTACCAGCCCCGGTTTTTTGCCGACAACGCCGCCGTGGTGGACCTGTGCGCCCGCCTGCTGAAGCCTGAAAACGTGCGCCAGTACCAAACCGAGGAGCGCACCCTGATGGCCCGCCGCGCCCGCACCGAACGCCACCGCCTGCGCGCCCTGCTCGACGTGATGCGCCAGCACGCGCTGGCTCCCCTCGAAAAAGTGGCCCAACTGAAGGAAACCCTCGCCCGCTACCACCAAAGCTCCGCCTTCGCTGCCTGCGACTCGATGGGCGACGTGGTGCGCCTGCACCTGTGGCTGATGCTGGGCCCCGGGACCCGCCCGCGGGGCTAAAATACGGGGCCCCGGGCAGCGGCGAAACACGTTCCGCCGTTGCCCGGGGCCCCAAACGCGCCGGTAATAAGTAAATGGGTTGCCTTTTTTTAGTTACTTATTGTTGGTCAGGGAGCTATAAGCTTATTGACTAGAGCGGTTTTAAGGTCCGTGTATAGTTTTGTTGCTGTCGGTCCGCCGGCTTTTTCAGCCGGCCGACCGATTATCGCCAGGGAAAACAAACGGCGGCGGAGCAATCGGTCGGCCGGCTGAAAAAGCCAGCGGACCGGATTGTACACGGACTTGAAAACTGCGCTAACAACTAACAGCTAACAACAAGTAACCAAGCTACGCCTTAGGTGCGGGCAAATCGAAGGCCACGGCGGCGTGCTCGAAGTGGCCCTTGTGCGAACCGTCGCAGAACGGCTTTTGGTTGGAAAGGCCGCAGCGGCAGATGCTGATGCGCTGGCGGCCGCCGAGGCCGTAGGGCTGGCCCTGGGCGTCAACGAGTTCGAAATCTTCGCCTTCTACGCGCAGCGAGCCGTTGGAAAGTACCGTGAGTTTGGTGGCCATGGGAGTTGTGGATTATGAATTGTGGATTGTGAGTTACGGATTATGATTTATAGGTTGTGAATTATGAATTAATCTTTTTAAGAGCTTGTCAGTCAACAACTCATAATTTATAATTCCTAATTAGCCTAAAGCGTTTTGCGCATGATGAAGTCGTTCATGAAGTACGGGCCGATGGGCACGTCTTCTTCGCGCTGCTGCACGAAGCCGCGCCGCTCGTAGAAGCTAAGGGCGGGGTTGTAGCGGTTCACGTTCAGGTCGAGGGTGTGGCCGCCGGCGCGGCGCACGGCTTCCTCCACGGCTTCGATGAGGTGCAGGCCCAGGCCCTGGCCTTGCTGCGTGGGCAACACGTAGATTTTGTGGAGTTTGTACTCGGTAGGTGTGGCTTCGGCGGAGCCCCCTTCGGCCGGTGGTTGGGGCCCAAAGGAAGCGAAGCCGGCCGGCTGCCCGTCCACGTGCGCTAGCAAAAATGTGTGGTGCTGCTCAGCCATCTGCCGCTTGAGGGCGGCAGGTGTGTAGATGACGCGGTACATGTACTCTATCTGCTCGCGCGAGAGGATGAAGCGGTAAGTGGGCTCCCAAGTGCCCTCGGCCAGCTGAATGATGGTGGGAATGTCGCGGAGGGTGGCGGGCGCAATGCGCGGCAGCGCGGGCGGGGTAGGCATAACAGTACGGCGGAGCAAAACGCAAAATTGGGGCAAAAAAAAGCAAAACCTGCCCGCTTTTTGTACGAGAAGGTCGGTTCCAACGTTCAGCGCGTCCGGTGCCCCCCTCACAGCGCTGCCTTTCCTATGCCACACCCCCTAAAACTGACCCTGCCCCTGGCCGTCCTGCTGCTGGCTGCCGGGGCCCCCGCCCGCGCCCAAATCGCCAACGTGCCCGACAGCCTGCGCCGCGCCGGCGAGCTGGTGGGCAGCCGCCCCAGCGCCCGCCGCCCGGCCGGTGCCCGGGCCCGCTCCACCGTGGCGGCTGCGCCCACAACCGCCGCTCATTTGCTGGGCACCGACCCGGCCCGCGCCACCGACCTGCCCGGCCTCTACGAGCACTTCATCGAAACGTGCCAGGCGCAGCGGCGCAGCTGGAGCGAGAGCGACTGGGATGCCGCCGCCAACGCCCTGGCGCGTCTCAACCAGCGCTACGACCAGGTGCGCACGTCGCTTTCGCTTCAGGAGCGCCTGAATATTCGCTCGGCCCAGGCCGAATTCCACACCTTGCAGGGGGCCCGCAAGGTAAAAAACCGCCTCGACAACTAAGAAGCCACGCTAAGTATTGAGCCGTTAGCGAAGGCCTTTCAGCGGCCCTTAGCTAATAGCTATCAGCTGAAAGCTAACGGCTCGATACTTAACAGGCAAAACCAGAGCAGTCATGCTTGTCTGGCGTTCGCGCGGTGGCGCACGACGGTTTGTTCGGATGGATTTTAGGCCGGTAGCGCGCTTTTGGCTTTGTGCGGGTGGCACAGCCAAGCCAGGGCTTCGTGGCTGCTGCCGAACAGCTCAACGGGCACGAAGCCGCGCATAACCTGCAAAAACGCTTCGCTGTCGTGACGGCTTGGCAAGTCGGCCGAGAAGACGTAGCCCACGGCTTGCAGGCCATGGGCCGAAGCTGCGGGCAGCCACTCAAAATTTAGCCACGGCAGCGCTTCGGACCACTCGCCGGTGGTGCGGCTGCGGTCGAGCAGCAGGCGGCGCGGGGCCAGTTGCTGCTGCCAAACCAGTATGCTGCGGAACCCGTCCACCACCTCCGCGGCGGTGAGGTGGCCGTGCCAGCGCACGTAGAGCAGGTCGTCGGACGGGCAGTGGTAATACTCGGCCACCAGCGCGCCGTAGCCGTCGGCCAGCTTGCCCAACAAAACGAAAGGAGCAGATGCCATGGGGTAGGCGTGGAAAAGAGCTGGTGCAAAAATACGACGCACAAACTAACAGCTGCGCGGGCTAAGTAGTTATTGATATTTTTATATAAAAATACAGTAATTATTATGCAGCTGCTTAGGAAGTTATCAAAACGCTGCGCCGAGCTTGCCTAAGCAGCGCTCCCGCTTCGTTGAGTAGCCCGAACGAAGCGGGAGTACTGCTTTGGCAAGCTAAACGCAGCGCTCTGCTTTTTTCTAATTCAGGAACAAGCCTGGCTGCTCGTGGTGCCCCGGCCCCAGCCGGCGGGGCTACCTTTAGGGCTCGCAATTTTTGCCCAAATTATCAGCGCAAGCACGTATGCACATTGCCATCGTCGGCAACATTGGGGCCGGCAAAACTAGCCTAGCCCACAAGCTGGCCCACCATTTCCGCTGGGAAGTGTTCCTGGAGGACGTGGACGACAACCCTTACCTCAAGGATTTTTACCACGATATGCCACGGTGGGCCTTCCACTTGCAGGTATATTTCCTGAACGGACGCTTCCGCCAAACCCAGCGCATCAAGGCGCTGACGCGGGCCGGCAAGGGCGTGGTGCAGGACCGCACCATCTACGAAGACGCCCACATTTTCGCTGCCAACCTGCACGAGTCGGACCTGCTCTCGACGCGCGACTACGACAACTACTGCGGCCTGTTCGAGTCGATGATTAACCTCGTCGAGCCGCCCGATTTGCTGCTCTACCTGCGCGCCGATTTGTCAAAGCTAATCCGCCAGATCGAGCAGCGCGGGCGTGACTACGAGAACAGCATCAGCATCGAGTACCTCAAAAACCTCAACGAGCACTACGAAAAGTGGATTGCCGGCTACACCGGCCGCCTGCTCATCGTGGACGTGAGTGAGCTGGACTATGTGCGCAACCCCGAAGACCTGGGCACCGTCATCGAGCGCATCAACGCCACGCTGTTCGGCCTGTTTTAGGGCCCCCGGCGGTATGGGTTTTTGTCATTCCGACATTCCACGCATCAAGTGGAATGTCGGAATGACAAAACCTACTCAACAGTTATTTAGCCGTTGGGTTCCAGGGCTTCGTTGAAGAAATCGACCAGCGGGCGCGCCGCCGCGATGGCGGCCACGGCCAGCGCCACGAAGCCGGGGCCCCGGGCCACTTCTTCGTCGGTAAACGTGCGCACTGCGCCGAAGCTTTTCAGCTTCAGCCAGGCCAGATCGGGGTGGTCGGCGGGGTAGCCTTTGGGCGGGCGTACCAGCTGCTCACCGTCGGTGGTGAGGCCGGCGGGGAAGTGGTGCAGCAGCGCCGGCGCCTGCCGCTGGCGGTGGAACTCGTCGGCGCTGTAGTGGATTTCCTGGCGCAGGGCCCCCAGCAAGGCCGGTGTGGTGTGGTAGAAGCCCACCCGCAGCGACGACAGGCCCCCGGGCTGCACGCCCAGGTAGTAGCCGGCGCGGGCCGCGTGGCGCCCGCCGTGCAGCAGGCCCGCGCCCATGCGCCGCTTGTAGGGCTCGGGGTCGCGGTGGCCGCGGTCGTTTTTATGCAGCCGAAACATGGCCTCGGTGGGGGTAAGGTCGGCCAGCGACGGGTCGGTTTTGGCCACTTCGGCCAGTACCTGGCCGATAAGCTCGGCGAAGGTGGCGCGGGCCCGCTGGTAGTCGGGGCGGTTCTCGGTCATCCAGGGCGTGTTGTTGTTGGCTGCCAGGCGGCGCAGGAAATCGAGCAGGTAGGCGAGGTCCATTCGGGAAAGCAAGAAAATTACTGGCGGCTGAGCACCGTCACGGCGTCGCCCACGCGCAGGTGGCCGTGGCCGGGGCCCGTCACGTTCTGGCCGAACATCACCTTGCTGCCGATGCTGCGGTAAGTGGCCAGCGTGCGCAGCGGCTCACCCTGCGGGCTTTTGGCGGCCGTCTGCTGGTCGATGGTCGTCAGCACACAGCGGGCGCAGCCCTTCACGGCCTGAAACGGCACGTCGCCCACGCGGAACTCGGCCCAGGCGTCGTCGTCGTAGGCGGGGCCCCCGCTGAATACCAGGCTGGGCCGGAAACGGTTCATGGGTACGGGCGTGGGCAGGCGCTGGTTAAGGTCGGCCAGGGCGGCCTCGCCGATGAGCAGGAACGGGTAGGCATCGGCGAAGCTCACGATTTGACCATCGGGGTTGTGCTCGGGCTCCACGTCGCGCCGCACCATGTCGGACATATACACGAGCCGGATTTCGCGGCCCAGGGCCCGGCTCAGCCAGGCGTCGGCCACTGCATCGCCCCGCCAGGCCCACACCAGGTCGTCCCAAATCGTGACGAACAGCGTGCGCTCGGGCGTGGCCTCGAACGGGATGAAGAGCGGCAGCAGCTCGGGCCGCTGGCGGTGCGAGAGCAGCCAGCCGTTGTGGGCTGGGGCCACGGCCAGCAGGGCCAGCTCGGGGTGCTGGCGCTGGGTGAGGAACTGGTTTTGCGCGTCCACCAGCAGCCAGCGGCGGTCGTGGCGTAGGCCCCGGGCGGTGACTTCGGCTTCGGCCACGGCCACGCCGCCGAGCGACTTGATGGGGTAAAGGAAAAGCTGGGTAAGGGTGAGCACGTTGCTTGGTTAATGGCGGCTGAGGAGTTTGCCGGGTGGCCGGGCTTTGCGGCGTGGCCGCTGGATGAGCAGGCCGGGCAGGTTGCGGCCCAGGGCCCCAGGTTTTCTATTTAAACTGGCTGTTGTACGCCTCTACCGCTTTGCCAAAGTGGTTGTTGGTCGTTGCTAAAACAATGGCTCCGAAAAATGCCCCGAGCGAAATTGAAAAAGGCAGCGGGGCTTTGCTGAACGGCGAGCCGGGACTGTATCGCTGCTTGTCTGATTGGGTGCCGCCCACGATGGTGGCCGCCACAAAGATGGGCAACAGGGCAAGGGCCCACCGCTGTTGCCTGCGGCCCTTGCGCAACTCCTCGGCAGATTTTGGATAGGACCTCAGTACGGCTTTAAGCGTCGCGTTCGTGAGCGGCTCGCTGTTGATGGTGTACAGCAAATGGGAATAACGGCCGTTCTGAACGACAGCCACTTTGATTGCACTGTCTTTTCTCGCGGCGGTGTCGGGCCCCTGGGCCTGCGCCAAAAAAGGACACAGCAGAGCAAATAGAAAAAACAGTTTTCCAGGGAGTTCTGCCAAGCTTATCAACTTATTCATGTGGACTAGCGTGCGGCCCAAGCAGCGCAGCGGAGGTGCTGCGCTGCTGGCGCGCCGGCTGGAAACTAAATAAGTATGGCAGTCTGACGAATTCCTGAATATCAACAAAAACCTACTTGGCCACCGTTTCGGCCAGCTTGATGGCCTCGTACAAATCGACCACGCCGCCGGTAATGGAAAGGGTGGTAAAGTCGGCTTTTTTGTCAGTGCCGGGCACGCGCACCAGCGTGTGGTGCACCTGGGCCGAGCGCCGGATGATGTCTTTCAGTTGCACCGCCGTGAGGGTGGGGAAGTACGACTTGAGGACCGCCGCCACGCCGGCCGTTACGGGCGAGGCCATGCTGGTGCCGCTTTCCATGCCGTAGGTGTTGCCGGGCAGCGTGCTGTAAATGGCCACGCCGGGCGCGAATACGTCCACTTGCTTTTTGCCGTAGTTCGAAAACTCGGCGGGCAGGCTGGCGTCGTCTTTCGCGCTGCTGGCGCCCACCGTGAGCAGGTTGGGGAAGGGCTGGCCGGCGAGGGTGAGGGCGGCCGGGTAGTGGTTGCTCACGTCGAGGTTGTCGTTCTCATTGCCTGCGGCGTGCACCAGCAGCACGTCGTGGGCGGCGGCGTACTTAAAGGCGGCTTCCACGGCCGGGCGCTGGGGCGAAAACTCCTTGCCGAAGCTCATGTTGATGATTTTAGCGCCGTTGTCCACGGCGTAGCGGATGCCGTTGGCCACGTCCTTGTCGCGCTCGTCGCCGTTGGGCACGGCCCGCACCGTCATAATGCGCACCAAGGGCCCCGCCACACCCTGCACGCCGAGGTTATTGTCGCGCACGGCGGCGATGATGCCTGACACGTGGGTGCCGTGCAGTGGGTCGGGCCCGTGCAGGTCGTTGTTGCCGTAGAAGCGCTGGTTCACGTCGTCGGGGTTATCCTTCACGATTTCGGCCCGTGGGTTAAACTTCAGGTTCAGCGAGTTGTCGAGCAGGTTGCGCTCCTCCCTGGCGCCGCTCACCAGCTCTTTTTCCAGGGCGTCGGTGTCGGCCAGGCCCATCTGGCGCAGGTTCTGGTCGAGGGCCCGGCTCAGGTTGCGCAGGTTCTCGTTAGTGGCCTGGGCCCGGTGCAGGGTGGCCGTGTCGAGGCGCTCCACGTTGAGGTCCTTTTTCAGGGCCCCCACCATCATTTTCAGCGGCCCGCTCATGTCCTCCACTTGGGCGGCGCGGTCGGTTTCCTGCTTGGTGCGGGCGGTGAAGGCTTTTTCGGCCTTGGTATACAGGTCAAACTCGGCGCGCTGGGCCGCCGGTACGGCCGTGCGCGCCTTGCCTCTAAAGCGCGGCCGGTACTTGGCCACGATGCGCGTCACCTCCAGCGATTCGTCGCCCACGCTGCGGCCGTCGGCCCCGCCCAGGAAGTTCCAGCCGTGCACGTCGTCGATGTAGCCGTTCTTGTCGTCGTCGAGGCCGTTGCCGGGAATTTCCTTGGCGTTGGTCCACAAAATGGGCTTCAAATCGACGTGGGCTGTGTCGATGCCGCCGTCAATCACGGCCACAATCACGGCCGTGGGCACGCGGTTTTTCAGCAGCTCGGCGTAGGCGCGGGTGTCGCCGATGCCGGGCACGCCGTCGAGCTTGGGGTCTTTGAGGTACCACTGGGCGGCGGCGGCCTCGGTGGCCGTGGGCCCCGCGGGGACCGTGGCGGCGGGCGGCGGCGGGGCGGGAAGGACCGCGGCGGCCGGGGCCTCCGCGGGTGGCGCAACCATCACGCTGGTGGCGGTGGCCGGGCCGGGGTTGCCCTGGGCGGTGGTGGTGGGAACGGCTCGGGTGCAGCCGGAGAAGGCCAGGGCGGCCAGGGCAAACGCCCAGGGGCGGAAGGTGAAAACAGTCATGCGGGAAGGAAAACGCCGCGGCGGTGCGGCCACAGGCAAAGGAACGGCAAGCGCACGAAAGACGTGCCCGGGGCCCTAAACGTTGCGGGCAGCGGCGGGGGCGGGCTGCCGGCTTTTTTGCCGGCTGCCCGCTAATCGTTGAATCGCTAGGGGCCCTGAATGGCTGCCCTGCCTCGCTCAGGGCCCCAGCGATTACCGGGCAGCCGGCGAAAAAGCCGGCAGCCCGGCGCGAAAAGCTCCCGACGTGCCCGCGGCCGGTAACTTCACGCCCCGAACCGGTTTGCCCTTCTATGCCCCTCTCGCTCCGCACCGCTGCCCGCCTCTGCCTGGCCTTGCTTATTGTTAACTGCGCCCTGTTAACTGAAGTAAAAGCCCAGGCCCCTAAAACTTACTCGTCGGCTGATATTTTGCTGGGCCTGAAAAAGCTCAACGTGCTGGGCTCGGTGATGTACATCGCCGCCCACCCCGACGACGAGAACACGCGCCTCATCGCCTACTTCGCCAACGGCCGCCTGCTCGAAACCAGCTACCTGAGCTGCACCCGCGGCGACGGCGGCCAGGACCTCATCGGCCCCGAGCTGCGCGAGCAGCTCGGCGTCATCCGCACGCAGGAGTTGCTGGCGGCGCGGCGCATCGACGGCGGCCGGCAGTTTTTCACCCGCGCCAACGACTTCGGGTTCTCCAAAACGTCGGCCGAAACCTTCACCATCTGGGACAAGGAGCAGGTGCTGGCCGACATGGTGTGGGTCATCCGCCAGCGCCGGCCCGACGTGCTCATCACCCGCTTCCCGCCCGACCCGCGCGCCGGCCACGGCCACCACCAGGCCAGTGCCATCCTGGCCGCCGAAGCCTTCGACGCCGCCGGCGACCCCAAGCGCTTCCCCGAGCAGCTGAAATACGTGCAAGCCTGGCAGCCCAAGCGCCTGCTCTGGAACACCGGTAGCTTCTTCGTGAAGCCCGGCGAGAGCATGGCCGGCTACCTCAGCCTCGACGCGGGCGGCTACAACCCCTTGCTAGGGCAGTCGTACGGCGAAATCGCGGCCCGCAGCCGCTCCAGCCACCGCAGCCAGGGCTTCGGCTCGGCCGCCACCCGCGGCGAGGCGCTGGAGTATTTCCAACCCGTAAAAGGGGCCCCGGCCACGAAGGATATTTTCGACGGCGTGGACCAAACCTGGAGCCGCGTGCCCGGCGGCGCGGCCATTGGGAGGATGGTGGAGGAGGTGATTCGCAAGTATGATGCGGGGAACCCGAGCGCGAGTGTGGCGGGGCTGGCCAAGGTTTACGAAGTACTTATACGCTCAAGAATGGGGGCTAAAAACCTGTTTTGGATTGATGATAAAATAGCGGCAACTTCGGTGCTGATACAGGCTTGCGCAGGTATCTATGCGGAGGCAACCGTTGACGAACGGGCCCTTGCCAGCGGCGGCCAAGGAACAGTTACTTACTCAATCCTAAACCGGTCAGCTTTGCCCATAAAGCTGGACAAAGTCAGACTTTCCAAAAGCCATTTTCCAGGCGACCCCTTCTCTTTTATACTGGATGACCCTCACATTGACTCCAAGCAAGCCGCGGACCTGAATCCAGGCAAAACAATAACCGGAACGCTACCAATTTCCGGTTTTAATAATGCGCTGATTTCGCAACCATATTGGTTGCGTGAGCCAGGTTCAATTGGCATGTACAAATTCTCAGAGCCTGAATCAGATTTTACATCCGTCAGCCATTTTGTGCGTGGCACGCCTGAAAATGCACCCATTGCTACGGTAGGTTTTTCTTACGCCATTGACGGCGTTTCCTACTATTTCGCGCAGGTCCCCGTCCAATACAAGCACACCGACCCCACGCTGGGCGAGCTGTACCAGCCGCTGGTGGTGGTGCCGCCGGTGATGGTGAACATTCCCGCCGCCCGCGCCTACGTCTTCGCCGATGCGCAGCCCAAAACCATCCCCGTGACGCTGCGGGCCGGGCGCGCCGGGGTGCGCGGGGCCCTGGCCTTACTCGTGCCCGCCGGCTGGCAGGCCGAGCCGGCCACGGCGGCGTTTGACTTGAAGAACAAGGACGACGAGCAGACCGTGAACTTTACGCTGCGCCCGGGCCCCGGGGCCCCCGAGGGCAAGGCTGAGGTGCGCGCCGTGGCCACCGTGGACGGCCAGGCCTACACCCGCGGCATCCAGACCATCGATTACCCGCACATCCCCACCCAAACGCTGTTTCCCGAGGCCGTGGCGCCGCTGGTGAAGCTGAACGTGCAGCGCCGGGGCCAGCAAATCGGCTACCTGATGGGGGCTGGCGACGAGGTGCCCGAGGCCCTGCGTCAGCTCGGCTACACCGTGACGCTGCTCAACCCCGCCACCGACCTCACCGCCGAGCACCTCGCCCGCTACGACGCCGTGGTGATCGGCATCCGGGCCTACAATACCGTGGAGCGCCTCAAAACTCAGCAGCCCGAGCTGCTACGCTACGTGGCAAACGGCGGCAACCTGGTGGTGCAGTACGTGGTGAGCCGCGGTACCGTGCTGCCCCAGATCGGGCCCTACCCGCTCACGCTCTCCAACGACCGGGTGACGGTGGAAGGGGCCCCCGTCACGTTCCTGCAACCCAAAAGCCCGCTGCTGAACGTGCCCAACAAAATCACCGAAAATGATTTCCAGGGTTGGGTGCAGGAGCAGGGCCTGTACTACCCCTCGGCCTGGGATGCGCACTACACGCCCATCATCGCCAGCGGCGACCCCGGCGAAACCCCCAAGCAAAGCGCTATCCTGGTGGCCGACTATGGCAAGGGCCACTACATCTACACGGGCCTCTCGCTGTTCCGCGAGCTGCCGGCTGGCGTGCCCGGCGCCTACCGCCTGCTCACGAACATGGTGTCGTTGGGCAAGTAGGCTCTACGTTTTAGCGACACTTTTTGCGCCACCCCAGGCCGTCAGGCCTATTTGGCGTCCGCATAGCCGAAGCATCTCTCCCGCAGCAGTAATCATGGTTACTTGCACGGTAGAGATGCTTCGGCTATGCGGACGCCAAATAGGCATGACGGCCTACTCGGTTTTGGCGCGGCCGCCTCGTTCATGTTGCTACCGGGGGCCCGTGGCTAAGTTTGCCGCTCATTCATTCTGCAAACCCTAGTGCTGACAGTAGAAAAAATCGGCGGCACGTCGATGAGCGCCTTTGGTGACGTGCTCAACAACATCATCTTTTACAACCGCCAGGGCCCCGAATTGTACAACCGCATCTTCGTGGTGTCGGCCTATGCGGGCGTTACCAACTGGCTGCTGGAGAACAAGAAAACCGGCGCGCCCGGCGTGTACCACCGCATCAGCGAGTTCAAGAAATTCCACGCGGCGCTGCGCGACGTGACGGCTCAGCTCAAGGCCCTGAACCAGCAGTATGTGCCGCTGGGCCTCGACCTGGCCGTGGCTGATACCTTCATCGAGCAGCGGATGCAGGACGCCAAAACCTACCTCGATAGCCTCGTGAACGTGCTGGCCTCGGGCTACGTGAGCAGCGAAAACGTGCTGCAAGCGGCCCGCGAAATCCTGGCCTCCATCGGCGAAGCGCACGCGGCGTTCAACTCGGTTAACATCTTGCAAAACAAGGGTGTGAACGCCACCCTGGTGGACCTGAGCGGCTTCCACGACCACAAGCCGTACACCATCGACCAGCGCATCCGGCACGCCTTCAAGAACATCAAGTTCGACGAAACCGTGTGCATTGCCACTGGCTACGCCAAGGGCACGGAGGGTATCATGCGGGAGTTTGACCGCGGGTATTCGGAGGTGACGTTCAGTAAGATAGCCGTGGCTGTGCGGTCCCAGGAGGCCATCATCCACAAGGAATACCACCTGTGCTCGGCCGACCCGGGCCTGGTGGGCCTCGACCACTGCCGCCCCGTGGGGGCCACCAACTACGACGTGGCCGACCAGCTGGCCGACGTGGGCATGGAAGCCATCCATCCGAAAGCGTCGAAGCCGCTCGAAATCAACGGCATCAACCTGCGCATCAAGAACACCTTCGAGCCCGCCCACGCCGGCACCCTGATTACCAAGGACTACGTGTCGGCCCAGACGCGGGTGGAGGTAATTACGGGTACCGACCAGGTGGTGATGGTGGACGTGTACGACCCGCAGATGGTGGGCACGGCCGGCTTCGACCTCGACATCATGCGCATCTTCTACGAACTGAACATCAGCTACGCCTTCAAGGCCACCAGCGCCAACAGTATTTCGGTGCTGATTTGGGAGAAGGACCTGAAAAACAACCTCGTGCAGCAGCTCGAAGCCAAGTACGAGAAGGTGACCGTGGAGAAAACGGCCATGGTGTGCCTCATCGGCTCCAACATCGACCGGCCCGGCCTGCTGGCCCAGGCTGCCGGGGCCCTGGCCGCCGAGGGCGTTAATATCAAGAGCGCCGGCTTCGCGCTGCGCAAGGTCAACATCCAGTTCATCATCGACCGCGCCGACTACAAAGCGGCCATCGTCGCGCTGAACAAAAGCCTGGCTGACGGCTGACCAGTGGCCGCCGCGCGGGCTTTGCCGCCCGGGGGGCGTTACGGTCGGCCTTTAGGCGGCAATTGCGTATACGTCTGCTGGCGTATTGGCGCGCCCTTACTTTTGCGCGGGCTCCGGCCCGTTCTTCACCCTAAACTCTCCGCCACCAACGATGAGCCCCAACCCCACGGAATTTGCGTTCGGCATGATTGGTCTCGGCACTATGGGCCGCAACTTGCTGCTGAACATGGCCGACCACCACTTTGCCGTCGCCGGGTACGACAAAAACCAGAAGCAGGTAGACCTACTGGCCCAGGAAGGCGAGGGCAAGCCCGTGCGGGGCTTCACCGATCCTCAGGCCTTCGTGCGCAGCCTCAAAACGCCCCGTGCCATCATGCTGCTGGTGCCCGCCGGTGCCATCGTGGACAGCGTAATTGCCGAAATGCTGCCCCTGCTGACCCCCGGCGACATCCTCATCGATGGCGGCAACTCGCACTTCACCGACACCGAGCGCCGGGCCAAAGATTTGGAAAACAAAGGGTTTCACTTCTTCGGTATGGGCGTGTCGGGCGGCGAGGAAGGGGCCCGGTTTGGGCCCAGCATGATGCCCGGCGGCGACCGGGAAGCCTACAAAACGATGCAGCCCGTATTCGAGGCCATTGCGGCCAAAGTAGACGGGGCCCCCTGCGTGGCCTACATGGGCCCCGGGGCGGCCGGCCACTTCGTGAAAATGGTGCACAACGGCATCGAGTACGCCCTGATGGAGCTGATTGCCGAAACCTACGGCCTGCTCAAAACCGGCCTGGGCCTCGACAATGCTGCCATCGGCCAGGTGTTTGCGCAGTGGAACGAGGGCCGCTTGCAGTCGTTCCTGCTCGACATCACCAAGGATATTTTCGTCTTTAAGGCCCCTGGCACTGACCACCTGCTGCTCGACGACATCAAGGACGAGGCCCGCTCGAAGGGCACTGGTAAGTGGACCTCGCAGGTGGCCATGGATTTGCAGGCCCCCATCCCGACCATCGACGCGGCCGTGTCGATGCGCGACCTCTCGAAGTACAAGCAGTTGCGCGAGCAACTGGCCCAGCAGTACGGCCCCGCGGCCGGGGCCCTGGCCGGCGACAAAGACGCGCTGCTCAAGCACCTGGAGCAGGCGTTCTATTTCAGCATGATCATGAGCTACGCCCAGGGCATGCACCTGCTGGCCCAGGCCTCGGCCGAGTACAAGTACGACTTGCAGCTGGCCACCATCGCCAAAATCTGGCGCGGCGGCTGCATCATCCGCTCCGCATTCCTGAACGATATTTTCAATGCCTTTGAAAGTGGCAATCAGCTTGCCCACTTGTTGTTAGATAAAAAAGTGCAGGAGTTGGTGCAGGGCGCCGTGCCTGGCATGCGCGCCGTGGTGGGCGCTGCCGTGGCGGCCGGCGTAGCCGTACCGGCCTACGCCTCGGCGCTGGGCTACTTCGACGCCTTCCGCACGGCGCGGCTGCCCTCGAACCTCATTCAGGCCCAGCGCGACTACTTCGGGGCCCACACCTACGAGCTGGTGGGCAAGGAAGGCGTGTTTCATACCCAGTGGACTGCGCTGCACGCCAAAGCGGAGGCCCCCGCTGGGCCCCAAGCCAACGAAACGCCCGCCACGTCCCCCGTGCTTGGTACCAAGCAGTCGAACGTGGAGGCCTCTAAAACACAATCGTAAATGGACGCCCTCCTGAAATCGCAGCCGACGGTATTCGTCATCTTCGGCGGCACCGGCGACCTGAACGCCCGAAAGCTGGCCCCGGCCCTCTACAACCTGTACCTAGAAGGCTGGATGCCCGACCATTTTGCCTTCATCGGCACGGGCCGCACCAAGCTCACCGACAATGACTTTCGGGTCCGGGTAACGGGCGACGTGAACAAGTTTTCGCGCAGCGGCCAGGTAAAAGACGAGCAGTGGCAGAGCTTTGCGCCCAACATCTACTACCAGCCGGCCGACGTGCAGGACGCCGAAACCTACAAGGAATTCGGCAAAAAAATTAAGGCCCTGGAGAAGGAGTGGAAGGCGCCTGCCAACGTGATTTACTACCTGGCGGTGGCCCCCAACTTCTTCCCCATCATTGCCGAAAACCTGGCCAAGGCCGGCCTGACGGAAGACGCCGGCTGCACGCGCATCGTGATTGAAAAGCCCTTTGGGCACGATTTGGCATCGGCCAAGGAGTTGAATTTGCTGCTGGGCCGCATTTTCCAGGAGAAGCAGATTTACCGCATCGACCACTACCTGGGCAAGGAAACGGTGCAGAATATCATGGCTTTCCGTTTCGCGAACGCCATCATGGAGCCGCTTTGGAACCGCAACAGCATCGAGCACGTGCAGATTTCGGTGACCGAGCAGCTCGGCGTGGGCGACCGCCTAGGCTACTACGACGGCTCTGGGGCCCTGCGCGACATGATCCAGAACCACCTCTTGCAGCTGCTGTGCATTGTGGCGATGGAGCCGCCGGTGAGTTTTTCGGCCGAGGAAGTGCGCAACCGCAAGGTGGACGTGCTGCGCGCCATGCGCCGCTTTACGCCCGATACCGTGCGCGAGCAGGCCGTGCGCGGCCAGTACGCCAGCGGCTGGATGGAGGGCCAGCAGGTGCCCGGCTACCGCGAGGAGCCCGGCGCCAACCCCCATTCGAACACCGAAACCTTCGCCGCCGTGAAGTTTTTCGTGGATAACTGGCGCTGGCAGGGGGTACCGTTTTACCTGCGCACAGGCAAGCGTTTGCACCGCTCGGCCTCGGTCATCACCATCCAGTTCAAGGACGTGCCACACCTCATTTTTTCGCCCGAAACGGCGGAAACTATGCGGCAGAACCGGCTGGTTATCAGCATTCAGCCCGAAATGAGCATCCGCCTACAAGTGCAGGCCAAACGCCCCGGCGTCGACATGATGCTGAACACCGTGGATATGGTGTTCGACTACAAAGGCACTTACCAAAGCGAGGCCCCCGAGGCCTACGAAACCCTGCTGCTCGACGTGATGCTCGGCGACCAGACGCTGTTTATGCGCGCCGACCAGGTGGAGGAGGCCTGGGACTTGGTGATGCCCATCCTGACCTCTTGGCAGACCCGCACCAGCCAGAATTTCCCCAATTACTCGGCCGATTCGTGGGGCCCCGAAGACGCCGAAGCCCTCGTGGCCAAGGACGGTTTCCACTGGTTCACGCTCCCGCTCAACGGCAAGAAATAGCCCATGGAACGCCACATATTTTCATCAGAAGACGCCGTTCTAGGGGCCCTGGCCAACTTTTTTGTGGCCACGGCCGACCAGGCCATTGCCGCCCGCGGGCGCTTCGCGGTGGCGCTGTCAGGCGGCAGCTCGCCCAAAAAGCTCTACGAGCTGCTGGCTTCCGACGCCTACCGCGTCCAGGTAGCCTGGGGTAAGGTTTACTTCTTTTTCGGCGACGAGCGCACCGTCCCCAAGACCTCGCCCGACAGCAACTACCTGATGGCCAAAAAGGCCCTCTTTGATCCGCTGGATACCCGGCCCGACCACGTTTTTGCCGTCGATACCGCCCTGGCCCCGGCCGAGGCGGCGGCGCAGTACGGGGTGGCCATTGAGGAGTTTTTCGGCGACGAGCCGGCCCGGTTCGACCTCGTGCTGCTGGGCCTGGGCGACAACGCCCACACGGCCTCCCTCTTCCCGCACACGCCCGTGCTACACGACGCGTCGGTGGGCGTGAAGGACGTGTTCGTAGCCGAGCTGAACACGACCCGTATCACCCTCACCGCCCCGCTGCTGAACCAGGCGCGCGCCACCGCCTTCCTAGTGTACGGCGCGGGCAAGGCCATTGCCGTGCAGCAAATCCTGGAGGGCCCCCGCGACGTGGACCAGTACCCCGCCCAGCTCATCGCGCCCGCCGGTGGCAACGTGCACTGGTTTCTGGACGAAGCCGCGGCCGCTGATTTGAAATAAAAGGCGAGTGGAAATTGCGTAAAAAAGGCCTTGCCGTGGTGGTAAGGCCTTTTTTGCTTTTAGAGCCCTGGAGCAACCTCTCCCCGCGGAACCTTACGAGACCCCTGCGGGGCGGGCTCCTCTCTACAAGAGAGGGGTGTGTTCAATTTGCCCGTTCAGGTACTGGCACCCCGTCCCGCAGGGGTCTCGTGAGGTTCCGCGGGGAGAGGTTGCCTCGGGGCCCCTACGGCAGCACGTCAAACTCCGTCGCCGGGCGCGCGGCTTCGCCGGGCCGCAGTACCAGCGCCGCACCGTCGCGCACCACGATGGCGGCTTTGGCCAGGCCTAAAAACAGGCCGTGCTCCACGATGCCGGGAATGGTTTTGAGCTGCGCTGCCAGCCGTTCCGGCTCCAGAATCTGGCCGAAGTGGCAGTCCACGAGTAGGTTTTTCTGGTCAGAAAAGTAGTAGTCGGTTGCGCCCGGCTGGGCCATACGCACTACTGGGGCCCCGCCCAGCGCCTCTACCGCATCGAGCACCCAGGGCAGGGCGAACGGCACCACTTCCAGCGGCAGCGGGAACCGGCCCAGCACCGGCACCAGCTTCGACGAATCGCCGATAACCACCAGGTAATCGGAGGCGGTTTCCAGCACTTTTTCGCGCAGCAGGGCCCCGCCGCCGCCTTTTATTAGGCGCAACTGGCCGTCCAGCTCATCGGCTCCGTCCACGGCCAGGTCAAAGCGCAGGCCGCGCCGGGGCGCTATCAGTGGAATGCCCAGCTGCCGCGCCAGGGCCTCGCTGGCTAGTGAAGTGGCGGTGCCCTGCACCTTCAGGCCGTTCTGCACCGCCGCGCCCAGCTGCATGATGAACTGGGCCGACGTGCTGCCCGTGCCCAGGCCCAGTAGCATACCGTCGCGCACCCAGCGCAGGGCGGCGGCGGCGGCCACCTGCTTTTCCTGGGCCAGCGTGAGGGCTCCGGTGGGGCTAGGGGAGGAGGCGGTTGGGTTCATGGGCGTGGGGAGTGGAGGTGGTTGGAATGATGCAAAGCAGAAATACAGCACAAAAATAGGCCGTCATGCGGAGCGCAGCCGAAGCATCTCTCCCGCAGCACTAATCAATTGATATAGTAAGCGGGAGAGATGCTTCGGCTGCGCTCCGCATGACGGCTTTGTTAGCCTTGCGGTGCTAAAAACCAGGGCCCTATTTGCCCATTTTCTTGGCTTCGGCAATCAGCTCTTCGTCCATTTTCGCGTACTCGCCGTTGGCGGGCGTGGCGGCCAGGGCGGCCTTTTTTGAAGCCTCGGCGGCCGTGATGGCGCCTTTGTAATCCTTCATTTTTAGGTGGATTTTGGCTTCCGTATTCAGGTTCCAGAACTTGGTGGGCTCGGCGGCGTTGGCCTTCTGAATCCAGGCCAGGGCCTGCTTGAGGTCCTTGTTGCTGTCGTTGTAGTACACGGCCGCCGCAGCGAGGTCGGCGGGGGCGGGGTTGGCGTTTTTGGTGATTTTCTCGTCAATCTGGGCGGCAATTTTGCTATCCACATCGGCCATAATTTTGAACTTAGCACCCATTGTGGCCCAGGTCATTTCTACGTTGGCCGTGGCGGGCGTCACGTCGGCAAAGTCGATGGTGAAGGTTTCGACCTTGGCGGGCAGCTTGTAGGGCTTGACGGTGAAGCGGGCCACGTCCTGGTCGTCCTTGAAGCCGTCCACGTCGGCGCCTAGCTTGAGGTTCTTATTCAGCACCACCGTCCACTCCGCCGCGGCGGGAATGGTGTAGATGCCGTACTCGCCGGCGGGCACTTTTTTGCCCTCAATGGTTACATCGTCCGCAAACTTGATGCTGGTGGTGGCGTTGGCGCCCGTGCGCCAGCGCTTGCCATAGGGCACCACGGTGCCAAAAATGGCGCGGTTCTTTACGCCCGGCCGCGAGTACACGATGGTCACATCGGTGAGGCCCACGCGCTGCGTCACGGTGCTTTTGGGACTGGGCTGCGGGGTATTGATTTGAGCCTGAGCCGCGGGGGCCCCCAGCAGCGTGGCGGCCGTAGCGGCAGCGGCGGAGAAAGTCAGCAGTTGAAAATTCATCGAACTTGAAAATGAGGTGGGTTGATGCCCCAAAACTACAAAACCCGCGCTGGGGGCGCGGGCTTTGTAGTTTTGGAAGCGTTCGACTAGCGGATGAATGGAATGCCCAACTGTTTGCAAATGGCCCGGCAGGTATTGTCGCCGATTTCTCGGTGGCGGGGCACGGCCGTTTGCTGGTCGTTGCTGCGGTTGATGTAAATGGAATGGTTTGCACCTTCGCGCAGCAACGCGCAATTGTGTGCAGCCAAGTGCCGCAACAAGTCCAATAGTTTCATCAGGCCGCGTTCAACTGGCCGAAGGTTTCCCGGCTGAAATCCTGGCCTTGATAAGTTTTAGCGGTTTGTTCTTGTTGAACTTCCAGGTAGAGCGCCAGCGCATCAAGAAGCATAAATTTTAATTCTTCCATCGTGCGGCCTTGGGTAATTACCGCCGGAATTTGTTCCAGCTGCCCGGTAATCCAGCCGTCTTCGCCGTGCTGAATGATGATGGTGAGTTCCATACGATAACTTTATGTGTTTAACAATTGGTTGTTGCGGGAAATGATTGTCCTGGGCATTGGCTATATCATGAGCCAAGTCACTAGCCGAATAGTTGAAAATAGAGACGTTGTACCGGCCCAGCAATTCAGCAAAAAATTCAGCAAAAGTGCGTTTAGTTAGTCCAGCCATTTCGGCTGCTTGTCCCAATGAAAGTTTGCCTTGTTAATAAAATTGCGAAGCCAGCAGCATTACCAACCTTCGGTTCTCGACTGCAAGTGAGCCGGGTAGATTGAGCGTTATAACTCTTGCAGTTTGCGTAGATTTGGTATATTACTGATTATTCTTTAGTATTGGCTAAGAGATTGAAACGATTGATGCCTTGTCCTTGGAGAATATCTGTTAAGCTAAAAAATTGCGTCGATTTGGCTTCTGCATGGACTTTTAAATAGTAAAACACTGGCCACTCCAAAAGCTTAGGAGCTAACGTTTGTGTTGCGCCAATACACTCAATTAACTGTTCTTTGCTAAGTTGGCCAATAGCCCCTCTGTTAATGAGTTTTTGGCGTTCCCATGTTGGAATGGCGAGTAGCGAGGGTAATTGCTCCACATCACAGGCCAGAAAAGGCAATAATTGTAATTCTATTAGTTGAGCGTTGGTAAACTTAATACCGTGCTGTGAAGCAACGTGGCTAATAATTGTTGCCTGAAAGTTTTGCCCAACTCCTGGTAAAGCAAATGAGAATTGATTCCTCGTATTCAGGCTGATGACGCACCCTCCAGCACCGTTGGGGTCAAGCGATATATAACAACTAGACGGAAAGGCCGGCAGTTGTTCGAGCGTAACAATCCCCGTATCTGTCCAATCTCCAGTCCGTTTAAACCGACCGGTAAACATATAAAAACAAACAAGCAAAAATATTAGGCCTGCAAACGGAGCCATATCCGGCAACGAAATCCTCCGGGTCCTGCTGGAATGAAGTCTCTGTTTTGCGACTGTCATGATTTTAAACACTTACGGCCTTTAGTCCGCTAAAATTAGCGAATTAAAGGCCGTAATCGTGTACTCATTTCCGAACACCTACGTCAACTCAAATTGCAAGCGCAGCAAGTTGGCGTAAATGCCGTTTTCGTTGTCGGCTAGCTCGTCGTGGGAGCCGGCTTCGACGATGCGGCCGCCGTCGATGACCAGGATTTTATCGACTTTGCGGATGGTGCTGAGGCGGTGGGCGATGATGATGCTGGTGCGGTGCTGGAGTAGCTCGTCCAGGGCCCCCTGCACCAGCTTTTCGCTCTCGCTGTCGAGGGCCGAAGTGGCTTCGTCGAGGATGAGGATGGCGGGGTTTTTCAGGATGGCGCGGGCGATGGCTACGCGCTGGCGCTGCCCGCCTGAGAGCTTGATGCCGCGGTCGCCCACCACGGCGTCGAGGCCCTCGGGGAAGGAGCTGATGAACTGCCAGGCGTTGGCTTGGCGGGCGGCGGCGATGATTTCGTCGTCGGTGGCGGTGGGCTTGCCGTAGGCGATGTTCTCGCGGATGGTGCCGCCGAAGAGCAGCGTTTCCTGCGGCACGATGCCGATGTGGCGGCGCAGCGCGGTGAGGTCGTAGTCGCGCACGTCGTGGCCATCGACGAGGATGCGGCCCCCGCTGAGCTGGTAAAACTGCATCAGCAGGCTGGCGATGGTGCTTTTGCCCGCGCCGCTGGGGCCCACGAGCGCAATTTTTTCGCCCGGCTTGATGTGGAAGTCAATGTCTTGCAGCACCGCAATATCGGGCCGCGTGGGGTAGTGGAAGGCCACGTGCTCGTAGCGAATGTCGCCGGTGAGGTGGGCCGGTACCAGGCCGACAGGTGGCGTGAGGTGGGTGGGCTCGGGCGTTTCGTCCAGTACTTCGCGGATGTGCTCGGTGGCTCCCAGGATGGTCTGCACCTTGCCGTATAGCTCGCCCAGGCCCGCCACCGAGGCCCCAATGAAGGCCGTGTAGATGATGAAGGTGACGAGCTGGCCGATTTCCAGGTGGTCGGGGCCAGTGGCGTGTACCAGGGTGGCCCCGCGCCAGAGCACCAGGATGATACCGCCGAACAACCCAATGATTACGAACGAGATAAAGCCGCCCCGGTACAGGTTGCTTTGCAGCGCGGCCTGTACGGCTCGCCCCAGGGAGGCGTCGTAGCGGCCAATTTCAAACCGCTCGTTGGTGAAGGCCTTCACCGAGTTGATGGACTGGATGGTTTCCTCCACGATGACGTTGGCGTTGGCCAGCTCCAGCTGCGTGGTTTTGGCCAGGGTGCGGATTTTGCGCCCGAACAGCCCGGCCACCAGAACGATGGGCGGGAACGTGACGAGCATGAACAGTGACAGCTTCACCGACACCACCATGATGAACACGATGCCGCCCAGCAGCGTGAATACCTGCCGGAATAGCTCGGCCAGCGTTAGCGAAAAGGCGTCCTGCACCTGGCCCACATCAGAGGTGATGCGCGAAATGAGGGCTCCCACGCGGTTCTGCTCGAAGAATGGAATGGGCAGCTGCACGAACTTGGCGTAGATGGCCTGCCGCAGGTCGCGCACTGCAAACTCACTTACCTGCGTGAAAAACCACACGCGCCCAAACGAGAAAAACCCTTGCAGCACGATGACCAAAAACAGCGTCAGGGCAATGCGGTTGATGTCGAACACCGTGCCGCCGGGCAACACATATGGCTTGTTGTTAGCCGCATCGACGAGCTTGCCCGCCACCCACGGAAACGCCATGAACGTGCTGCTGCTTAACACCAGCATCAGCAGGCCCACCAGAAATTTGGTGCGGTAGGGCAGCACAAAACGGAAAATCCGCAGGCTGCGCTTGAACGATTCTTTGGTTACTTTGGGCTTGGGGGCGTCGACCGCAAGGCCGGCGCCGCTGGTGTTTAGTCCGCTTCGGGCCATAACTGGTGGCGCAGGCATTGGGTTGCGCCGTAAAATGAATAAGGTAAACTTGTCTAAAAACTTCTAGCAAAGAAGATTAGAATGTCATGTTGAGTTTGTCGAAGCATCACTCC
The DNA here is from genome assembly GCF_003149515.1 of Hymenobacter nivis. Taxonomy (NCBI): domain Bacteria; kingdom Pseudomonadati; phylum Bacteroidota; class Cytophagia; order Cytophagales; family Hymenobacteraceae; genus Hymenobacter; species Hymenobacter nivis. Next base: position 4,767,817 of record NZ_CP029145.1, read on the forward strand.
TGCGGCAGTAATCAGGATTTAGTTAGCGGGAGAGATGCTTCGACTGCGCCCAGCATGACGTTCTTTTTTGACAGAAAAAAGCTACTTCAAAACGTTGAGTATGGTGCCGTTGCCAAACGGCACCGGCAATTGAATGGCCACTGGCAGCGGCACGCCCAGGCGGGTGGCCGGGTGCCAGGGCGGCAGCAGCGCCGCTACGCGCAGCGCCTCAGCGTCGCACTCGGGCGAGAGCGACTGGGCCACTTTCAGGTTGCCAAGGCGGCCGTCGGGGCCCACGGTGGCATTCAGCAACACGTTGCCCGTGACACTTTTGACGCGCGCGGCCTCCGGATACTTTAGGTTATCCTGAAAAAACGCGCCCAGCGCCTGGGGCCCCCCAGGGTACTGCGGCGCTTTGTCGGGCCGGTTGGGGGCCCCGCCGCGGGCCTGGGCCTGCATGTGGCCGGCCCGCAGCACGATGGGCGCCGGGGCCGTTTGCGCCCGCGCCGCCGCGGGGCCGGCAAGTAGCAACAGCAACAGGGAAGATTTCATTAACAGAACATTAGCGGGCAACACCAGGGGCCCCACGGACTAAACCGCGGGCGCGGGCGCGGGGTTCAGCGCGGCGGGGCGCGAGATGGCAAACAGGCCCAGTAGAATCAAGGCCCCGTTCAAAAGCAGAATCTCGAAACCGAACTTGTAGCCGCCCAGCCACGCCTCCGAGTGCGACACAATGAGCAGCGTGAGCAGTACCCCGGCCACGCACACGGGCAGCACCAGCCGCTCGCGCAGGCTGCGCCGGGTGAAGATGCCGAACGCAAACAGGCCCAGCAGGGGCCCGTAGGTGAAGCCCGCGGCCTTGTACACGGCGTCAATCAGGCTCTGCTCGTTGAGGGCCCTGAAAATGAGGATAATGACGATGAGCACCCCCGACCAGCCCAGGTGGGTGAGCTGGCGCAGGCGCGTCTGCCGGGCCTCGGGGTACTTTTTAATGTCCAGAAAATCGACGCAGAACGACGTGGTGAGGGCCGTGAGGGCCGAATCGGCGGAGGCGTAGGTGACGGCGATGATGCCTAAAATGAAGATAACGCCGGCTACGAGCGAGAACTGCGTAGTGGCCAGGTACGGAAACACTTTGTCGGTGTCGAGGCCGCCCTTCAGGTTGAGGAGCTGCGGCAACTCGCTGAGGTGCAGGCCGCGGGCGGCGGCGTACTGGTACATGAGCACGCCTAGGGTGAGGAACAAAATATTAACGCACACGATAACGGGCGTGAACCAGAACAGGTTCTTCTGGGCGTCGCCGAGGCTGCGGCAGCTCAGGTTTTTCTGCATCAGGTCCTGGTCGAGGCCGGTCATCACGATGGTGATGAACATGCCCGAGGCAAACTGCTTCCAGAAATACTTATCGTCGCGGAAATCCGAGAAGTACACCTGCGACATCGGGCTCTCGCGCACGCTACTGACGAGTTGCTTGAACGAGTAATTCAACTCGTCGGCCATGAAGTAGATGCTCAGGCCCACGCAGCTCAGCATGGCCAGCGTCTGGAAAGTATCGGTCCAGAGAATGGTTTTGAGGCCTCCCTTGAAGGTGTAGAGGTAGATGAACAGGATGCTGACCACGACGGTGACGGCGAACGGCACGCCCATGGCGTCGAACACTGCTAGTTGCAGCACGCCCGCCACCAAATACAGCCGCAGGGCCGAGCCCAACGAGCGGGAAATCAGGAAGAACAGGGCCCCCGTCTTGTAGCTCCAGTAGCCGAAGCGCTGCTCCAGGTAGGAGTAGATGGACACCAGCCGCAACCGGTAGTACAGCGGCAGCAGCACGGTACCGATAACCAGGTAGCCCGCCACAAAGCCCAGCGCAACAGCTAGATAGCTCCAGCTTTTGCCGTACACGTTGCCCGGCACCGAGATGAACGTGACGCCGGAAAGCGAGGTGCCGATCATCGCAAACGCCACCATGTACCAGGGCGCGTTGCGGTCGGCTACGAAGAAGCTCTCGCTCGTGACCTTGCGCGAGGTGAGAACGGCAATGACAATCAGAACAGCGAAATAGCCCGCGATGAGGCTCAAAACGAGGGTTGGCGACATGAGCGCAAAGGTAGGGCCCCCGGGCAGCGGGTGCTACCCCGCCGCTTGGGGGCCCCTACGGGCGTGCGGTCCAAGGCTTTATCCAGCGTGCCGCAGTAGTTTTAGCGTAACACCCCGCCGCCGGCCACACTGCCGCGCCCGGCGACCTACCTAACTTACCCGCGTATGCGCCACGTTTTTACCGTCATCCTTTCGCTGGGTAGCGCCCTGGCCCATGCCCAGAGCGGGCCCATTGCCTTCGCCGGCGGCAGCTGGGCCGATGCCCAGGCCGCGGCCCGGCAGGCGCACAAAAGCATTTTCCTGTACGCCTCGTCGCCGGCCTGCCACTGGTGCAAGCCCATGGAAAAGGAGGTTTTCACGGACCCCACCGTCAGCGCCTACTACAACGCCACGTTTCTGAGCTACAAAATCAACATCGACGAGGGCGAAGGCGAGGTGCTGGCCAAACGCTACGAAATCAGGGCCATGCCCACGTACCTGTACTTCAGCCCCGAAGGCAAGCTGCTGCATATGAGCAGCGACTACAAATCGGCTACCGCTTTTCTGCAAGATGGCAAAGACGCCTTCGACCCGGGCAAAGCGTTTTTTACCTTGAAGGAGCGCCACGAGGCCGGCGACCGAAGCGCACCGTTTCTGTACACGTTCGGTACATCGCCGGCACTTGACCAGCGGGAGGTTTTATACGACCAGGTGAGCGCCGACTACCTGAAAACCCAAACGGCGGCAGAGCTGGCCGCGAAGAAAGACCTGGGCTACCTCTTCGAGTTGGGGACGAGTTTTTATTCTCCGACGACCCAATATTTTCTCGTGCACCAGCCGGCATTCGTGGCCCAGTTCGGTCGGCCAGCAGTCGATGACAAGGTTAGAAGGCTTGTCATCGGGGAAGCGGGCCATGCGGGAGAGACTAGAGCGGTTTCCAAATCACTGTACATGATATCCACAATGGTTAAACCAATTTTTGGCATCCTGTTCGGTTACCCACTCGGCGGCGGCCCGGATGGCTTCCTCCAGCAGGTCGCGGGTACGGGCCTTGGCGGTGCGCAGCCACGTCTTGAGCTTGCTAAAAGCCAGTTCAATGGGGTTGAAATCAGGCGAATAAGGCGGCAGGTAGCGCAGCCGTGCCCCGTATTTGCGCACGATATCGTCCAGCCCGTCCACCTTATGCACGGAGAGGTTGTCGAGTACCACCACGTCGCCCGGCCGCAGGGTGGGGCCGGGCACCTGGTCGAGGTAGGCGGCAAACACGTCGCCGTTGACAGCCCCGTTGACAGCCCCGTTGACGCTGAGCAACGCCCCGAGCCCGTCCGGGGTCAGGGCGGCGAGGAGCGTCACGTTCGGGCCGCTGAGCAACGGCACGGCCTGGTCCAGGCGCTGGCCGGCCGGGGCCCGGCCATAGCGGCGGCAGTAGGTGAGGTTAGTGCTCGTCTCGTCCACGAATACGAAACGGGTAACATCTTCTGGCTGAATGGCTTCCAAAAACAAGCGGCGCAAGGCTACGACGCGTTCGGTGTCACGCTCGGCGGCGTGGATACTTTTTTTTTGCGCCCCCACCCCAGGCGCTCGACCGCCCGCCACGTACTCGTGCGGCTCAGGGCCGGGCCGGCGGCGGCGGCCAAGGCGAGGCTTATTTCGGCCAGTGTCGCGTCGGGCTGCGCCACCAGACAGGCCCGCAACAGGTCCTGGCCCGCAACAGGTCCTGGCCCGCCGGGTCCAGGCGCGGCATCGGGCCGCCGCTCGCGGGCAGGGCCGCCAGCGAACCGCTCGTACGTTGACGACGCAAAAGCTTGTCCACGAAGGAGATGGAAACGCTGAATTGCGCCGCCACTTGGTAAATCCGGGCCTGCGGCGCGGCACATGCCGCCGCTACCCGTTCCCGCAAATCAATCGAATACGCTTTCATAACAGAAGGTACGTGAAATTCTGTACATTGAATTGGAAACCGCTCTAATGACCAAGTTGCGCTAACCAAGCTGCAACAAACCATCGCCCGGGCTACCCCCGCCGGGTCCCCCCAGTGGAACATGCTGGCCCGGACGTATTACCTGTTTGGCCAGCCGCAGCGAAATTGGTCTGCCTTCGCCGACGCGGCGTTGGCTTATGGCAAAAAATACGCTTCCCGCGACAGCCACAGTCTCTACGATGCTGCCGCTCAAATGGAAGGCTTCATCAAAGATGATAAAGTGCTGCTGACCAAAGCCGACCAAATCATCCAGCAAGCCCTGGCCGCCAACCGCAGCTACGATAACCTCTGCACGCTAGCCAAGCTGCTGCACAAGCTGGGCCGCGACCCAGAGGCCGCCCGCGTGGCCCAGGAGGCCGTAGCGCAGGCCGCCAAAGACCAGAAAAACCCCGAAGAGGCCACCGAATTACTGGCCGAAATCAGCCAGAAAAAGCCGGGCTAGCTTACTCCCAATCCTGCCAGCGCAGCGGCTCGCCCACGGCCGGGGCGTGCAGCTCGCCGCGCAGCATGCCGCCGGCCGCGATTTCCGTTAGTTGGCGCAGGGGCTCCGCGGCGGGCTCGTCGCTCAGGTCGAAGGTGCCGTAGTGCATGGGTACTAGGTGGCCGGCGCGCAGCACGTTGGCGGCCTTGGCGGCTTCGTGGGGGTTCACGTGGCTCTTGGTCATCATGTAGGGAGGCTTGTAGGCCCCGATGGGCAGCAGCACCACGTCCAGGGGCCCAAACTGCCGCTCAATCTGCTCGAAATGGTCGCCGAAAGCAGTGTCGCCAGCGAAATAGATGAGCCGGTCGGTGGCAACGACTTTGATGAGAAAGCTGCCCCAGAGTACGGTGTTTACATCGAACAGCCCGCGGCGGTGCCAGTGGCTGGCCGGCAGGTAGTACACCTCGAAGGGGGCCCCGGGGCCCACGTCGTATTGCTGCCACCAGCCGGCTTCCTGCACGGGCAGGCCCGGGGCCATGCCGCGCAGCAGGGGCCCCATGCCCAGCGGCACCAGCGCCCGCAACTGCGGGTTCTGGCAGGCCAGCAGCTTCACGGAAGCCTCGTCGAGGTGGTCGCGGTGGCCGTGCGAGAGCAGCAGCCAGTCGATGCCCACCAGGTCTTCGGGCCGGCAGGGCAGGGGGTGGCGCCGGCGCAGCCCTACTGAGCTGAATAGTATGGGGTCGAAGAGCAGCGTTTGGCCCGCGATGCGCAGCACGAAGCTGGCGTGGCCCAGCCACAGCAGCACGTCGTCGGGGCCGGCCAGGGTCCCGGTGGCGTCCACCACGCGGGGCACCCAGTGGTCGCGCTTTTTTTCTTCCTTTTGGGGGTTGGTGGCCAGCTGCCACTTCAGCACGTCGGCGGCAGTGGGGGAGTAGAGGGCCTCGCCGTTGGCAAATTGGTTGCCGATGCGCTTATTGCCTGGGTAGCCGGGGCGCACGGTGGGCAGGGCGGGGTTATTCAAGTACGAAACAGAAGCCATGCGGGTCATACGCAAACGGCCCCGCCGCGTAGGGCAGCGAGGCCGCAGGAACAGGAAAATTTAGGGCCCCTACCGTACCTGGCTGGCCAGCCAGGCGTCGCGCAGGGACTGCTGGGCGGGGGTGAGCGGCGTTTTGGCGCCGGCTTCCGTGCGCTGCACCTGCACGCTGGCCGTTTCGTTGAGCAGCAGCTGCACGGCGCGCTCGGCGCCGGCGCGGGTACGCACCTGGGCGCTTACAATTTGGTTGGGCGCGTGGCGTTTCAGCACGGCGTCGAGGTCGGCAGGGGCCCGCAGGGGCTTGTCGTCCAGCATCAGCAGCTGGTCGCCCACGTCGAGGCCGGCCTTGTACAGGCCCGAGCCGATGAGGGCGTTGCCGGCCACCAGGCAGCGGCCCTGCGGGTCGAAGCCCACCTGCTCGCCCAGGGCCAGCTGGTGGGTGGGCACCACGGCCAGCCCCGCGGCCTGCAAGTCCTCGGCGAAGCGCGGCTGCTCGTGGCCGTACACATAGCGCCGGAAAAACTGGCCTGCGTAGGCCGTGTCGTGGGCCACCTCGCCCAGCACCCGCTGGCAATCGGGCAGGGTGTAGGGGCGGGTGGGGGCGAAGTTGGCCTGCTTTTTCCCGTACTGCTGCCACAGCGCCTGCATGTACTGGTCGAGGGTGGCGCGGTGGTCGCGGCGCAGCTCCAGGTCGAGGGCCAGGGCCAGGCCGGCGCCGTAGTAGTAGTAGCTGAGGAAGGTGTTGGCGGTGTTAACGGGGTCGATGCTCGCCCCCCTATCGGCGAAGACGGCCTGCTGGCTCATGCCCACGGCCGAGGTGTAGCGGGCCCCGGGGCTGTTGAGGCGCTCGCTCACCCAGTCGCTCACCTTGTCAAAAAACGCCGCGTCGTCGTAGTCGTGGGTGCGGCGCAGTGTCAGCTCGCCGTAATACTGCGTGAAGCCCTCGGCCAGCCACAGCGCGTCGCTCATGTTGGTGCGCTGGAAGTTGAAGGGTTCCAGGTCTTTGGGCCGGATGCGCTTCACGTTCCAGGCGTGGAAAAACTCGTGGGTCACCGTGCCCAGGTTGCTCAGGGCGTTGGCCCCCTGTAAGTCGCGCGGGGCCGTCAGCGATGTCGAGTTGCGGTGCTCCATGCCGTCGCTGGTGGCCTGCGGCAAGTAGTTGGCCAGGAAGGTATAGCGCCCGAAATCATACGTCGGCAGCTCGCCAAAAATGGCCTTTTCCTCCCTCACCACCTGCTGCACGCGCTGCATGTACTCGTCCACGGCGGCGGGCGTGTCGGGGCTCATCACGGCCAGCGCAATGGTCTGGCCGTCTTCCTCCCAGGTGCGCACCTGCTGGGCCCCCAGCATCGTGGGGCTATCCATGAGGTAAGCCCAGTTGGGGGCTGAAAAGGTGTTTTTCTCGCCCGCGGGCTGCAGCTGGGTAGCTATTTTCCAATCGGGCAAGGCATTGAACTGCACCTCCACCGGGCGGTTTTCCAGCCCCAGCGCGTAGCAAAACACGGCCGGCGCGTTCAGGTGCGCGTGCTGCGCGTCCACGCCGGCGTAGGTGCCGTCGCTGCGGTTGGCGTACAGCGTGTAGTGGAACACCACCGTGCCGTCGGCGCCCGGCGTCACGTCCCAGCCGTAGGCGTCGGGGCGGGCCGTGGGCAGCGGGTGGTCAGCGCCATCGGTGGCCACCACGTAGTACACATTTTTGATGAAGTCGTGCTGCGAGTAACGCCCCGGCGAGCTGCGCGCCATGCGCACCCGCAGGGGCCCCGGCGGCAGCCCCGCAAACGTGGCCGTGATGCGCGCCTCGTGGTGCACCGCGTTCGGAAACGCCACTGCGTAGCGCACCGCGGGCCCCGCCGCCTTGGCCGGGGCCCCGGGAGCCTTGGCGGCGGGCTTGGCCGGGGCCCCGAGCTTGGCTTTGGCCGCTGGTTTTGCCGCCGGTTTGGCCGGGGCGGGGCGGGGCCGCGGGGGCACCGTTTGGGCCCACAGCGCGGCGGGGGCCAGGCCGGCGCACAAGGCTAGGGCCAGCAAACGCGTGGCGTACTTCAGATTACTCATGCGGCAAGGACGGGAAGGAGTACAGCGGATTTTGGTACAATAACAAGGGCGTAGCGCGTAAGCCGGTTCGCAGGGCCGTCGCAATAAGTATTTTCCATTACCGAACCCCCAAATGTAGGAAAATAATTGGCCCTTCCTACACAGCCTTTTCCGCTGGCCCCACGGGCCGGAACACGGTGCCCTCTACCGCCCCGCCGAAGAAGTAGGCCGGGGGCCCCGGGCGCAGCCCCAGCCCGGCCAGGGCCCCGTGCAGGTCGGGCAGCTGCTGGGCGCGCAGGGCCGCCACCGCCCCAAAAAACCGGTACATGGTTCCCAGCAGCGCCCGGTGCCAGCCCCGCCGCGGCCGGCTGAAATCGGCCAGCAGCCACGGCGCCGCGGGGCGCCGGGCCGCTGCCAGGCGGGCCAGGGCGGGCCCCAGCGCGGCCGGCGCAAAGCAGTCGAGTACGAAAAACGTCACCAGCGCGTCGAACTGCTCGCCGGGCTTCAGCGCCGCCTCGGTTCCCAGCCGAAACTCGACCTGCCGCGCCGCGCCCGGCCACTCGCGGTGCAGGCGCGCAGTGGCCCGCGCCAGCATGGGCCCCGAAGCTTCGAGGTAGAGTACCGCTGCACCTGGGCGGTGGCGCAGCACTTCGCCCAGCACCCAGCCCGTGCCGCCGCCCAGTATCAGCACGCGTGGGGCCCCGGCGGGCAGCCCGGCCAGCGCGGCCCGCTGCGCCGCCCGCAGGCTGCCGCCAAACACGAGGCCCGCCAGCGCGTCGTAGCACCAAGCAATGCGGTCGAAGTTGCCGCTAAGGCGGGCTGCGGGGCCCCCAGTGGGCGGTTCGGGGCGAGAAATTGGAGAATTTGTGTTCAATTTGAAAAAAATGTGCTGCTTCAACCGACTGAAAAACAACTAGCCCAGGCCCCAGCGGCCGCCACAGCCGAAAAAAATTTCGCGCCGCTTGCGCCGCGCCGCGCCAGCCGCTTACCTTTGCAGCACCAAACGGCAACCTCCCCTAGGAGGTTTGTCGCCGCGGTACCGCTGCGCTTGTGGCGAAATTGGTAGACGCGCTGTCTTCAGGCGGCAGTTCCGCAAGGTGTGGGAGTTCGAGTCTCCCCGAGCGCACGTTTTAAAAAGGCCAATCCGCAAGGGTTGGCCTTTTTTCGTTGGGCCGCAGCCAGGCCGGGGGCCCAGTGCGGTGGCCGTTTCCGGAGCAGTTTCGTTCAAAGCACTGTTCGTTTGCCGCCCCGCTCATGCCCAATACTTCCACTTCGCCCACGCCGCCGCCGTCCCGCTGGGGGGCCTTGGCCGGCCTGCTCACCGCCGAAGCCGTAGGTGGGGCCCTGGTGTTCGTGCTGGCGTTCGGGGTGTTTTTTTACCTGGCCCGTGAGGTATTTGCCGAAAAATCGGCGGTGTTCGACAACTGGGGCTTTGCGCAAATGGACCGCCTACGGGCCGCCGCTCCGTGGCTCACGGCCTGGGTGTTCCGGCTCACATTCTTCGGGTCGGTGGCGTTTTTTGTGCCGGCCAGCCTGCTGGTGCCGCTGGTGCTGCACCGCCGCGGCTTCGTGCGCTACGCCGTTGAGCTACTGCTGGCCATGGGCGGCGGCTTGGTCCTCAATGAGTTGCTGAAGGCGTACTTCCAGCGCCCGCGTCCATCCACCGCCCTTATCTACCAATACGGCCTGAGTTTTCCCAGCGGCCACGCCATGATGAGCATGGCCTACTACGGCTGCCTGGCCTGGCTGGTGGTGCAGCACACCGGCCGCTGGGGCTGGGGCATCGCGCTGGTGGCTTTTGCGCTGCTCATCGGCCTCACCCGCATGTACTTGCACGTGCACTACCCCACCGACGTAGTGGCCGGTTTTGCCGGCGGCGCCGCATGGCTGGTGCTGCTGCGCACCGGCGTCCGGCTGTTCTGGAAAGAAGAGAATAAAATGTGAGGAGAATGTGGAGGGTGTGAAAGATGTGAGAATATGGAGATGAGAACGGTCATCTCCACATTCTCCTCACATTAGATTACAGCTTCACTTGCACGCGCAGGGCCAGCAGGCCCTTTGCGCCTTGCAACTCTTCCAGTTCCAATTCTTCTACGCCGGGCTCTAGCAGGCCGCGGTCCTGGAGGTAGTCGATGTACTCGTGGTACTCTGTGGCCTCGCGGGTTTGGGCGTACACCAGGGCCAGGCGGCCGGGCTGCGTGAGGCGCTCGCCGGTGCCGAGCACGGTGGCCTTGTCGATGCGTTTCTTGATGATTTCGTAGCGGATGTTGTAGGCCCCGTCTACGTCGAACTGGCGTTCGTCCTGCCGGAAGCGGATGCTCAGCGGCTGGCCGTGGATGTAGATGAGCTGGGTGGTTTCGAGTGGCACGGGCAGGGTGGCCGCCAGCGCGTGGGTGAGCCGCGTGATTTCCACCATCGTAAGTAACTGCCACAGCCGCAGGTTTTTGAGGAACACCAGGTCGAACGGCTTGTCCTGTACCAGGGCCTCGCCCACGTAAATATTGTACTCCACACCGTCGGTGCGGAAGCGCTGGAAGTAGTGCGGGAACATGGCCTGGGCCTTGGCTTCCTCGTCGTCGAGGTAGGTGCTCACCGCGTCGTTGATGGCCGTCACGCTCTGCTCGAACGCCTGCCGGCGCTTGTACAAAATGCCTAGGCGCGGGTCGATGTTGGCCCAGTAAGTGGTGATAACCGGCCGTAGCTCGGGCGTATGCTGGGCCAGGTACTCGAAGAGTGGTTCCACTTCCAGGCGCAGCGACTCGTAGATGCTCAGCTCGTCGCCGCTGATGATGCCCTGGTGCAGGCGGCGCAGGTTCTTGTTGACGTAGAACTTCAGCTCGTCCAGAATGGGCAGCTGCCGGTGCTCCGACGCTTTTTTCAGCACCCGGTTGGCTAGGGTGAGGTGCTCAATGAGGTCGCCCTCGATGGCCGCGTTGCGGGCTGTGCTGCTGCCGCGAATGTCGCAGGAGCCGTGTAGCGGGTACACGTCGGCGAACACGATGGCCTCCATCTCGACTCCGCGCTCGCCCTCGTCGTGGCGGGCCAGCAGGCGGCGGGCCGCGTCGGCGAAGCGCCACTCCATTGTGGGGTGGATGGGAGTAAACCGCTCCTGCATCACGGCCTGGATGCGGGTCTGCAGGTCCTCGGCGTTGCGCTTCACGGCTACGGCAAACAGCGGCACGAACTGCGCGACCTTCTCTAAGGCGAACTCATCCAGGTCGCCGGCGGTGGGCGAGCCGATTTCGAGCAGGCCCACCGTATCGCCGCCGTAGGGCAGCAGGGCCAGGATGGCCGAGCGGATGCCCAGCTCCAGAATCTGGGCCCGTAGGTCGTCCGGAATGTCGGCCCGTGCCACGTCGGAGAGCACCAGCGGGCGGCGCTCGCGCAGCAGCCGCTCGTAAATCTGCCGGAAGCCGCTGTCGGCCCGGTTGTGCTGCACCTGCTTGGTGAGGAAGCTGTGGTTGATTTTGCGGCCGAAGTCCACGAAATCCTTCTTCTTCTCGTCGTAGGCCGCGATGCCGAGCTGCAAGGCGGGCCGCGCAAACAGTACCCGCAGCTTCTCCTGAATTTGCTCCAGCCGGTCGGACGCTTGCAGCACGTCGCGCTCCAGCAGGTCGTACTTCAGCTCCGACAGCACTTCCTGGTCCGTCACGTCCACCAGTTGCAGCACGTTGAAGCCCTCAAGCGCGAAGTGCGCGGGCGGCAGCAACTCGCGCCACACGGCCAGGTTGTGGCGCTGGTGGCCCAGCTGCTCGCACTGGGCCGGCGTGAGCACGGGGGCCCCGCCCACCACCCGCACCTGTATGAACGACGAATCGACGCTGACCCCGTAGTGGCGGTAGAGGCCGATTTTGTAGTCGGGTACTGTGAAAATGATGGCCCCCGCCGCTGGCAGCTCCACGCCGTACACGCGGTGCAGCACGAGCTGGTAGGCCATGCGCGCCATGTACCCTTCCATCTGCGCCAAGTCGAGGTTCAGGGGCTGTTTGATGGTGCGCTCTTTGTTGAGAAGCACCTCGGCAAAGCGCGGCGTGTAGTAAAAGCTCGTGCGCCCAAACGGTGGAACGGCCCCGCTGATGGCAGAGTCCGTAGCCGCAGTTGGGAACACGGCCAGCATCATCGTTTCGAGCAAGTCGCGCGCCTGGTCGAGCACCGCCGGGTCGGGCAGGGGGCCCCGCAGTGCGGGCGTGCGCGCCGCCTGCCGGGCAATGGCGCGGGCCAGCAGCGCCAAGCCGGGGTTAGTATCCGTTTCGCGGGCGCGCCAGTAGGCCAGCAGCGGCTCCAGGCTGAGGGCCGTGGCAAACGGAAACACCGAGGGCCCCGGCCCGGGGCCCCCCGGCGCGGCCCCAGTCACGAAGGGGGCCGCTGCGGCAGTATCAACAGCAGAGACGGGCATGGCAGCTAAGGAACAAAACGGTGGTATGGGGCCCCTAGGATGCACCGGGGCCCCGGCGGGGCGGCCGCTTATTTTTTGATGAGAACTGGTGCCACCCGGCCAGTTTCGGTGGCGCTGATGGGCTTGGCGCTGCCGGTGCTGAGGTTGGTCAGCCGCCCCGTTTTCGAAAGGTTGCGGTAGCAGGTGCAGCAACCAGTACCATAAAACTCACCGGTCAGGGCCAGGCTATCCACTTGGTACCGGCGCGGGCTGTCGCGTAGCAGTTTTCCCGCTTGGCGCACCTCAATGCGGTACAGATAAGTGTCGAGTTTGCGCGGCCCGGCCTGCGTAAACGGCGCGTTGTTGTTGATAAACACGGAATCAGTGGTAACCAGGGGCTTTGTGGTCGTTGTGGACCGCACCACATTCACCTGGTCGAACGTGCCCGCTTTATCAAGCAAGTCGGCGTAGATCGTTAGCGAATCGGATTTGATATTGGGCACGCCTTTGGCATCCAGGCGCAGCGTATAACGCTTGAGCACCACGGTATCCAGCTCGGCTGGCGCAAAGCCGCTGGTACCGGTAGCAAACTTGAAGTAGAACGCATCGGCGCGCGCGTCGTTGCAGTCGCACACGTTGTTGGCGCAGCAGCCGGCCAGCGCGCCGGCCACCCCCAGAAAAGCAATCAATCGGAACAACCCAGCCATGCCCCAAAGATACGCCGGGGCCCTAGCGGCGGCCACGCGCCGCGGTGGTGGGCAGCGTGGGGTTGTCCACGGGGTGGGCCAGCAGCAGCGGCCGGAGCCGGGCAGCCGCCGTATCAAGCTGGGGCCGAATGTGGGCCAGCGCATCGCGCAGGGCTAGCACGTCGGCCAGGCGGGGGGCATTTTTCTGGGCGTAGCCGTGATACATGGCCACCCGGGCCCGGCCGCGGCCCTTGCCGGCGTAGGTGCCCAGCAGGTGGCCCTGGGCGTCGGAAATCTGTAATTCGGCCGTCAGGTCGGTCTGGTACGTTTCCAGGGGCACGCCCAGGAAGGTGGGGGTGAGCAGCAGCGTCATTTGCAGGGCCTGGAGGCCGCGGTTAAGGCGGCGCTCGGCGGCCTGGGTAATCACCAGGCGCACGTAGCCGTAGGTGGCCGAGTCGGTGGGCTCAGCCAGGTTGCGTTGCAACTCGTTGGTGAGCAGGCGCAATGGGTCTTCGGGCAAAATGCCGTCGCTCAAGGCCAGGGGCCCTGGGTCGGCGGCGGTTTCAAGCGGGGGCAGGCGCTCGTGCAGGGGGGCGAAGGGCGTGGCCGCCAACGGCACTTTGGCCGACTTGCAGCCACCGGCCAAAAGCCCGGTAATTGTTAAGATTGTATAAATATAATACAAGTTTATTTTTACGGCACGCATGCTAATGACCAGAAATTTAATAGATAATTACTAAATAAGAGTGCCTAAAAAACGCAGAAATGCACTTTAAGTCTTAGCGAGGCCTAAGGTAACAGTTTGTCGGGACATGCCGGCCGTAACGGAAAGATTAAATTCGGGGGCTCAATGGCTCGTAGCGGCCACCGGCTCGGGCAGCGCGGCCGGGTCGGGGCCCTGGTAGTCGTCGATGAACTCGCCTTCCCAGCGGGCCACCACGGCCGAGGCCAGGCAGTTGCCGAGCACGTTCACAGCGGTGCGGGCCATGTCCATCAGCGCGTCGATACCCAGAATGATGAACACCGGCCAGGCCGGCAAATTGAACGAGGGCAGCGTGGCCAGCAGAATCACGAGTGAGGCGCGCGGCACCCCGGCCACGCCCTTGCTGGTGAGCATAAGCGTGAATACCAGCAACATCTGGTCGCCAAACGAGAGCGTGACGCCCGCCGCCTGGGCCACGAACACGGCCGCCAGCGAGAGGTAGAGCGTAGTGCCGTCGAGGTTGAAGGAGTAGCCCGTCGGCATCACGAAGGCTACGATGCGGCGCGGCACTCCGATGCTTTCCATCGCCTCCATGGCGCGTGGCAGGGCGGCCTCGCTGCTGGTGGTGGCAAAGGCAATGCTCACCGGTTCGGCCACCGCCGCCACGAAGCGCCGCAGTGGAATGCGCATGAGCAGCGCCACCGGCAGCAGCACCAGCAGCACGAAGACGATGAGGGCCCCGTAAAGCGTGAGCAGCAGTTGAAATGCGTTGAGCAGGGGCCCAAAACCCATTTTGGCCACCGTGTAGGCCATGGCCCCGCCCACGCCCAGGGGCGCAAAAAACATTACCACGTTGGTAAACTTGAACATCACCTCCGACAGGCTTTCGCAGATTTCGAGCATCACGCGTCGGGGCCGTTCGGGGGTGAGGGCCAGGCCGATGGCGAAGAGGATGGCGAACACTACCACTTGCAGCACCTGTCCTTCGGCCACCGATTTAGCAATGTTTTCGGGGAAGATGTGCAGGATGATATCGGCCGTGGTTTGGGGCGCGGCGGCGACGATGACGTCGGCTTTTTCGGTAATGGCCGCGTGCTTGATGCCTACCCCGGCCTTGGTGAAGTTGATGGCCGCCAGCCCGATGAACAAGGCAAAAGTGGTTACTACCTCAAAGTAAATCAGGGCCTTGAGCCCCATGCGGCCCACCTGCTTGAGGTTGGCGTGGCCGGCAATGCCCACCACCAGCGTGGCAAACACCAGCGGGGCGATGATGGTCTTCACGAGCCGCAGAAATGCGTCGCTGAGCACCTTCAGGGGCAGGGCCACGGCGGGGGCGTCGTGCCCGATTTCGATGCCCACCAACATGCTCAGCACAATCCAGCCCGTGAGCGAGCGGCGCGGGGCCACGGCCAGCGCCAGGGCCCCCAGGGCGGCCCAGCGTGCGGCCACGGGCACGGCGGCCGGCAGGGCCAGCTGCCCGGTTTGGGCCAGAACTGTGAGCGAAACGGCCAGCAGCATCAAAACCAGGGCCGCAACGGCAACGCGCGAGAGCTTCATGGGCAACAGGAAAATAGATGTGGACCGGATGAAGAAAGTCCGGGCTAGGCAAAGGTAAGGGCCGGGGCCCCCGCCCGGTATGCTAGCCAGCAGAGTCCCACCGGGGGCTTGCTGGGGCTCCAGTGCCATTTCCGCCGCATCTTCGGGCCGTCCGTGCCCTTTGCTCCGCCCATGCCTACCTGGACCCTCACCGCCCTCGACCTGCCGCTGCGCTTCGTCTGGAAAATTTCCCGCAACGCCTCCGCCGCCAAAACCAACCTCGTGGTGCAGGTGGCCGGCCGCGGCCACACCGGCCGGGGCGAGGCCGCGCCCAACGTGCGCTACGCCGAGTCGCCGGCGCTGCTGGCCGAGCAGTTTGGGGCCCTGCAAGCCGCGGGGCTGGCGCAAGTGGAAACGCTGGATGACCTAGACGCCTTGCTGGGGGCCCATCCCGTGGCCCACGCCCTCAGCTTTGCTTTGGAGGCAGCGCTGGTGCAACGGCTGGCCGCCCGCGCCGGTCAACCGGTGTGGCGATGGCTGGGCGTGCCGCCGCCGGCCGCCGCTACGCCCACGGCCTTCACGCTGCCCATTATGCCGCCCGGCGAGGTGGCGGCATTCCTGGCGGCGCAGCGGGCGGCGCGCTTTAAGTTGCTGAAAGTGAAGGTAGACGCCGCCGGGGGGCTCGACTTACTACGCGAAGTGGCCCGGGTGCTGCCCGGCCACCCGCTGCTCGTGGATGGCAACGAGGCCTGGGCCGACGCCGATGGCCTGCTGCAATTCCTGGCGCAAGCCCGCGCCGTGCCCGGCCTGCACCTGGCCCTGCTGGAGCAGCCCCTGCCCGCCGCCTGCGCCGCCGACTACCGCTACCTGCGGCCCCGGGCCGGCGTGCCACTGCTGGCCGATGAATCGGTAACGGATACGGCTGACTTTGAAGAAATTGCCCGGCAATTCCACGGCGTGAACGTGAAGTTGATGAAGGCCGGTGGCCTCCGGCGTGGCATCGAGCTGCTACGCCGCACCCGCGCCCATGGCCTGCGCCCCATGCTGGGCTGCATGGTCGAAACCAGCCTGGGCATCGCCGCCGCCCTGCAAATCAGCGCCTTGGCCGACGTGCACGACCTCGATGGCATCCTCATTATCAAAGACGAGCCCTTTGGCCTGGTGCACGAAGCGGATGGGGCCCTGGTACTGGCCTAAAGTATGTGCCGCCAAGCCGCGCTTGGCCTGGCCCCGGGCCCCTTATGGTAGCACAGGCTAGGCCAGGTGCAGCTTGGCAGTACAAGCGCCGTCAGAGCGGCTTCCGTGCGGATATGCCTAATTAAAAGTTAAGATAAAGATTGAAAGGACTTTAACTCTTGACCTTTAACTCTCCTGGCCCACATATACCGATGTGAAATGTGCTGTTAAAAAGCTACTTACCAGCTTGCAGCTGCGCGTCGAGCGCCGCCAGGTCGAGGTCGATTTGGTGAGCGCCGGGCGAGGCGGCTTGGCCTTGGTTCAGCAGGGCGACTTTGCGGTTGAGCAGCTCCACTTTGCGTTCCAGGAGCTGCACGCGCAGCTGGAGGGACCCGGTTTCGGCCGTGGCATTGCCGGGCACGACGCGGGTAGGCAGCGTGTAGGTAGTGAACGGAGCGCTGCTGGGCGCTGGGCCGTCGCCGCGGGCCGCGGCGGCGCTGCCCGGCGTAGCAAATACGAGGCTGCCGTCGGGCCGTACAAAATCACCTTCCCTGAGCGTAATGAGCTTGCCGCCCGGAAACTCCACGATGCCGCTTTTGTAGTTGATTTTGATGCCGTTGGCCAAGCGCACGTTCTGGGTGAGGGACTTGGTGCTGGGGCCCTCGCGCTGTACCACCGCGCCGTTTTGGTATACAAATTGCGTTTGGGCCGTGGTGGCCACCGGGTAGCCGCCCTGCTGGGCCGCGGCTAGGCGCGGGGCCCCCGCCAATGCGCCGGCCGTGCCAGCAATTAAAAGAAAACGTTTCATATAAAGCCAGCGGATTAGGTAAAAAAAATAGCAATACGACCCCCGGCCATGCGCCGTTCCAAGAAAATGATGGAAGACCATGCTAAACAATGTTGCAACATTAAATGTACGTACATTGTGTTTGCATTGTCCACCGCCTTTAATTTATGCGCATCGAAGACGAAATCAAGCAACCTGTGTTCCGCAATGCCTACGAAAAGGCCA
Organism: Hymenobacter nivis; assembly: GCF_003149515.1. Taxonomy (NCBI): domain Bacteria; kingdom Pseudomonadati; phylum Bacteroidota; class Cytophagia; order Cytophagales; family Hymenobacteraceae; genus Hymenobacter; species Hymenobacter nivis. The sequence continues at coordinate 4,784,826 of NZ_CP029145.1, forward strand.
TTATCAACCTTACCTACACGGCCGGCTGGCTGGAGATGCGGCAGGCGGCGGCCTTCAAGCCCTTTGGCCTTACGCTGCCGCAGTTCAACCTGCTGCGCATTTTGCGCGGCCAGCACCCGCGGCCGGCCACCGTGGCCTTGCTCATCGACCGGATGCTGGACAAAACCAGCAACGCCTCGCGCATCGTGGACCGCCTCGAAGAGAAGCAGCTCGTGACCCGCACCGTGTGCCCCGCCAACCGCCGCGCCGTCGATATCCGCATCACCGAAGCGGGCCTGGCGCTGCTCAGCCGCCTCGCAACCGACAACGTGCTCGAACCCGAGCGCCTGGGCCTGGGCCGCTTTTCCGAGGAAGAGTTGCAGCAGCTCAGCGACTTGCTCGACAAAATGCGGGCAGCCGATTAGTTAGTCTATTTTTGCTTGCCCCGCGTCGGGGTCCGTTCCTGCCTTTTTTTTCTTTCTTTTTTTACCTTTTTTCGACCATGAAAAAAATTCTGTTCCCCGCCCTGTTGGCCTTTGCCGGCCTCGCGGCCGCTCCCGCCGCCCAAGCCCAAACCGTCTACAAGCTCCAGCCCCAGCTGAGCACCCTGGGCTGGGAAGGCAAGGCCGTGACCCACGGCCACAACGGCACCATCCAGTTCACGGGCGGCGATTTGCTGGTGAAAGACAATACGGTAGTGGGCGGCGCCACCACCGTGGACATGAAAACCATCAAGGCCACCGACATCAAGGACGCCGAAACGCAGGCCAAGTTTGTGGGCCACATGAGCGGCGACGATTTCTTTGGTTCCGACAAAAACCCCATGTCCACGTTCAAAATCGTGAGCATCACCCCAATCAAAGGGGCCGCCGCTACCGCCGACAACGCCACCATCGTGGGCGACATGATGATCAAGGGCGTGACCAATCGCCTCACGTTCCCCGCCAAAGTGGGCGTGAAAAACGGCGTGGCCGCCGCCAGTGGCAAGGTGATTATCGACCGCACTAAGTTCGGCCTGAAGTACGGCTCGAAGTCGTTCTTCGACAGCATCGGCGACAAAGCTATCTACGATGACTTCACGCTGGATTTCAACGTGGTTGCCAAGCAATAAGCACCGCTTGCGCTTAATTAAAAAGGGCCCTGCCAATTGATTGGCAGGGCCCTTTTTGGGTGAAAATTTCGAGCCTAAATCCTGCTTGATGGATTAATCGTCGCGCCGGGGCGTGGCGGCGGGCGGGGCGGGCATGGGGGCGGGTAGCACCACCGGCGCAGCCGCCGGTACGTAGGTCGACTCGGTACCGGGGCGCAGTTCGAGGCGCATGGGGGCCACCGAGGTTTCGCGCAGGCTCATGATGCCGTACACTGTTTCGCCGGGCTTGATGGTGCGGTTAGTGAGGTCGAACTCCTCAAATTCCCGGCGCATGTTGCGGTTGGCTTGGCTGGCGCCCAGCATGTTGCCGCCGGCAATGAAGGGGCCCGTAGGGATAAAAGTGCCGCCGGTAGTAGCCCCCGTGCGGGCATCCTTGGTGCCGCCTACGTTGAAGTTGAGCAGCAAGTACAGCAGGTAAATGGCCACGCCCTGCTTCATGTCTTGGGCCGCGGCGGTGCCGGCCACGGGCGCAATGGGCCGGTCGCCGTAGACCAGATTTAGGTCGCGCGAGAAATTCAACTCCCGGCCCGAGTTGTTGGTCACGCGCACTGCGGCCACGTGGTAGCCGCGCTTGGCTTCTTTTTTAACGTACTTTTTGTTGCCGTGCAGCCGCAGCACGTCGAACTGGTAGTCGAAATCCACCGGGGCGTGGGCCGCCGAGGCTTGGTAAGTAGCGATGCGGTCGGGCCGGATGGGTGCGTACGAGCCGGCGCAGCTGGTGGCTAGCGTGAGCAAGCCCAAGCCGGCGCAAAGAGAAGGGTAACGTTTTAGCATATAAAATAGAGTGAAAAGGAGGTGAATACGGCGCAAGCTAGTGCGGAATAATCAATTCCCAGGGCAGTTCAAAAGTCAAATTCGCGCTTTTCTTGCGGCGGTGCAAGTCTTTCAGAACATCGTCTAAATCAGGCTTGTATTCCACCCACAAGTCTTCGTGCAGGTGCTTTAGAATCAGGGCCGGTAGGCGGGCGGCCAGCCGCGCCACGGCCTTGTAAAAGCCGTCGTACACGCTGTCGAACTGGCCTGAGTAGTGGTCGAGGCACAGGCGTAGGGTGTAGGCCAAAAGGTCAATTTCGAGCTGCTTGCTTTTGGTGATGCGGCGGGCGCGGGCAGCCTCCTGCACGCTGGCGCGCAGGGCCTTCACGAGGCTGCGGTTGAGCAGGCGCCCGCTCACGGCCAGGTTGAACGATTCGTGGATGCGGTCGGCGGTTTCTTCCTGAATCTGGGCCAGCGACACGTCGGCCAGTAGCTCGAAGCGGAAGGTTTCGTACAACTCGGCGTCGCGGCGCACAGCACGCAGCAGCAGGGCTTCTTTTTCAGCTTCGCCGAGGCGCTTGAGGGCTTTTTTAAATTCGGGGGCGGGAACGGGCATGGAGAAGGGAACAAGAAGCGGTGGGGCCCCGGGGCCCGTTTTGCAACGGCCGGCAATTGGCCGGCGGGGGCGGGGGCCCTGGGCGGCGGAAAATTACGCCGGCCCTGCGCCCCGGGGCCCCGCTTTCCGAAACGATTTGTGGGGCCCGGGCGTTTATAGATGCCGCCAACCCCATCCCGCCGCCGTAAATTTGCTCCATGACGACCCGCCCCCAAATTGAGTTCGATGAGGACGTATTGCTGCTCGAAGAAACCGCCGAGCCGCGCAGCCTTGTGGTGTACAACGACGAGGTGAATACCTTCGCCCACGTCACCAAAACCCTGATTGACGTGTGCCAGCACCAGCCCGAGCAGGCCGAGCAGTGCACCCTGCTCATTCACTACAAAGGTAAGTGCAGCGTCAAAAACGGCTCGTACGAGGAGCTGGAGCCCCTGTGCACGGCCATCCACGACCGGGGCATTTCGGCGGATATTTCCTAGATGTGGAAATGAGTGGGATGTGAGGATGTGGAAATTTTAAAATTTTCTAAAATTCCGTATTAGCAGCATTTTCGCATCTGGCATATTTCCACATTCTGCACATTAATTGAATGGACTTTCCTTCCAAGCTGATTGAAAACGCCGTGGGCGAGTTGGCCCGGCTGCCCGGCATTGGCAAAAAAACGGCTCTGCGCCTAGCGCTGCACCTGCTGAAGGCCGACACCGACACTACGGCCTCACTGGCCGAGGCGCTGGCCAAAATGCGCTTTGAAATCACTTACTGCCGCACCTGCCACAGTATTTCCGACGCCGAGGAGTGCAGCATTTGCGCCAACCAGCTGCGCGACCACGCCCAGGTGTGCGTGGTGGCCGACGTGCGCGACGTTATTGCCATCGAAAACACGGGCCAGTACCGCGGCGTGTACCACGTGCTTGGCGGCGTCATTTCGCCCATCGAGGGCGTGGGGCCCACCGATTTGCACATCGACTCGCTGGTGGAGCGGGCCGCGGCCGAAGATTCGGACGTGCGCGAAATTATTCTCGCCATCAGCCCTACCATGGAGGGCGATACCACCGCCTTTTATCTCTCGCGCCGCCTGCGCGACCTGCCGAACGTGCACATCAGCACCATCGCCCGCGGTATTCCGATGGGCGGCGAGCTGGAATACGCCGACGAAATTACCCTTGGCCGCAGCATCGTGGACCGCCAGCGGCAGGTGAACTAAAGCCCCCGGGGCGCCCCAAAATTTTGGAAGGAACGCCCCGCGGCCGGTTCGGCGGCGGGGCTTTTTTGTGGCCGTCCCTGGCTCCGGCGCGGCCGGCGGCCGGCGCACCCTACTTTCGCCTGCCGTGGTCAAACTCTCCGTCGTCGTCGTCAGCTACAACGTCAGCTATTTCCTGGAGCAGGCGCTGCTATCGGTGCGGCGGGCGGCCGAAAAGCTGGGGGCCCCGGTGGAAGTGTTCGTAGTGGATAACAACTCGGCCGACCACTCGGTAGCGATGGTGCGGGCCCGTTTCCCGGAGGTTAGGCTGATCGAAAACAAGCATAACCCGGGCTTCGCCAAGGCCAACAACCAGGCCCTGCGCCGCGCCACCGGCCAGTACCAGCTGCTGCTCAACCCCGACACGGTGGTGGAGGAAGATACCTTCCGGGCCTGCTGCGATTTTATGGACGCGCATCCCGCCGGCGGGGGCCTGGGCGTGCACATGCTCGACGGCCAGGGCCGCTTCCTGCCCGAGAGCAAGCGCGGCCTGCCTACGCCTGCCGTGGCGGTGTGCAAAATGCTGGGCCTGAGCCGCCTGCTGCCCAATTCGCGCATTTTTGGCCGCTACCACCTGGGGTATTTGGATAAAAGCCAAACCCACGAAGTGGACGTGCTCAGCGGGGCGTTTATGCTGCTGCGCCGCACGGCCCTGGCCCAGGTGGGGCTGCTCGACGAAGACTACTTCATGTACGGCGAGGACATCGACCTCTCGTACCGCCTTACGCTGGGCGGCTGGAAAAACTACTATTTCCCCGGGGCTCGCATCATCCACTACAAGGGCGAAAGCACCCGGCGCACGAGCGTCAACTACGTGCTCGTGTTTTATCGGGCGATGGTGATTTTTGCTCGCAAGCATTTTGCCCCAGGGCCCGCCGGCCTGGTGTCGCTGCTCATCAACACCGCCATCTGGCTACGGGCGGGGGCCGCCATTTTTGAGCGCCTGGTGCGTCGCGTCGCGCCGGTGCTGCTTGATGCCGGCCTGGTGTACGGGGGCATGTTTTTATTGAAATCGTACTGGGAAGCCCATTTTAAATACCCACCGGGGCCCTATCCGCCGCAGTTTTTGTTGGTGGCCGTGCCGGGCTACATCGCCATGTGGCTGGCCTCGGCCTACCTGAGCGGCGGCTACGGCCGGCCCCTGAAACTGGGCCGCCTGGCGCGGGGCATCCTGGTGGGCACGGTGCTGATTTCAGCGGCGTCGAATTTCCTGGATGCCTGGCGGTTTTCCAAGGCGCTCATCGTGCTGGGCGGGGCCTGGGCGCTGGTGGCGCTGGTGGGGCGGCAACTGGCCACGCACTTCGTAAAATACCAAAACTTACATTTGGGCAAGCCCCGCCCGAAGAACATTGCCATCGTGGGCTCGGCGGCCGAGAGCCAGCGCGTGTGCCAGCTGCTCGAAGCCGCCGCCGTGCCCGCCCGCGTCGTGGGCTACGTGGCCGTAGGACCCCAGGCCACCGATGTGCTGGTGCCGCCGCCGCCCGGGCACTCCCTGGCGCACGCACCGGCTGAGGCCCTGGGCGAGTTGCGCCAACTGCCTGATCTGGTGCACCTGTACGCGCTGGACGAGTTAATTTTTTGCGGCCGCGACCTACTAGCCAGCCAAATTATCGGCCTGATGCTGGCGCTGCCCGCCACGCCGCCGGTGGCCTACAAAATATTACCCGAGGCCAGCGCCTACATCATCGGCAGCAGCCGCAAAGACGCGCCCGGCAACTACTACGCCCTCCACAGCGCCCTGAACCTGCACCAGCCGGGCCCCGCCCGCGCCAAGCGCCTGCTCGACGTGCTGAGCGCCGCTACCCTGCTACTGCTGGGGCCCATGCTTATTTGGTTTCAAGCTGACCGCCAGGGATTTGTGCGCAACGCGGCGGCCGTGCTGCGGGGCCAGGCCACATGGGTGGGCCTGCGCCACACGCCCGGCCCGGCCCAGGCGCGGCCCGCCGTGCTCTCGCCCGCCGACGCTGCTGCTGCGCACGGCCTTCCTGGTACTGGCACCCGGCAACACCTCGAATTGCTGTATGCCAAAAACTACACCCCGGGGCAGGACGTGGGTATTTTGTGGCGCTGCTGGCGGCGGCTGGGGCAGGCCGTGGGGCCCCCAGCGGCGGAAAAATAGAATAGCGTGCGGTTTGGCTAGGCGCAGCCAATACCTTTGCGATGCAAATTTTTCCGCTGTCCGCTATGCCCGAAGTACTTGCCCCCGCGTCGCCGCTCTCCAACCGCTTGCTGGCGATGACGGAATCGGCGACCATTGCCATGGCCAAAAAAGCCCGCGAATTGGCCGCGCTGGGCGTTGACGTCATCAGCCTGAGCTTCGGCGAGCCTGATTTTCAGACGCCCCAGTACATCAAGGACGCCGCCAAGAAGGCCGTTGACGATGGCTTCACGTTCTACACGCCGGTGCCCGGCACGCTGGAGTTGCGCCAAGCCATCTGCGCTAAGCTGAAGAAGGAGAACGACTTGGACTACCTGCCCACCAATATTGTGGTGAGCACCGGCGCCAAGCAGGCCTTGGCCAACGCCATCCTCAGCCTGGTGAACCCCGGCGATGAGGTCATTGTCTTTTCGCCTTACTGGGTGAGCTACGAGGAGATGGTGAAGCTGGCCGAGGGCGTGCCCGTGCCGCTGGTGGGCAGCCTCGAAAACGACTACAAGGCCACCGCCGCGCAGCTCGAAGCCGCCATCACGCCCCGTACCAAGCTCATCATGTACTCCTCGCCGTGCAACCCCACGGGGGCCGTGTTCAGCAAGGAGGAGCTGGGCGAAATTGCCGCCGTGCTGGCCCGCCACCCGCAGGTGTATGCCCTGGCCGACGAGATTTACGAGTACATCAACTTCGTGGGCGAGCACTACAGCCTGGCCCGTTTTCCGGAGGTTAAAGACCGGGTAATCACCGTTAATGGCTTCTCGAAGGGCTACGCCATGACCGGCTGGCGCCTGGGCTACCTCGCCGCCCGCGCCGATATTGCCTCGGCCTGCGATAAGCTCCAGGGCCAAATCACGTCCGGCACCTGCTCCATCGCCCAGAAGGCCGGCACCGCCGCCCTAATCGGTGGCCACGGCAGCGCCGACGAGATGGTAACGGCCTACCACCGCCGCCGCGACCTGGTGTTGGACATCGCCAAGGACATTCCCGGCCTGGTGATGCCCACGCCGAGCGGCGCGTTCTATGTATTTCCGGACGTGTCGGCGTTCTTCGGCCGCACCACAGCCGAGGGTCAGGTCATCAAAAATTCGGCCGATTTAGCCCTCTACCTGCTCAGTGATGCCCACGTGGCCGCCGTGTCGGGCGAGGCGTTTGGGGCCCCGCAGTGCATGCGCTTCAGCACCGCCGCCGCTGATGATAAGCTGGTGGAAGCCTTCCAGCGCATCAAGAAGAGCCTGGCCAAATTGTAGTTTTTGTAGCACGAAGCTAAAGTCCGCGCTACATTTTCGCCGACGACCAGTGATGTAGATTGAGTACAAGGCCCGTGATAGCGGTGCGCTTCGGCGTGCTCCTGCCGCGGGCCTTTACCTTTGGGGGCCCTATTCTTCCTGCCGCAATGCCTGCCGATACGCTTTCCCAGCTCTTTGCTGATTTCAACAACCTGCGCGTGCTCATCGTGGGCGACGTGATGGTGGATGCCTATGTGTGGGGCCGCGCCACGCGCCTCTCGCCCGAGGCGCCCGTGCCGGTGGTGCACGTGGCCCGCACCGAAAACCGCCTCGGCGGCGCCGCTAACGTGGCCCTGAATGTGCAGGCGCTGGGGGCCACGCCGCTGCTTTGCGCCGTGATTGGCGACGATGCCGGCGGCGACCAGCTGCTGGAGTTGCTGCGCCAGCGCGGCTTGCCTGCCGCCGGCCTCGTCCGCAGCCCGCACCGGCCCACCACCGTAAAGCAGCGCATCCTAGCCCAGGGCCAGCAGCTGCTGCGCATCGACTCGGAAGTGGAAACTGACCTCAACGCCGCCGAAACGGTGCAGCTGCTGGGGGCCTACGACGAGTTGCTGGCCCAAGCCGACGTGGTGGTTTTTGAAGACTACGACAAGGGTGTGCTGCGCGCGGACATCATCGCCACCTGCATTGCGCGGGCCCGGGCGCGCGGCATTCCCACGGTGGTCGACCCCAAAAAGAAGAACTTCCTGGCCTACCGCGGCTGCACCCTGTTCAAGCCCAACCTGAAAGAGTTGCGCGAGGGCCTCAAGCTGGAGTTCGGCGACCCTGCCACCGACCGCCCGGGCTTCGAGGCCGGCGTGGCCCGGCTGCGCGAAGAATTACAGCCCGAAGTCGTGCTGGTGACGCTTTCCGAGTACGGCGTATTTGCCCAGCAGGCCGACCAAAAAATCTACCTGCCGGCCCACCTGCGCACTATTTCCGACGTGTCGGGGGCCGGCGATACGGTTATCAGCATCGCGGCGTTGTGCGTGGCGCTGCGGCAGTCCGCGCCGTTCCTGGCCGCGCTGGCCAACCTCGGCGGCGGGCTGGTGTGTGAGCAAGTGGGCGTGGTGCCGATTGAGAAACAGCGGCTGCTGGAAGAAGCAGAAGAGGCGGGGCTGTAGCGCCGGGGCCCCTACGCCGGGGCCCTCAAGTTTTTCACGACGCGGGCCGGGTTGCCGACCGCCAGCGAATACGCCGGCACGTTCTTGGTAACCACCGCCCCGGCCCCGATAACGCAGCCCGCGCCAATGGTTACGCCGGGGCAGACGATGGCCCCACCCCCAAGCCAGCAGTCGTCGCTAATGGTGATGGGCCGCCCCAGTTCCAGCGTGCGGCGCATCACGGCGTCGAGCGGATGGGTGGCCGCGTACAGCTGCACGCCGGGCCCAAACATGACGTTGGAGCCGATGGTGACCTTGGCCACGTCCAGCACCACGCAGTTCACGTTGAAATACACGTTGCTGCCGCAGTAAATGTTGCTACCGTAGTCGCAGTGGAAGGGCGGTTCAACGTAGAAATTCGGCCCGGCGCGCGGCACCAGTTCGGCCAGCAGTGCGCGCGCGGCGTCCGTCACGAGGTACTCCGTCACGTTCAGGCGGTGCAGCAGGCGCTTGGCGCGGGTGCGCTCCTGCACCAAAACCGGGTCGGTGGCCAAATACAACTCGCCGGCCAGCATTTTTTCCTTCTCGCTCAGCATGGGGTAAACTGCGTTAGGCTTTCTTCAAAAACTCCGTTTTGAGCACCATCGCACTACCGCCGGCCCGTCCCTCAACTTCGGCGGGCGAGCTGGTGAGGCGGATGTTTTTGACCAGCGTGCCACGCTTCAGTGTCAGCGACGAGCCTTTGATTTTGAGGTCTTTGATGAGCGTAACGGGGTCGCTTTCAGTGAGTAGGATCCCGTTGGCATCTTTGGTTTCCACGCGAAAAGAATTAGAAGGTGAATTTTATAAAAGTAGGGGACTACGGCACCAATCTAACCCCGCCATTCCTTCACCGTGTCCACGAAAACGCGCACGTTGTCGGGGTCGGTGTCGGGGTAGACGCCGTGGCCGAGGTTGGCGATGTGGGGGCCCCCGGCGAACTGGCGCAGCATGGCCTGGGTGGCCGCTTTTACTTGCTCGCGGGAGCCGTAGAGGGCGCAGGGGTCGAGGTTGCCTTGCAGGGTTTTGTCGCCGGCCAGCAGGCGCACGGCGGCGGGGTCCTGGTTCCAGTCGAGGCCTATCGTGCGGCAGGGCAGGGCGGCAAAGTCCGCCACGGCCCACCACGCGCCTTTGGCAAATACCGTGACGGGCGCCAGCGGCGCGAGGGCGGTGCAAATCTGGGCGATGTAGCGCGTTGAGAACTCGGCGTAGTGCGCGGGCGGCAGGATGCCGGCCCACGAGTCGAACACCTGCACCACCTGGGCCCCGGCCGCCACCTGGGCTTGCAGGTAGGCGATGGTGGTGGCGGTAATTTTTTCGAGCAGCCGGTGGGCCAGGGCGGGCTCGCGGTAGAGCATGCCGCGGGCCTTGCTGAAGGTTTTGGAGCCGTGGCCCTCCACCATGTAGGCCAGAATCGTCCAGGGGGCCCCGACGAAACCGATCAGCGGCACGCGCCCGTTCAGGGCCCGCTTGGTGATGCGCAGCGCCTCCAGCACGTAGCCGAGGTGCTCCGCGGGGTCGGCGATGCGCAGTTTATCCACGTCGGCGGCCGACTTGATGACGTTGGGAAACAGGGGCCCCCGGGCCTCTACCATCTCGTAGGGCAGGCCCATGGCGTCGGGCACCACCAGGATGTCGGAGAAGATGATGGCCGCGTCCACGTCCAGCGCGTCGATGGGCTGAATGGTGACTTCGGCGGCTAGCTCGGGGGTTTCCACTAGCTCTTTGAAGCCGGAGAGGCGGGCGCGCAGGGCGCGGTACTCGGGCAGGATGCGTCCGGCTTGGCGCATGAGCCACACGGGCGTCCGCTCGGTGGTTTCGCCGCGGGCGGCGCGCAGGTAGAGGTCGTTTTTCATCGTCATAAGTCAAAACAAAGATAACCCCGGCGCACGGGCGCCGGGGCCATTCTGGCCTTGCGTTTTGGGTTTGGCCTACTTGGTGGTGGCCGCGGCTGGCGTCAGCTGTTGGTCCCAGGCGGCGAAGCCCGGCGAGAGCTGGTCGACCCGCCGCAGCACATCGGCCGGGGCCAGCCGGGGGCCGGGGGCGAAGGGAAAGGCGGCTTTCATTTTGTCCAGCAGGCCGAATTTTTCGGTGCTGTACACGGTGGCCGCCCGCAGGGCAAACTGGCCTTGATACCAGCCATAATTCATGGGCGAGACCCCGCTGTAGAGGCGCTCAAAATCGCCGAGCGAGGTATGTTCCGGGTGGGTGCCCTGCACGAAGGCCTCACTCATTCGCTGCATATTACTGTCCCGCGCGGGCTAGTTTTCAATTAAATAAGACTCCATTAGGTAAGTCGCCAAAAACTCGCTGATCCAATGCGTGGGCGCTTTCACACCGTAGTCATATGCGTAGAGGTGGCCCATTTCGTGGTAAGCAATGTCCTCAAAATAAGCCTGCATCTGCTGTTCGATAAAGCCCCCAGCGGCCTCCAGTGCCCGCAGCTGCGAGGCGGTCAGGCCACTTTTCAGGGCGGCCACCACTGCCTTATCGAATTCGAGGGTGGCAGGTAGCAGTACCAAGCCGGGTACGCTATGCGGGGTGCCATAGGGTATCTGAAGCTGGGGATGGGGCAGTAGCCAGCCGGCCTGGTTCAGGATGGCCAGATTGACGACGGGGCTGACGTGCAGCTTGGTAGTGAGGAAGGCCAGGGCCGGTTCTAAATTGGCGCGGATGGCCAGGGCCCTAGCCTCAAACCCCGGGCTGTAATACACCGTCATCTTGTTGGTGGAAGAGGGCAGCTTGGCCGCCACCAGCGCGGCGTTGGCGCTGGTAATGGCGAGGCTGAGCATCGCCAAATTGGCTTCGCGGACGTCTTTCAGCTCGTGCCAGGTAGCGTAGGTGGCCGCAAATTTGTCGGTCGCCGCCTGCCGCTCAGCCGCCGACGAGGCGCGCAACGTGAGGGCCCCGCGCAGCTTCCGGCCTTCGGCCATGAGCTGCTGGGCACGCAGGCGCTGGGCGTCGGCCGGGGTAGCGGCGCGCACGGCTTCGAGGGTAATTTGGTAGGTGCCGGTGCTGTTTTTTTCGAGCGGATGCACGGCCACGCGGTAGTTGCCGGCGGTGGCGGCTTGCAGCCAGAGGATTTCTAAGCCCTTGCTGCCGTTGGGGTTATCGACTTCGGCCAGCGGCTGGTCGTTCGGGTCCTGGGCCGTTACTACCACGTCCGCGCCCTGCTGGTCTGCTACTACGTGCGCCACCTGCCCGGCCATCATATGGAACGTATACAGCTGGGCTTCGTCGCTCGCCGCAGTGGTTTTGACGGACTGTCCCACCGTGAGCGGAATGGGCGCGGGCGCGGCGAGTAGGTGGGGGGCTTCTTCACCTAAGGTGGGTCCGCCCAAGGGGAGCCAGCCCGTTACGTAGTAGGTAGCGGCCAGTAAGTCAGGCGCTTGCGAGCGGGCCGGGTGCGCGCCCAGCAGGGCCCCTGTGAAAAGCCAGGCCGCCGGGCGGCGCAGAACAGCGAAGAAAGGAAGGTATTTCACGACGAGGGCGGAAAAGTGAAGGGAATAGGCCAAAAGCGGCGGGCTTTTGCTGCCTCAAAATTCCAACCGCCGCCCGCCTGTGTTCTTGTAAAAATGCGTCAAAGAATGGTGGCGGCCAGGGTATCGAGCGGGTGGGGCGCCCGCGCCTGCATGGCGGCCAGAAACTGCTGAGGCGTGAGGCCGGAGAGGGCCCGGAACTCGTGCTGGAAGTGCGCCTGGTCGTAGTAGCCGTTTTCCAGCGCGGCCTGGGTCAGGGCCGGGCGGCTGGCCAAGGTGCCCAGCACATTATTGAAGTGCATTAGCCGCGACCAGCCCTTTGGGCTGAGGTAGACGTGCTCGGCGAAGCGCCGCTCCAGGGTGCGGCGGCCGATACCCAGGTGCTGCGCCAACTTGCCCACCGGCTGCTGCCCCCCGCCGGCTCGAATGGCCGCCAGGGCCCCGGCCACGCCCGTGGGCACCGAGGTTTTGGCCGAGAGCGTGCGGTACCAAAACCGCTCAAACGCGGCCACCAGCACGGCCGGCTGCTGGCAATGGCGCTCCATTTCGGCGTGGAGGTGGCGGGTGCGGACGCTGCCGAGCAGTGCTGCGGCGTCAAATACGTGGTCCACCAAATCACTCATGACCGCCCCGAACAGCAGCCGGAAGGTGGCCGGCTCCACCATCACGCCCAGGGTGGCCACTTCGCCGGTGAAGTGCATGGCGAAGGGCCGCGCCGTTTGGCCGCACACCGTGAGCGGGGCCAGAATATTGTTGCCGTTGGCCGGGCCATCGAGCCGTATGGGCGCAGCAAAACTGAACTACATCACCGTGTAGGTGCAAGGCAGAATGGGCACCGAAACGGGGGCAGTGGGGCCCACAATGGTGAAGTAAGCCTTAAAAAACGGGCGCAACCCCGGCGCCGGCTGGTATACCTGGACGTTCATTTGTCCAAGATAGTAATATTATTATATTAAGCTGCGTGCTGAAATTGTCTATTATTTCTTCCTCATAACCAAATAATTAGCGCAAGGTTCTAGCCAGTACGCCGCCGCGTCGCCTGCTGGCCCCCCCCAGCGAGGGCAAACCCGAGCCCTGGGGCCCGGTACCGGGTGCGCTATTTCGTCAACCCCGGGAACAGGGCCCCAATGGCGGTGGCGAAAAAGTTTACGCCGATGGCCAGCGTGATGAAGCCCATGATGCGCGCCAGGGCCGCCATGCCCGGCCGGCCCAGCAAGCGCGTGAGGCGCAGCGACGAGGCCAGCACCGCGAAGCTGGCCAGCGCTACCAGCGTGAAGCCCAAGAGCGTCAGTAACTTATCGGGATAGCTGGGGCGGATGAGGCCGATGCAAATGGCCATCGAGCCGGGCCCCGAGAGCATAGGCATGGCCAGCGGCGTGAAGCTTACGTCGTCTTTGAGCTTGCTTTCTTCGAGGGCGGCGGGGCCCACCCGGTCGCGGTTGGCGCCGGGCGTGAGCAGGTCGAAGGCCGAGCGCATGAGCAGAATGCCGCCCGCGATGCGCAAGTGCTGAATGCTGATGCCGAAGAAGTTGAGAATATACTGCCCGCCTAAAAAAGCCACGCTCAGGATGGCCACCATGTAGAGGCAGGCGCGCAGAGCAATGCGCAGGCGCTCGGCGCCGCTGTCGTCGCTGGTGAGGGTTAGGAAAACCGGCATTGCCCCAAAGGGGTTTACGAGCGAAAACAGGGTGGTAAATGTGGCCAGCAGAATTTCCATGCTCCAAAGGTAGCTGCCGGCCCCGGGGGCCCAACGCGGCCCGCGGCGGCTCGTTCAAGGCAGGTGGCCCAGCCGGGGCCGATTACTACCTTTGTTTTTGATGAATTTATTGCTTACCCTGGCGCAATGGCTGACGTGGCTGCTGAGCGCCGCCGCCCTGCTGGCCACCGTGTTGCCACTGCTCCGCCAAACGGCCTGGTGGGTGCGTGTCTGCGATTTTCCGCGCCTGCAAATTGTGGTCGGGCTGGTGGCCAGCCTACTGGGAGCCCTGCTGCTGCCGCCGCTGCCGGGGCCCTGGCACCTGGCGCTGCTGGGGGCCCTGGGGGTGGCCATCGGGTACCAGGCCTACCGAATTTTGCCCTACACGCCGCTGCACGGCAAGCAGGTGGCCGACGCCAGCCGCCCCGCCGCCGACCTCGACAACCACCTGAGCCTGCTGGTAACTAACGTGCTCATGTACAACCGCGACGCGGCGCGCATCCTGGGCCACATCCGCCTGCGGCAGCCCGACATTGTGCTGGCCGTGGAAACCGACGCCTGGTGGCTGGAGCAGCTGCAGCCGCTCGCCAAATCGTACCCCTATACCTGCCACGCCCCGCTGCCCAACACCTACGGCATGCTGGTGTTTTCGCGCCTGCCGCTGCGCCAGGCCGAAATCCGGTTCTTGCTGGAAGCCGATATCCCCTCGTTTCACGGGCAGGTGGAGCTGCCCAACGGCGTGCCCGTGCGGCTGCACTTTTTGCACCCGCGCCCGCCGGCCCCGGCCGAGTCCAAAACCAGCGTGCGCCGCGACGCCGAGCTGCTGCTGGTGGGCCGCGAAATAGCGCACCACGACGGCCCTACCGTGGTGGCCGGCGACCTGAACGACGTGGCGTGGTCGCACACCTCCGAGCTGTTCCGGCGGCTCTCGCGGCTGCTCGACCCGCGCATCGGCCGGGGCCTGCTGCCCACTTTCCACGCCGACCACCAGCTGCTGCGCTGGCCCCTCGACCACGTATTCCACTCGGCGCACTTCCGCTTGCAGCACCTGGAGCGCCTCACCCACATGGGCTCCGACCACTTTCCCATCTACATCCGCCTCAGCTACGAGCCCACCGGCTGGCGCGAGCAAACCGAGGAATTGGAAATGCCCGACGCCGAAGACCGCGAGGAAGCGGCCGAAAAAATTGCCGACGGCGTGGCCGACGCCGCCGAAAATCCGACTTAAACGGCTTCTGAGGTCCGCGCGCCCGTGCCGCTAATCTGCGCCTGGCCTTGCATCAAGAAGCTATTGAAATAAGGAATTGTCATCCCGACGAAGGAGGAATCTGAAAACTGTTCTGGACTGGTTTTATCCAGATTCCTCCTTCGTCGGGATGGCAATTCCTTATTAGGATGTGGGGCTTCCGTACCAAATTTTATACATCTGCCCCCATTGCCTGGAAACCCAGATGAGGCGTCAGAAATCCGAAAAGTCTACTGGCGCCAAAGTGCCCCAGAGGCTGGAAGCGCAGCTGTAAATTTTGGTGTGAAAGCCCTTATTCGGATAGCCTTTGAGTGCCCCGGGGCCCCTGCGCCCGGCTCATCCTGCCAACATCCGAACTGCCACCCAAAATACCACGCCGGCCACGCCCAGCCACAAAATACGGCGGCCGTGGGCCCGGTCGGCGGGGGCGAAGCCTGGCACCTGGCGGCCGTCGGGCAGGGTTTTGCGGTAGCGCCACAGCGACCAGCCGATGCCCAGCCCAAACACGCCGCCCGCCAGGGCCAGCAGGTAGCCGGCCACGATCCAGGCGGTGGGGCGGGGGTTGGGCGCGGCCAGGTTTTCGGTGTTCAGGGCCCTGAGGTTCTGTAAGATGTGGTCCGATACGTCTTCGCCACGCTCGCGCAGTACATGGGTGGCCAGCGCCACGTCGTGGCTGCTCCAGGCGTCGGGCTGGCTCAGCAGCTCCCACAGCTCGGGGTTGGTAAATTTGAACAGGTAATAGTCCGACGGAAAGTTGCTGGGCACATTAGCAGCCTGGCTTTCTTCGAGTTGGCGTACCCGCGTGAAGTCTTCGGGCAGTAAACTCACCACGAACTGCTCGGCCGAGGTGGTACCCAGCACGGCGTTGAAGCGCGGCCGCGTGTGGTATGCTTCATAGGCAATCTGCTGGGCGTCAAGCAGGGTCAGCAGCGGCTGGGCCGCTTCGGGCGTGGGAAACTTCTGGTAGGCAATAACAACGGAACTCATGCGGGGCGGGGCAAACGGCGGGCGGCAGCAGCCAAAACCAAAGGCAATTTACGCCCCGTCCCGCCCGGTTTCCTCTGCCGCCGGGAATGAAGCGCCCTTCTCGCCGCGTGCCGTGCCGTAATCGTTCTACCGGGCGCCTCACCCCCCGGCCCCTCTCCAAAAAAAGAGAGGGGAGCCAAATGGCCAAGTTATGTATGCTGATTTGGCAACTACTTCAGGCCATGTAAAAGCTATGTAAGCCTGATCAACATAAGCAGCTAAACCGTTGGCCCACGCGCACAAAAAAAGGCCGGAAGCAATGCGCTTCCGGCCTCTCCAACAGCTATTAGAATCCGTTCTTATCCGTTAAATCAATGGAATCTGCGGTCCTTATTTACCGTCTACTTCCTCGTAGTCCACGTCGGTTACGTGGTCGGCGGCGGGCTGGCCGTTGCCGTCCTGCGGCTGGCCGTCGCCCCCGCCAGGGAAGCCTTGGCCGGCCCCGGCGCCATCGGCACCCGCGGCGGCGTACATCTCCTGCGAGGCAGCCTGCCAGGCGGCGTTAATGGCCGTCATAGCGGTTTCAATCGCGCCGAGGTCTTTGCTCTCGTGGGCTTTCCTGAGGTCGGCGAGGGCCCCTTCGACAGCGGTTTTATTGCCACCGCTCAGCTTATCGCCGTACTCTTTCAGCTGTTTCTCGGTCTGGAAAATCATCGAGTCGGCGTCGTTCACCTTCTTGATGCGCTCGGCTTCGGCCTTGTCGGCGTCGGCGTTGCTGGCCGCTTCCTGGCGCATGCGCTCAATGTCCTGCTCGGACAAGCCGCTGCTGGCTTCGATGCGGATTTTCTGCTCCTTGCCGGTGCCCTTGTCCTTGGCGGTCACGTTCAGGATGCCGTTGGCGTCGATGTCGAAGATTACTTCAATCTGCGGCACGCCGCGGGGCGCTGGCGGGATGCTATCCAAGTGGAACTTGCCGATGGTTCGGTTCTGGCTGGCCAGGGGCCGCTCGCCTTGCAGCACGTGGATTTCTACCGAAGGCTGCGAATCCGAAGCCGTCGAAAAGGTTTCCGATTTTTTGGTTGGGATGGTCGTGTTCGACTCGATGAGCTTGGTCATCACGCCGCCCATCGTCTCAATGCCCAGCGAAAGCGGGGTCACGTCGAGCAGCAGCACGTCTTTCACTTCGCCAGTGAGCACGCCGCCCTGAATGGCGGCGCCGATGGCTACCACTTCGTCGGGGTTTACGCCCTTGCTGGGCTTCTTGCCGAAGAACTTCTCTACTTCCTCCTGGATGCGGGGGATGCGGGTCGAACCGCCCACGAGAATTACCTCGTCGATGTCGCTGGCCGAGAGGCCCGCGTCTTGCAGGGCCTTCTTGCAGGGCTCCATCGAGCGGCGCACCAGCGCGTCGGAGAGCTGCTCGAATTTGGCGCGGCTCAGCTTCACCACCAAGTGCTTGGGGCCGCTGGCGGTGGCCGTCACGTAGGGCAGGTTGATTTCGGTTTCGTTCGAGCTGGACAGCTCCACTTTGGCTTTCTCCGCAGCTTCTTTGAGGCGCTGGAGGGCCATCGGGTCGTTGCGCAGGTCGAGGCCTTCGTTGTCGGCCTTGAACTGCTCGGCCAGGAAGTCGATGATTACCTGGTCGAAGTCGTCGCCGCCGAGGTGGGTGTCGCCGTTGGTGCTCAGCACCTCAAACACGCCGTCGCCCAGCTCCAGCACCGAGATGTCGAAGGTGCCGCCGCCGAGGTCGTACACGGCAATTTTCTGATCTTTGTGCTTCTTGTCCAGGCCGTAAGCCAAGGCCGCGGCTGTGGGCTCGTTGATGATGCGCTTCACGTCGAGGCCGGCAATGGCGCCGGCTTCTTTCGTGGCCTGGCGCTGGGCGTCGTTGAAGTAAGCCGGCACCGTAATCACGGCTTCCGTTACGGGCTGGCCGAGGTAGTCCTCGGCGGTCTGCTTCATTTTCTGAAGCACCATCGCCGAAATTTCCTGCGGAGTATAGTTGCGGTCGCCAATTTTCACGGCCACCGTATTGTTGGCGCCAGGCGTCAGGTCGTAGGCCACGTACTTGCTCTCGGCGGATACTTCCGAGAACTGACGGCCCATGAACCGCTTGATGCTGGCGATGGTGTTTTTGGGGTTGGTTACGGCTTGGCGCTTCGCCGGGTCGCCCACTTTGCGCTCGCCCTTGCCGTTGTCGAGGAATGCAACGATGGACGGCGTGGTGCGGCGGCCTTCGGAGTTGGGGATAACAACGGGTTCGTTGCCTTCCATCACGGCCACGCACGAGTTGGTGGTGCCGAGGTCGATGCCGATTATTTTGCCCATGAGCGGGATGTACTAAAGTTAAGGTGGATAGATTGTCAAAAGGAAAGCCGCCCGGGGGTAGCTACAGATCCTTTTACAAGCAACGTACCAGCCCCGTTTTGGTGACATTGTGTCACCAAAAACAGCTTTTTAGGGGCTCTACCGGACTTCATGGCTTTGCCTGAATATTTGGAAAACTCATTTTCTGCCAGCTCGTCAGCGCAACGTAACGCATGGGGGTTACGGGCCTGCGGGCAGCCCTTTCAACGTGCGGACTCATAGGGTCCACGCTGCTTAGCGCCCAAAAGCAAAAATCCCCGCACCTGCTGCTGCCAGGCGGCGGGGTAGCGGTGCTAGTACGGCTCATGGCCCGCGCCCGCGAAATCGTGCCGCTGCTTGGGGCCCTGGAGGTTGCGGAAAACGGCGTCGGTTTCGGCGCGGGTCATGCGAGCGTCGGCGGTGTCCTACAGGAGCAGGATGGGGGCCCTAGCGCGGGTGGCGTGGCGCGCTCCGTTCGGCCGGCCCGTTGCCGGGCCTCGGGCGGCGGCCGCGCGATGGCGCGGCAGCGGCTGGGGGTAGGGCCCCAGGCGTGGGCTTCACGGCCACCTGGCGGTTGGCGGGAAGCTTGGTGGCCGAGAACTTGGCCTTGAGCTTGCGCGACTCTTCGGGCGTGAGCTCGCGCCACTGGCCGGGGGCTAGTTCGCCAAGGTCCAGCTCGTCGATGCGGGCGCGGACGAGGCGCAGGCAGGGGAGGCCCACGGCGGCGCACATCTTGCGCACCTGGCGGTTCATGCCCTGCGAAATGCGGATTTCCAGCCAAGTGGTGGGGATATTGGCCCGGTAGCGGATGGGCGTGCTACGGGCCCACAGGTCCTCGGGCTCGGGCATATCGGTAGCCTGGGCGGGGGTGGTGCGGCCTTCCTTGAGGACCACGCCACGGCGCAGCTTTTCGAGGGCCTCGGTGGTTACTTCGCCTTCTACCTGGGCCCAGTAGGTTTTAAACACCTTGTAGCGCGGGTCGCTGAGGCGGTGTTGGAGGGCCTTGTCGTCGGTGAGGAGCAGGAGGCCTTCGGAGTCAAAATCGAGCCGGCCGACGGGATAAATATGCGGCACGGGCACGAAATTCTTGAGCGTAGCCCGGCCCGCCTCGTCGGTGAATTGGGTGAGGACTTCATAGGGCTTGTTGAGGAGGATGTAGCGCATAAGCTGGGGCCCCTGGATGGAGAAGCTTTTGGGAAGTAGACCGTCATGCTGAGCGAAACGAAGTGGAGCCGAAGCATCTTTTCCGCTGACTAAATCAGTTGATTACTAATGTGGTACAGATGCTTCGGCTGCGCGGACGCCAGATGAGCATGATAGTCTGACGATTTTCTAAAAAACTGCCTCTGGAGCTGCCCTAGCGCCACCACGGCGCGGCGGGCAGCGGCCCGGGGCCCAAAGTTACAGGCTCGCCGAGGCGCGGCGTGGTGAGGGGCTGGCCGAGGCGGGCGGCCTCAGCAGTGGCGCGGGCCACGGGCTCGTTCCAGGGGTGGTTAGCCTCGGTGAAGGCGCCCCAGTGCACGGGCAGCATGGCGGTGGCGCGCACGTCGCGGGCGGCCTGCACGCTCTGTTCGGGCAGCATGTGGATTTCGGCCCACTGCCGGTCGTACTGCCCGCACTCCACCAAGGCCAAATCAAAGGGCCCGTACTGGGCCCCGATGGCGGCGAAGTGGGGCCCGTAGCCGCCGTCGCCGGTGTAAAAAATGCGCTTCGTGGGGCCCTGCATTACCCACGAGCACCACAGCGTGGAATTGCGGTTGGTGAGGCCGCGGCCCGAAAAGTGGCGGCTCGGCGTGCACCGCAGCGTGATGCCGGCCATCCGGGCGCTGTCGCCCCAGTTCATTTCCGTGATGCGGGCCGCGGGCACGCCCCAGGCCCGCAGGTGGGCCCCAATACCCAGCGGCACGTAAAAATGCCCCACCTTATCCTTGATTTTACGGATAGTTTGGTAGTCGAGGTGGTCGTAGTGGTCGTGCGAGATGAGCACGGCGGTAATGGGCGGCAGCTGTTCGGGCGTGATGGCCAGGCGGGGGTTGTAGCGCTTGGGCGTGACCAGCGGCAGGGGTCCCATTTCCACGCTCAGCATGGGGTCGAGCAGGATGTTTTGGCCGGCCATTTCCACCAGGCTAGCCGAGTGGCCAAACCACGTGACGCGCACCAAACCGGGCGACTTCCGCACAATGGTGAGCGAGTCGAGCGGCTGCGTGGGCAGGGGCCCTGGCGGCTCGGTGTTGGGATGCTTGCGGAAAGCAAAATTCCACAGCACCGACGCCATGTTGCCTTCCGTCAGCTGTATCGTCGGCAGCAGGTTCTTAAATTTGCCATCCACGTAGTGCCCCGATCGCGCAAAGCGCTGCCGGTCGGCCTTGGTGGGCATGCCGCCCAGCTGCGGGCTGAGGCCGGTGAAGGCCACCGCCGCCAGTAACAGGGCCCCGAGGATGCCACTTGTGGTCAAGAGAAAGATTTTCAAAGGGTGGAATTTGGTGGTTAAAAGTTAAAAGAGGCGCGTTGAAATACAATTGGTTTTAACGCGCCTCTTTTAACTTCTCGCTGGATTTTGGGCCAGCGCCACGATGTCGGGCACTTCGAGCACAGGCTTGGGGGCCCCGGCACTGGCGGCGTTGATCATCGCCCGGCCCACTTCCTGCATCGTGCTGACGTAGGCCGGGGCCAGCAGGCGCGCCAGCGGATACAGCCAGGCGATGTAGCGGTACGATTTCGGCACGTTGCGCTGGCCGGGCGTAGCCTGCATGAAGCCCGGCCGGAACATATAGGCCCGCCGGAAGGGTAGGGCCAGCAGCTCGTTTTCGGTGCGGCCCTTCACCCGCGCCCAGTGCTGGCCGCTTTGCCCGGTGCCATCGGTGCCGGCGCCCGACACGTAGATGAACGTCATGGCCGGGTTGAGGCGCGCCAGGGTGCGGGCAAAATCCAGCGTCAGGTCGTGGGTTATGCGCCCGTATTCTTCCTTCGACACGCCTATCGACGAGATGCCGGCGCAGAAAAAGCAGGCGTCATAGCCCGTGAGCTGGCTTTCGATGGGGCCCAGGTCCTGCAAGTTGGCGTGCAGCAGTTCGGTCATTTTGGGGTGGCTGCGGCCGCTGGGCCGGCGGCTGAGCACCAGCACATACGCCACGGCGGGGTTTTGCAGGCATTCGAGCAGGACGCCCTCGCCCACCATCCCGGTAGCGCCGGTGAGGATGACTCGTAGTTTCATAAAACAGCGGAATGGATTGGCGGTGTAGACGCAGAAAGAGCGGTTCTGTTTTACGGAAGCCAGATGAGCATGACGGCCTAACATTGTGAAACAGCCCCTGCGCCTACACGCTGCCCGAGTATTTCCGCACGGCCCACTCGGCCGTGACGAAGGCCAGGAGCAGGAAGAAAATCCACTTCTGGTCAATCAAATCCTTCAGGTTTTCTTCGCTGGAAATGATGGGTTTGTAGTTGGCTTTCAGCAAGTCCTGGGTGAGTTGTGCGAGCTGCGCGGGGTAGTAAAGGCGCTGGCCGCTGCGGCGGGCCAGCTGGGCCAGCAGGTTGGGGTTGGCTTTGGATTCGAGGGCTTCGAGGGGCTGGTTTTGCACGAGCAGCTCGCCGGCGTCTTGCTGGGCCAGGCCGCCGAGGGTGGCGCGGGCCAGGTAGCGGTAGCGGCCGGCGGGCAGGGGCCCCAGGTGCAGCGGGGCCCCATCGGGGCCGTTGCTGAAGGAGAAGCGGCGCACGCGCTGGCTGTCGCTGGTGAGGGTGAGGTCGATTTTCTGGTCATAAACGCGCTCAAACACTGCGTTGTAGGTTTCGGCGGCTAGCGTCACATCGTCCTGGGTGCCGAAGGCGTCCTGCGTGGGGTAGGCGTCGAGGCGCTTTTTGCGGGTGTTTTGGGTGAGGAGCTGGATGGTGCGCACTATTAGGCGGTCGTAGGCTTCGGGGTGGTCGTCGTGGGCTACGGCTTCGCTCAGGCGCCACTGCCAGCCGCCATCGGTGAGCAGGGTGGCCTGGCGGCGGCCGGTGGGCCCCCCGAATACCAGCAGTGGCCGCTGGGTGGCCACGCGGCCTACTTGCTGCCAGAGCGCGGCTTCGGCCCCGGGGCCCAGGCGCAGGTCGGCGAAGGGCACGGCCACGGGCGGGTACTGGGCGAAGCGCCGGGCGGCTTCCTCGTCGAAGGCGAAGCGGGTGAAGCCGGGGTTGGGCAGGGGCGTCACGGCGTCGGTTTGGGCCCCGCGGGGCTGGATGCTGAGGCCGGTGCCGAGCCGGTTGTAGGCCGCCAGGTCCGACTGGGCTCCTATAATGTAAAACGCCGGCACGCCCTTGGCCTGCACCTGCGCCAGAATATCGGCCCCCAGCCCGCCCTGGGCCGGCAGCTGGTGCAGAATGGCCACGTCGAAGTCGGCCCCAGCTTTGAGTGGGGCTATGCCGGGCACGGCCAGCGTCAGGTCGAAGTCGTCGTTGGTTTGCAGCGCGGCGCGCAGGGCCTTTAGGTCGGGGTGGGGGGCGGCGCCGGCCAGCAGCACGCGCAGCTTACCCTTCACCACCTCCACGAAGGCCGGCCGGGCGTTGTTCAGGGCCGTGAATTCGCCGGGCTGGGGCACCACGCGCACCTCGTAGCGGCGCTTGCCGGGCGCGGGGGCCGTAAGCTGGAAGGCCACTTTCACGCGCCGCCGGCCCACGGGCAGAGCCACGCGGCGGGTTTCGAGCACCCGGGGGCCCTCGCGCAGCTCCACGGTGGCGGTGCCGCCGGCGTAGCCCTCAAAGGCCAGCTCGGCCTTCAGCGGAAACTTGTTGCCGCTGAACGCCACCCGGTTGTAGGCGAGGTCCGTCAGGCGCAAGTCTTTTTTGGGCACGGTGTCGCCCACGGCCACGGCGTAAATTGGGAACGTGTAATCAGCCGTGGCGGGGCCCCGGCCCTGGTTGGCGATGCCGTCGCTGAGCAGCACTACGGCGGCCAGGTTGCGGCCGTCGTAGGCAGCGCGGGTGCCGGCCAGCAGTTGGTCGAGGTCGGTGCTGGCGGCGGTGAAGCGCAGCGAATCGGGCCCGGGCGTGCGGCCGGGTGTCAGGGCCCGGGTTTCCACCGCGAAGCCCTTGCCGCGCAGCGTGGCGGCCAGCTGGGCCAGGCCGGCGGTGGCCTGCTCCAGCACGGGCTTGGGCGTGAATAATTCGACCGATTGCGAGTTGTCGACGGCCAGCACCACAGTGGGCTTTTCGGTGCGCGTGGTGCTGGTGGTGAGCAGGGGCCCCAGCAGCAGGTAGCACAACGCGCTGACCACCAAGAAGCGCAGCGCAGCCAGCGCGTAGTTCAGGCGGGTCCCCCAGGGGGCCCGGGCCGAGTATTGCAGGGCGGCGTAGCCCGCACCCACCAACAGGCACAGCGGGATAAACCAGGCGGAATATTGGGTCGTGAGCAAAAGCAGCGGCAAAAAAGAGGGCCCCGGGACGGACTATAAAACATGGCCCGAAGCAAAAATAGTCCCGCCGCGGGCCCGCGCGCCGGCCGTTGGGGCCCCGGCGGCCGGAGTTGCGCCCCGCCGCCCCGATACCTTTGCCCACAACCACCGTAAGCGGCCCCATGATTCAAACCGTAATTTTCGACATGGATGGCGTCATCATCGACACCGAACCCATTCACCGCCACGCCTTTTTCACCCAGTTTGCCGAGCTGGGCATCGCCGTTTCGGACGCCGAATACGCCTCGTTTCTGGGATCATCCACGCGCAACGTGTTCCAGCAGCTCAAGCTGCAGTTTGGACTAACGCAAGACGTGGACGCCTTGCTCCTGCGCAAGCGCGTACTGTTCAACCAGGCATTCGACACTGACCCGACCCTCGACCTGCTCGACAACGTGCGTGGGCTGCTCGACGACCTGCGGGCCCACCAGGTGCCGCTGGTGCTGGCCTCGTCGGCCTCCAAGGCCACCATCGGGCGGGTATGCGCACGGTTTGGCCTGGGGCCCTATTTCACGCACGTGGTTAGCGGCGAAGACTTTGCGCAGTCCAAACCTAACCCCGCCATCTTCCAGCACGCCGCCGCCCTGGCCGGTACGCCGGTATCGGAGTGCGTCGTCATCGAGGATTCGGCCAACGGCGTGGCGGCGGCCAAAGCGGCCGGCATCTACTGCATCGGCTACGCCAGCCCGCACTCGGCCGGGCAAAACCTGGTGCAGGCAGATATGATTATCCAACACTTTTCCGAACTGTCGGCGGAGAAGATTCGGGCGATTCGGGTGGGGTAGGGGCATTGGCTCTGCTCACCCGGGAAACCTTACCCCCGGCCCCTCTCCAAAAGAGAGGGGTGCGTTCAAATATTTAAATAGTTGGCTTTGAGCTGACGATTGGCACCCCTCTCTTCTGGAGAGGGGCCGGGGGTGAGGCTCCACCGGTCGGCCAGCGGCGTCAGTTTCGCCGGCTGCACGGCTTCGAATACTTGCCACTGGCCCGCGTTTTTATACACGATGCCGCAGTGGCTATAGGGCGAGTGCGTAGCCCGCTGAATGGCCTGACTTTGGGCCGATTGCGAAGTGTGGAAAATCAGGTTGCCGTCGCGCAGCTGGGCCCCTAGCGCCGCAGCTGTCGTTTCCGCTGCCTGGTGGCTTTGGGAGCGGCGTAGCTGGCAGTGCAGGCTCCAGGGTCCAGGTGCTGGTTTGCCCACCGCGCTTGAGCCGCAATGCGCGCGAATTGACGGCCTTGCAGACGGAATCCCCCGTTTGCAGATAATAGCCTAAATTATTGTTTGGCGAAAGCTGCTTGTTGGCAAAATCATCAAAATTATACGGGACCCACGGCGTGCCCAGAAACAATTGGTAACCGCGGGAATCGGCACGTTGAATCACCCTGCCGCAAATGCCCAAGGTTTGGTTAATTCTGATTGGAGCACGCGGCGGCTCCCTAAAAAATATCCAGTAAAACACCAAGCCGAAAAGCAGTAGCCCAACCAGCCGCTGACTCAGTGCCGAGAATAGTGCATTCATTAGCTTGGGAGACGGAAAACATTAGAACCACGGCTACTCAGGAGCATCATTCGGCGGCTTTGGTAGCGGCGTCGCTGGCGGTACAGGCGCCGGCAGGTGGTGAGGGCTGCTATGAGGGAAGGGAAGGAGGATACGTAAGTAAAGATTCTACTTAAAGAAGCTGATTTGGAAATTCTACTTCTTTATCCCCACCAACATTAAAACAGGTAGTCCGTCGTCGCCAATTGCACCAGTAAATAGACCATCTTTCTTTTGCTCTGGGTCGAAGAAAAATGTCTGCGTTTTACCAGTATTTTGGTAAGTGATGTAACAATAGTCGTAGCCCGTCTTGTCTTCTAGACCATTATCACGATTAAAAATAGGATCTTCCCACGACAGTGAAGATTTCTTGTTTCCAACTAAAGTTTAACCTGTTCCTCCTGCTTCTAGCTCAATCATTTTCTCTCCATTTGGAGAGTAGTAAATGCCCTTATAAGAGTTAAATTGGGTGCAACTAGAGAATACATTAGCTACTATTCTAATAAAAAAATGTAGTGAATTTCATAATTAAATTGGGTAAACGTTGCCATATTCATTTTCACGTAAGTGCCCCATACTGATTAAAGCGTCGTATAATTTTTTTGCTTCCTCTTTACTCATTCCGAGGGCGTGATGAAACCATGCTAATATGCCGCTGGGATAGATGTAGCCTAAACTTGTTGAGCCAAGGCCTTCCTTTCTAATTGCTTTCGTAAGAGAAGAAAAATCTTGGAAACCAAGCTCTTGAATCTTTTGAAGTAAAGTCATTTTGTTGAGAAGTTAAGAATTTTGCACATATAAATAAATTTATGGATTCTATAATAATTAATGAATCCTTCTAAAATCTCAATGATTTAACTTTTAGAAGGATTCATTATAGGCTTGCTCTCTACGTCAGCATGCCGCCGTCCACTTGCAGGACCTGGCCGGTGATGTAGCTGGAATCATCCGAGGCTAAAAACGCGGTGGCTTTGGCCACGTCGTCGGGCGAGCCGCCTCGCTTGAGGGGGATGGCTTTGCGCCACTCGTCCACTTGCTTGGCGTCGAGCGCGTCGGTCATTTCGGTTTCGATGAAGCCGGGGGCCACGGCGTTGCAGCGGATGTTGCGCGAGCCCAGCTCCAGGGCCACCGACTTAGTGAAGCCGATGATGCCGGCCTTGCTGGCGGCGTAGTTGGCCTGCCCGGCGTTGCCCTTGATGCCCACCACGCTGGTCATGTTGATGATGGAGCCGGATTTGGCGCGTATCATGGGCTTGGTGGCGGCCTTGGTGAGGTTGAAGACCGACTTGAGGTTCACGGTCAGTACGTTGTCCCACTGCTGCTCGCTCATGCGCATCAGTAGTCCGTCCTGCGTGATGCCGGCATTGTTGACGAGGATGTCGAGTTTGCCGAAGTCGGCCAGCACGTCTTCCACCAGTTTTTCGGCCTGGGCGTAGTCCGAGGCGTCGGAGCGGTAGCCCTTGGCTTTGGTGCCGTGGGCGGCCAGCTCGGCCTCCAGGGCCTGGCCTTTTTCCACTGACGATAAGTACGTGAAGGCCACCTGGGCCCCCAGCTGGGCAAAATGCGCGGCAATAGCGCGACCAATTCCTTTCGAGGCCCCGGTCACGAGGGCTACTTTTCCGGCGAGAGTCTGATTCATGGGGCGAAGGTAGGGGGGCTTGCCATTCCGGGCGCAGTGCGGAATCTGGGGCCCTGGTAGCGTCCTTTGCGCCATGCTTTGCACCTCAGATTCCTCGCTGCGCCCGAAATGACAGCGCATCACCACATCTGCATCCTGGGCGCGGGGCCCGGCGGGGCCACCGCCGCCCTGCATCTGGCCAACGCCGGCCAGCCCTGCCTGCTGCTTGACCGCGCCGCGTTTCCGCGCGACAAAGTGTGCGGTGACGCGCTGAGCGGCAAGGTGTTGATGGAGCTGAAGCGCATCGACGAAGCGCTACCGGCCCGGCTGGGGGCCCTGCCTGCGCAGGTGCCGAGCTGGGGTATCGACTTCTTCGCGCCCAACGGCCGCCGCCTGGCTATTCCCTTCAAGCCGCAGTTCGACAAGGCCACCGACCGCCCCGCCGGCCACGTGGCCAAGCGCCTCGATTTCGATAATTTCCTGGTGAACGAAGTGCGCCAGCGGCCCGAAATCGACTTCCGCGAAAACGTGGACGTGGCCCGCACCGAGCGCACCCCGGCCGGCGGCTGGCAGCTGTTCGACAAAGCCGGCAACCTGCTGGCCGAGTGCAAGTTACTACTGGTGGCCAACGGGGCGCAATCGGCGTTTGCACGCCAGGTGGCCGGCCACGCCCTGGAACCCGACCACCACTGCGTCGGCCTGCGCACCTACTACCGCGGCGTGGCCGGCCTCAGCCCCGATAATTTCATCGAGCTGCACTTCATCAAGGAATTCCTGCCCGGCTACCTATGGGTGTTCCCGCTGCCCAATGGCCAGGCCAACGTGGGCGTGGGGATGCTTTCGAAGACCGTAGCGGCCAAAAAAATCAACCTGCGCCAGCGGCTCGATGAGATTTTGGCTACCCACCCGGCCCTGGCTCCACGCTTCGCACAGGCCGAGCGGTTGGGGCCCGTGCGCGGCTTCGGGCTGCCGCTGGGCTCGAAGCGGCGGGCGCTGTCGGGGCCCCATTACCTGTTGCTCGGCGACGCCGGCTCGCTCATCGACCCGTTTTCGGGCGAGGGTATTTCGCACGCCATGGTGAGCGGGCGCCACGCCGCCGTGTGGGCCGCCCAGGCCGTGGCCAGCGGCGATTTCAGCCCGCAATTCCTCCAGAACTACGATAAGGCCGTGTACAACCGCCTTTGGCAGGAGCTACGCCTGAGCCGCGCCATGCAGCGGCTGCTCAACTTTCCCAGCCTGTTCAACATCGTGGCCAACCGCGCCGCCAACAACCCCACGCTGGCCGAAACCCTCTCCGCCATGTTCCTCGATCTGGACCTGCGCGAGCGGTTGCGCAAGCCCAGCTTCTACTTTAAGCTGCTATTTGGAGGAAAGTGATTTTTAGGGCCCCCAGCCGGTCATGCTGAACGCAGTGAAGCATGACCGGCTGGGGGCCCTAAATAGAAGGCCTGAATGTGCGCTAAGGCCGACCGGCCGTGGGGCGTGGGGCCCGGATGGGCGTAGCCTTGATGGGTTCCTTGCCGTCGTTGCCCACGTAGCGGCGCAGGCTCTTGGCGGCGTTGGGGTTGAGGTCGGTGGCGCGCTCCAGGTCGCGGCGCGCCTCGGGCAGCTTGTCGAACGAGGCGTAGCTGATGCCGCGGTACTCCCAGGCGTCGGCGTAGGCCGAATCGAGCTGGATGGCGCGCGTGAAATCGGCCACGGCGGGCTTGTACTGGAGCATCTGCATTTTGGCCACGCCGCGGCCGAAGAATGATTCCTTGTCGTCGGGCCGGTACCGGAGGGCCCCGGCGAAGTCGGCGGCAGCGGCCTTGTACCGCTTCATCATCAGGTGGTTCACGCCGCGGTTGTAGTAGGCGTCGGGGTTGTTGCGCTGGTAGCGTAGGGCGGCCGAGTAGTCGAGCTGGGCGGCGGGGTACTCGTGCAGGTAGCTCTTGGCCTTGGCGCGCTGGAGCAGGGCGGCGGGGTCCTTAGGGCTGCGCTTGAGGGCGGCGTCGGCCGTGGCCAGCATCTGGCGGCACTCTGCGTTGGTCAGCTTCTTCTCGCGGGTGCGCTCGGCCGACGCCTCGCGGGCAGAGGGGGCCCTGGCGCCGGCGCCTTCGGTGGCTAGCACGCCAGCGCGGGCGTCGGGCGCCGAGCGGGCGGCCCCGGTCGAGTCAACGAGCGGCACCGCGGGGGAAGTTACTGAATCAGTAGCCGGGGCGGGTGGGATAGCGGCCGGGGCGGCCAGGGTAGCGACGGATGCGCCGGCGGTGTGATTGGACTGCTCCTTTTCGGCGGTGGCGGCGCAGTTGGTGAGGGCCCCCAGCAGGCCCAGGGCCGCCAGCAGGGAAAGAGTCGAAGTGCGCATAAGGCAAAGGGAAAGCGAACCGCTTGGGCCGGGGTGGCCAAAACCGCGCTTTATACGGCCCGCCCCGCCCGGTGGCTGCCCGGCCGCAAGCAGGCGCGGGCACGTTCGGGGGCCCGGTGGGGTTTGGGGGAGTGCCGGGGTGCGCGGTTATCTTTGCGCACTGGCCGGGGCAGCGGCCGGCCGGTGCTTTCCTTTCTCTTCTCGGTGATTTTACTTTCTCTTCTTTCGTAAGACTTTATGGCATTGCAATTTGATTTGGTGGTGGTGGGCAGCGGCCCGGGCGGCTACGTGGCGGCTATCCGGGCGTCGCAGCTGGGGCTGAAAGTGGGCGTCATTGAGCGCGAAAGCCTCGGCGGCATCTGCCTCAACTGGGGCTGCATTCCTACCAAAGCGCTGCTGAAATCGGCGCAGGTATTCGAGTATTTTCACCACGCCGCCGACTACGGCCTGAGCGCCGAGGGCGTGGGCTTCGACTTCGCGAAAGTGGTGCAGCGCAGCCGCGGCGTAGCCGATGGCATGAGCAAGGGCATCAACTTCCTGTTCAAAAAGAACAAGATTGAAACCGTGATGGGTGTGGGCAAGCTGCTGGCCCCCGGCAAAGTGGAGGTCACCAAGGCCGATGGCACCAAGGAAATGGTGGAGGCCAAGAGCATCATCCTGGCCACCGGTACCCGCGCCCGCCAGCTGCCCAACCTGCCGATTGACGACGTAAAAATCATCGGCTACCGCAAGGCCATGACCCTGGAGCAGATGCCCAAAAGGATGGTGGTGGTGGGCTCGGGGGCCATTGGCGTCGAGTTTGCCTACTTCTACCGCACCATGGGCGCGGAGGTCACCATCGTGGAGTTTATGCCCCGCATCGTGCCGGTGGAGGACGAGGAGATTTCGCGCCAGATGGAGAAATCCTACAAGAAAATTGGCATAAACATCCTCACCAATGCCGAAGTAACGAAGGTGGACACCAGCGGCCCCGGCTGCGTAGTGACCGTGAAAATGGCCAAGGGCGAGCAACAAATTGACTGCGACATCGTGCTGAGCGCCGTGGGCATCCAACCTAACCTGGAGAACATCGGCCTCGAAGAACTGGGCATTAACGTGGAACGCGGCCGCGTGGTGGTGGACGATTTCTACCAGACCAACGTACCCGGCATCTACGCCATCGGCGACATCGTGCCGGGCCCCGCCTTGGCGCACGTGGCCTCGGCTGAGGGCATCATCTGCGTGGAGAAAATTGCCGGCCACCACCCCGAGCCCCTCAACTACCAGAACATCCCCGGCTGCACCTACGCCTCGCCCGAAATCGCCAGCGTGGGCTATACCGAAGCCGAAGCCAAGGCCAAAGGCTACGACATCCTGGTGGGCAAGTTCCCGTTCTCGGCCTCGGGCAAGGCCAGCGCCGCCGGCGCCAAGGATGGTTTCGTAAAAGTCATCTTTGACAAGAAGTACGGCGAGTGGCTGGGGGCCCACATGATTGGCGCCAACGTAACCGAGCTGATTGCCGAAGTAGTCGTAGCCCGCAAGCTTGAAACCACGGGCCACGAAATCATCAAGTCGGTGCACCCGCACCCCACCATGAGTGAGGCCATCATGGAAGCCGCCGCCGCCGCCTACGGCGAAGTGATTCACCTGTAGGCTTTTCGGCCGAAACAATTAGAGGGCCCCGACTGCATTGTGCAGCCGGGGCCCTTTTTTATTCTTTCAGAATCAACGTGCCGGGCCGCAATTCCGGCGTGATGGAATCAAGCCCCAGGGCCCTACGCCGGGCTTCCAGCGCGGCGGGGGCTTCGACGGGCGAGAGGTAGTTTTCCTCTCGCCCGTTGGCCAACACGCGACGCTCCGATTGGGTGCCGTAGCGCTGCGGCTGTCCCCGCTGGAGCAGGTAGCGGTCGAGGTAGGTGGCCCAGGTTTCGGCCGGAATCTCTTTGCGTTGAAAAGCTGCCTGCATATTGGGATAAAAGCGGGCGTGGACGGAATCGGGCGCGTGCTGCACAAACAAGAAAACGGCCTGCATTCCGTCCTGGCCCACCTGGGCCGGGCGCGGCCAGCCGTAGCGGCCTAGCAGGCCCTGGAACTGGGCAAACCGGCCGGCGTCGCGTCGCGGCAGCCAGCGGTTGCCGCTGTCGGCCTGGGGCGAACTAAAGCCGTACCGCTTAAAGAGGGCGAATAGGCGCTGACGGTCAGCTTGATCGGCTGCGGCCAGTTGGGAAAGTTTTCGGCTGTACGCTGGGTTG
This sequence comes from Hymenobacter nivis, assembly GCF_003149515.1. Lineage (NCBI taxonomy): Bacteria > Pseudomonadati > Bacteroidota > Cytophagia > Cytophagales > Hymenobacteraceae > Hymenobacter > Hymenobacter nivis. Next base: position 4,816,022 of record NZ_CP029145.1, read on the forward strand.
AGGGGCGTTGCCGACGTAGGCTTGGTAATCCGGCTGTGGTGTCCGCAGCCACTCAGTAGCAGTAGAACCAGTAGAAACGAAGCTAAACGCATGTTACCTGCAATGCTAAATTTTAACTGCCAAGGATTCCTTGACAGATGCATTCTATGTAATCACGGCGCTACTTCACTGCTTCCAGTTGGTAAAGATTACTTACCAACTGCCATTACAAGCAGTTGTCCGGGATTACTGGACAACTTCAAAACCCAGTAGTCAAGAAATCCTTGACTACTGGGTTTTGAAAAAGGAATGTACATTTTTTGCACGTTCCTCCTGTCTCGACCGTAACCGCTGCCTCTACCACCCCGACGGCTCGCGTCGGCTGGCCGATAACGCCTTGGTGGCCCTCACGCTGCTCATCGCCGAAAGCAAGCCCGAGGACAAAGCCACAATGGTAACGCTGGTGGTGAACCTGATTAACCAGGATAATTAGCAGGGCTCACTTAGGGATGCTCAACTCGGCCTCTGCAAATTTCAGGAATTCGTATTCGGGCTGTAGTTCGCCGTCAAGAAGCGTTTTCTCGTTGAGAAATTCCGGCTGATTTTCGTTGGCCAAGTTCCAGGTGCCCACGTAATGAAGCTTATCGGCCGCCACTACGAACTGGTAGCGGGTAGCGCCTAACGTTCTGGCCGTGAAGTTACTTGGTGGCTTGCGGACACTTTCCAAGTGGATCTTCAGGCCGCTCCACGCGGAGTCGGGAAATTCATATATGAACAAGGCATAGCGCCCGGCCGGCAGCGCGTAGCAGAAGGCATTTTCCCGCATAGTTTTCAGGACGGGTTTGACGTTGATGCGGAGAGATTTGTGGGTGGTCATGTTCACTAGGCGCACATACTGGCCCTGGCCCAAGGTATTGCCGCTGAGCCGCTGTAGAAAACGGCCGTATACCAGGCCTTTGCCAGCGGGCGGGTGCGGCAGGTTGCCGTTCCAACTCGCCAGGGGCAGCACGAGCTTCTGGTAGGGCCCCCAATCCAACGAATCGCCCGCGGGCGCGGTGCTGTTGCGAATGCCGAAGCTGATGGGCACCGTGAAACTGACGCTTACGGGCCGCCCGTTTTGGGTGCCAGGCCGCCACTGAATGCGTTCCAGGCGGCGGGCGTTGCGCAACACCTCAGCATCGACATCGGCACGGATGCCCTGCACCAACCTAACGTCGGTTGCGCGGCCCAAGGCGTTGATGTTGAACGAGAAAAATACCCGGCCCTGCACCCCGTCCCAGAGAGCCTGGGGAGGGAACCGCAGGCTGTCGTTGATAAATTTTACAATCCGCTCGTTGTTCGAGCGGGTGCTGTCGCCGGGTTCGAGTCCCGGAAATAGCGGCATACGTTCCACATAAGCGTATTTTTTGGCCCCAGCCGTATTGGCCTTGGCCGGGGCAGACTGACCAAAAGCGTTGCCAACTAATGACGATGCTAGAAAACTACCCAAAAGAATAAAAGTGTAGCGCATAATGGCCTAAGATAGGCCAATAGGGGCATAATTCTCAATCCTGCGCTGCCAGCACCCCGTCCCGCGCCGGGCTCCTTTTGGGCTTTTTGCTCACCAGCCACACGCCCACGAAGATGAGCACGGCCTGCCCGGCCTTGTCCCAGGTGAGGGTGTCTTTGCCCAGCGCCACGGCGATGAGCACGGCCAGCACCGGCTGGAGGTAGATGTACACGCCGAGCAGGGTGGGGGAGGCGTACTTCAGGGCCCAGTTGTTGAGCAAGTAGGCCAAGATGGTGAGGAAGAATACCATGTACAAAACCTCGGCCCATATTTTCGGCGGGAAGTGGGCGTAGTCGGTGGTAAGGGCCTCGCGCCAGCCGAAGGGCACCGCCACCAGGGCTCCTATCAGGAAGATGCGCCCCAACACCGTGAAGGGGTGGTACTTGCGCATGAGCGGGGCCACCAGCACCAGGTACAGCCCGAAAAACGTGGCGTTGAGCAAGATGTAGATGTTGCCCAGCGTGGCGTGCGGGTAGATAGTGGCCTGCGCCGGCCGGCTGAGGATGAGCGCCGCCGCGCCGCCCGCCCCCACCAGGATGCCCAGCAGCCGGAAAAGGGTGATTTTCTCGCGCAGCAATACGGCCGAGGCCACCACCACCACGATGGGCGAGATGGTTTGGAGCAGCGAGGCCGAGATGGGCGACGTGTAGTTCAGGCCTGAAAAAAACAGCAGCTGGTTGAGCCCGATGCCGCTGACGCCGCAAAACAACGCCCGCAGGTTGTCGGCCCGGCCCCGGATTTTGTCGTGGGGCGCGGCTAGTTGCTTGGCCACCGCAAAGAAAATAGAAGCCCCCAGCACCCGCAGCGTCACGATGCCGAAGGGGTGCATGTACACGGGCATCAGGTCTTTGGCCAGGCTATAGGTGGCCGCGTAGATGAGGGTGACCAGGAACAGGGCTGCGTGCACGCGGTATTGGTTTTTCATGGGGGATTGGGGCGTTGCGGGGCGAACTTTGTGGTTGGCGCCGGGGCCCCGCAACGGGGCCCCGGCGCCAACCACAAAGTTCGCGCTCCTTCCGCCATGTCCTCTCTCTTTTCCGACGACGAACCCGCCGCCTTTGCCCCGCCGCCCGGCCCGGGCCCCGACGCGCCCTTGGCCGAGCGCCGCCGCCCCCACCGCCTGGCCGACTACGCGGGCCAGCCCCACCTGCTGGGGCCCCAGGGCGTGCTTACGCGCTACCTGGCCGCCGGCCGCCTGCCCAGCCTGCTGCTGTGGGGCCCCCCGGGCGTGGGCAAAACCACCCTGGCTCTGCTGCTGGCCAGCGAGTTGAAGCAGCCATTCGCCGCCCTCAGCGCCATCAACGCGGGGGTGAAGGACGTGCGCGAGGTCATTGAGCGGGCCCGGCGGCAGCGCGGCACGGTGCTGTTTATTGATGAGATTCACCGCTTCAGTAAGGCGCAGCAGGATGCGCTGCTGGGGGCCGTGGAAAATGGAACGATTACCCTAATCGGCGCCACCACCGAAAACCCGTCATTCGAGGTGATTCCGGCTCTGCTCTCGCGCTGCCAGGTGTACGTGCTGGAGCCGCTGGGGCCCGACACGCTGCGCGGCATCGTTGCCAAAGCTCTGGCCGAGGACCCGACGCTCAGCCAAATCAAGGTCAAGCTCAAGGAAGACCATGCCCTGCTGGCCCTGAGCGGCGGCGATGCTCGCAAGCTGCTTAACCTGCTCGAAATTGTGGTGCAGAGCACGCCGCCCGACAAAAAAGGCGTCGTCACCGTCACCGATGCCGTGGTGCAGCAGGTGGCCCAGCGCCCCCTGGCGCGCTACGACAAGGGCGGCGAAATGCACTACGACGTGATTTCAGCCTTCATCAAGAGCATCCGCGGCTCCGATCCCAACGCCGCGCTCTACTACCTGGCCGTGATGCTGGAGGGCGGCGAAGACGTGAAATTCATCGCCCGGCGGATGCTCATTCTGGCCTCCGAAGACATCGGCAACGCCAACCCCAACGCCCTGCTGCTGGCCACGAGCTGCTTCCAGGCGTGCACCGTCATCGGCCTGCCCGAGTCGGATTTGATTCTTAGCCAAACGGTTATCTACCTGGCCACGTCGGAGAAAAGCAACGCCGCCTATACGGCCATCCGGGCGGCGCAGGCCGAGGTGCGGGCCCGTGGCGTGCATCCCGTGCCGGTGCCGCTGCGCAACGCCCCTACGCGGTTGCTGAAGCAGCTCGGCTACGGCAAGGAGTACGAGTACTCGCACAACGGCGCAGGCAACTTCGCGGCCCAGGAGTTTCTGCCCGATGCGTTGAGTGGCACCGCCTTCTACGACCCAGGCCAGAACGCCGCCGAGCAGCGCATCCGCGAGAAGCTGCGCGGCTGGTGGGGCGAGAAGTACGGCTACTAAAATTGCAGATTCCCGGGGCCCCAAAAAATCATGGATGCGCCGCGGATTGGTTGGCGAATAAGCGGTAGGGTGCAGGGCTTGCCCCCGCCCGCCGTTGCACGAACCGCGCGACAATCGTACAACGACGGGCGGGGGCAAGCCCCGCACCCCACTGCGCGACGAGCATAAAACAAGAAAGCCGCCGCCGTCTGGGGCCGCAAAAGGCCGGCCGGGACGGGAGCGGCGTATCTTGCCCCATATTTTTCAGCGGCCGCTTACCGCGCCGTTGGAATCTGCGAAATCTAACCAAATCTGCAAAATCTGCGATTTTATGCGTCAATTTTTTAAATTCACCTTCGCCACGTTAGTGGGACTGGTGCTGTTTTTCGGCCTCGGCTTGGCCGTGCTCGCCGTCATCGTGGGCGTAGCCAGCAGCGCTAGCAAAACCAAAAGCGTAGCCGCCAACTCGGTGCTGGAGTTGAAGCTGAACGAGCCGTTGACCGAGCGCGGGCAGTCCATCGACTTCAATCTGCTGGGTGGCCGGCAGTCGTCCACGGGCCTGGTGGCGCTGAAGGAGGCCATTGGCCGGGCCAAAACCGATGACGACATCAAGGGTATCCTGCTGAACCTGGATATTGTGCAGGGCGGCATGGCCTCGCTGGAAGAGGTGCGCGACGCGCTGCTCGACTTCAAAAAGTCGGGCAAATTCGTGGTGGCTTACCACGAAACGGCCTCCGAGAAGAGCTACTACCTGGCCTCGATGGCTAACGAAATCTACCTGCACCCCCAGGGCCTGCTGGAATTCAACGGCTTAAGCTCGGAAGTGATGTTCTACAAGCGGCTGTTTGAGAAGGCCGGTATTGAGCCCTACATCTTCCGGGTGGGCTCGTTCAAGAGCGCCGTGGAGCCGTTTTTTCGCGAGAATTTCTCCGATTCGGCCCGCCTGCAAACCGTGTCGTACCTGAACTCGCTCAACGACCATATGATTGGCCAGGTGGCTACCGCGCGGGGCATTGCGCCCGCCCGCCTGCACGTTATTTCCGACTCGATGCTGGTGCACGACGCCAGCGACGCCCTGCGCCTGAAGCTGGTGACCAAGCTCGGCTACTTCGACGAGGTGCAGGACTACATGCGCGGCAAGCTGGGCCTGGCCAAAGATAAAAAGCCCAACCTGGTGAGCCTGAGCGACTACACCGACGACAACCCGTCCGATGGAAAAGAAGGCAAGACTAGCGGCAACCGCATCGCCGTTATCTACGCTGAGGGCGACATCGTAACCGGCAAAGGTTCCGACGAAAATATCGGTAGCACCAAGTTTGCCGAAGCCATCCGCAAGGCCCGGCTCGACGACAAGGTGAAGGCCGTAGTGCTGCGCATCAACTCGCCCGGCGGCTCGTCGCTAGCCTCCGACGTGATTTACCGCGAGGTGCTGCTCACCAAAAAGGTGAAGCCAATTATCGCCAGCATGAGCGATGTGGCGGCCTCGGGCGGCTACTACATTGCCATGGCCTGCGATACCATCGTGGCCCACCCGAACTCGATTACTGGCTCGATTGGCGTGTTTGGCGTGCTGCCCAACATCCAGCCGCTGCTGGCCGATAAGCTCGGCATCACGGTGGACCGCGTGACGACGGGCAAGTTTTCGGACCTGCCTACCATCACCCGGGCCCTGTCGGACTACGAGAAAAAGACCTTGCAGCACAGCGTGGACCTGATTTACGCCGACTTCACGAGCAAGGCCGCCCTGGGCCGCCACATGCCCGTGGAGCGCCTGCGCCGCCTGGCCTCGGGCCGCGTCTGGAGCGGCGCCGAAGCCAAAGCCAACGGCCTCGTGGACGTGCTTGGCGACTACGAAACGGCCCTGAAAATCGCCGCTGCCCGCGCCCACCTCAAGGCCGACGACTACCGGGTGCAGCGCCTGCCGCGTCGCAAATCGGGCCTGGAGGCGCTGCTGGCCCGCTTCGGAGTCGGCGACGACGCCGAGGCTGCTGCCGAGGCCCGCATGCAAGCCGCCCTCAAAACAAAGCTGGGGCCCCTGTACCCCGTGTACGCCCAGTACCAGAAGCTGCTGACGATGAGCGGCGTGCAGGCTAAGTTACCTTATGAATTGGAAATCAAGTAGTTGTTTGAAGCAGGGAATAAAAAATAGTCAGGCTAAACGTAGTGAAGCATCTCTCCCGCAGCAGTAATTAATTGGATTAGTTACGCAGGAGAGATGCTTTACTACGTTCAGTATGAGTGGCAATTAAATTCAAATTCGCACACTTAACAATGCGTCAATTTCTCTTTGCCGGCTTGCTGCTGGCCCTTACCACTGCCACGGTCCATGCCCAGGCGCCGCTGTACATGCCGCGCGACATCAAGCAGGCCTTTGCCAAGCAAACGCGCGCAATGGACGGCCGCCCGGGGCCCCGGTACTGGCAGAATACGGCCCGCTACGACATCACGGTGCAGGCCGCGCCGCCGGCGCGCGACATTCGGGGCCGGGAGAAAATTACCTACTTCAACAACAGCCCCGACACGCTCAAGAGCCTGACCATCCGGCTGACGCAGAACATTCACCAGCCCGGGGCGGCCCGCGAGGGCGACGCCGCGCCCGCCTACCTCACGGAGGGCATGACGATTGACTCCTTCGCCGTGGCGGGCCAGGCGCGGCCGTTTGCCGGCCAGGGCCCCGCCACCTGGAAGGTCGTCCGGCTGGCCAAGCCGCTGGCCCCGCACGACTCGGTGCGGCTGGCCTTTGCCTGGCACTTCCCCATTTCGCTGGAAAGCGGCCGGGAAGGCATGATCGACAAAACCACGTTTTTCCTGGCCTACTTCTACCCGCGCATTTCGGTGTACGACGACTACAACGGCTGGGACCGGCTGCCTTTCGTGGATAGTAAGGAGTTTTATAACGACTTCAACGACTACACGTTGCGGGTGCAGGTGCCGGCCAACTACCTCGTGTGGGCCACGGGTACGCTGCAAAACCCCAAGCAGGTGCTCCAGCTGGCCTACGCCAAGCAACTGGCTAAGTCGATGACCAGTGACGCGGTGCTGCACATTGCCACGGCCGCCGATTTGGCTAAGAAAAATATCACCGCCCAGGGCCCCCAGAACACCTGGGTGTGGACGGCCAAGGATATTTCGGACGTGACGCTGGGCCTGAGCGACCATTATGTATGGGACGCCGCCAGTGTGGTGGTGGACCCCGCAACCAAGCGCCGCGCCAGCGTGCAGGCCGCCTTCGCCGACTCGACGGCGGACTTCCACTACGCCGTGAAAAACGGGCAGAACGCGCTGAGCTGGTTTTCGCGCAACCTACCCGGCGTGCCGTACCCGTTTACCAAAATGACGGTGTTTCAGGGCTTTGCCGACATGGAATACCCGATGATGGTGAACGACAGCCCGGAGAAGGACCTGAAGTTTGCGCAGCTCGTAGCCGACCACGAAATCGCTCACACATATTTCCCATTCTACATGGGCATCAACGAGAGCCGCTACGCCTTTATGGACGAGGGCTGGGCTACGACGCTGGAGCTGTTCATTGGCCGCGCCGAAAACGGGGCGGCGCAGGCCGACGAGTTCTACAAGCAATTTCGGGTGAACCGCTGGATTCACGACCCGGCTACGGCCGAGGACCTGCCTATCATCACGCCCAGCAGTGAGCTGCGCGCCGGCTACGGCAACAATTCCTACGGTAAAGCCTCGCTGAGCTACCTGGCCTTGCAGGATATGCTGGGCGAGGAATTATTCAAGAAAAGCCTGAAAGAGTACATGGCCCGCTGGCACGGCAAGCACCCTATTCCGTGGGATTATTTCAACTCGATGAACAGCGCCTCGGGCCAGGATTTGAATTGGTTTTTCAACAACTGGTTCTTTACCAACAACTACATCGACCTGGCTCTCGACCCGGTGACGACTACTGCCCAGGGCCCCGCCGTGGCGGTGCGCAACGTGGGCGGCTTCGCGGTGCCCGTGAACCTGAAAGTGACTTACGCCGACGGCAGCACGGCCGCCGTGCACCAGTCGCCAGCCGTGTGGCGCGCCAACGAGCGGCAGGCTACCATCGCCCTGCCCGGCGCGAAGGCCATTAAAACGGTGGAATTGGTGAACGGCATCTACATGGACGCCGACCCGAGCAACGACCGCCTGACTGTGAAGTAACTAATTGACAGCATGAGTTTTCCTGACGCTGCCGGGGCCCTGCGCGCCCTGCACGAAGCCGCCGACTACATCCGGGAGCAGTCCGGTAATTTCCAGCCCGCCACCGGTATCATCCTCGGCACCGGGCTGGGGGCCCTGGTGCGGGAGGTGGATGTAGCCTACACCCTTAATTACGAGGATATTCCGCACTTCCCGCTCTCCACCGTCGAGAGCCACGCCGGGCGGCTGGTGCTGGGCACGCTGGGCGGCCGGCGCGTGGCCGTGCTGCAAGGCCGCTTCCACTACTACGAGGGCTACAGCATGGCCCAGGTGGTGTTTCCGGTGCGGGTACTGAAGCTGCTGGGTATCGGGCAGCTGCTGGTGAGCAACGCGGCCGGCGGCCTGAACCCGGACTTCCGGCTGGCCGACATCATGCTGATTGACGACCACCTCAACCTACTGCCCACCAACCCCTTGGTGGGCGCTAACCTCGACGCGCTGGGGCCCCGCTTCCCCGACATGTTCGCGCCCTACGACGCTGACCTGCTGGCCCGCGCTGAGGCCGCGGCCCAGGCCCTCGGCCAGGGCCTTACCACGCGCCGCGGCGTGTACGCGGCCCTACCGGGGCCCATGCTCGAAACCCCCGCCGAGTACCGCTACCTGCGCACCATCGGGGCCGATGCGGTGGGTATGAGTACGGTGCCCGAGGTGATTGCCGCCCGGCACATGGGCCTGCCCGTGCTGGCCGCCTCGGTCATCACCGATTTGTGCGCACCCGGCCAACTCAAGCCGGTGGTGCTGGCCGACATCTTCGCCGCCGCCGCCGCCGCCGAGCCGCGCCTCACGGCGCTGCTGCGGGCCGTGGTGGCAGGGTTGTAGGGCCCCCGGGGAGCCTGTTCGGTAAAAATTGAACGTCATGCTGAGCGTAACGAAGTAGAGCCGAAGCATCTCTCCCGCAGCACTATATCATTTGATTAGTGAGCGGGAGAGATGCTTCGGCTCTACTTCGTTGCGCTCAGCATGACGTTCGTTTGTCATCCGGGGGCCACTCTAATTACTTCGATAAGAATATCGTTTTGCGGGTGTAGTTGAGCACCGTGAACACGCCCACGCCGCCCTGCACGGTGCTGTAGATGGCCGAGGGCTGGCCGAAGGGGTTGCCGTTGGCGTTGCGCGCGTCGTTCACCGACTGGCGGAAGCGGTAGAACGCTGGGTCGAGGTGGTAGAGGGTGGCCGTGACGGTATCGCCGGGGTTGAAGCGGTAGCTGGTACCTAGTGTAAAGAGCTGGCCATTGAGCAGGCGGTCCTGGACGGTCAGGTCGTTCTCTGGGCTGCTGTAAATGCGCAGGCCTTTGTGGAGTTGCAGGCGATAGTCGTCGTCGGGCGTGGGCGGGTCCTTGAAGTAGGTGAGAAAATAAGCCTTGCGGTTGTCGCCGGTCTTGTCGTTGAACTTGTAGTTCACCGAGTCGATGGGCACTGTGGTGGGCATGGTGGCCGTGCCGGTGAGGTGGCGGCCCTTGGTGTCCTGCACATCGAGGCCGAAGGTGTCGCCGGGCTTAGCCACCAAGGCCGCGGTGCCGATGTGGGTGTATAATTTCTTGGTAATGGGGTCCTGGCCCGGCCGGTAGTACAGCGGCACCAGGGCCCCGCCGGGCAGCGTCAGGTTCACGGTCACGTCGGTGGGTACCATGGGCAGCACCGCCGACAGGTACGCCTGCGACTCAGTGACGGTGAGGCGCGGTACCACGCCCGGCTCCAGGTAGCACTCGGCCACCAGCTGCGAGTTGTACTCGGGCAGCACCACGGCCAGGTCGTTCGAAAACTTGCCGCAGCCGGCCAGGGCCAGGGCCCCCACAGCGGCGAAATAACGAAAGGGAATCGGCTTCATAACGAATAGCTAATGGGTTGCCCACAAGTGCGATGCGCAAGGGAATTGGCGCGAAATCCGGGCTTAAAACTTGAAGTTGTACGTCACCGACGGGATGAGCGGGAACAGCGACACCTGCTGGGCCCGGAAGCCGGTGATGCGGTCGGTGGTCTTGTCGCGTACGGTCTCGAAGTAGTCGAAGTAGGCGTTGCGGCGGTTGGTGGAGTTGTACACGCTGAAGGTGAAGTCACGCTCGCCGCCGCGCTGCGTGGGCCGCAGCTTGTACACCAAGCCCAGGTCGAGGCGCGAGTAGGGGATGAGGCGGAATGTGTTGCGGTCGGGGTAGATGGGGATGGGGCGTGGGTCGGTGCCGCCAGTGGTATTACCCGTATTGGTGTTAACGTTGGCCCCGCTAATGTCCTGGAAGCCGAAGCGGCCCAGGGGCAGCGTGGTGAGGTTGCCGCTGGTGAAGATATAGCTGGCCGTGAAAGTGACGCGCGTGCTAAGTTGGTGCAGCACCACCACGGTCAGGTTGTGGCGTCGGTCGTAGTTGGGGTGGTAGTCCTGGCCGTTGTTCACGCCGGTGGTGCCGCGCTGGGGCCCGATGTTCAGCCAGGCCCAGGCCAGGGTGTAGCCAACCCAGCCGGTGGTTTTGCCGGTTTTTTTCTCTAAGTACAGCTCGTTGCCGTAGCTCCAGCTCTTGCCAAACAGGAACTCATTGTCTAGTTCGGGGTTCACAAACAGCTGGGCCCCGTCCTTGAAGTCAATCTGGTTTTTACCCCACTTGTAGTACAGCTCGTCGGTCAGCAAAAACTTGCCGCCGCCCAGCAAAAAGCTCACTCCCGTGCTCACCTGCTGCGAGCGCTGCGGCATAACAGACAGCCGCGACGGGTACCAGATGTCCGTCGGCAACGTAGCCCCCGAGTTGGTTACGAGGTGCACGTACTGGTACATCAGCGCGTAGCTGGCCTTCAGTGAGATGTTGTCGCTGAGGGAGTAGCGGGTGGAGAGGCGCGGCTCCAGGCCGGCGTAGTTGTTGGTGCCGCTGTGCCAGGCCGAAAGGCGCAGGCCGGCGTCGATTTGCAGCTTGTCGGTGGCCCGGAAGTTGTCGCCCACGTACAGGGCCCCCTCGTTGGCGGTGTAGCCCACGTCGGCCCCGAAGTTTACCGAGCCGTCGCTCGAGCCTGCCTGCAAACGGCCCACCCCAAAGCGGTGCGCCGTGGCCGCCGCCCCAAATTTGATGGCGTGGCGGTCATTGGGCGTATACTCAAAATCGGTACGCAAGGCGTAGTCGCGGATGGACGAGCCCAGGTTGAACGTGAACTGGTCGAGCTTATTGGTCAGGTTGTACTGGTAGTCGGTCACGGTGGCCGTGGTATTCACCAGCAGCCGTGGGTTGAACACGTGGTTCCAGCGCAGCGTGGCTAGCGTGTTGCCCCAGTCGAAGTTGAAATTGAAGCCGTTGGTGGCCCCTGAGAAGCCAAACTTGTCGCGTCCCAAGTAGGCGCTCAGGTACACGTTGTCTTTGGGCCCCAGGGTGTAGTTGGCCTTGAAGTTGAGGTCGTAGAAGTAGTAGTCGGGGATGGGCGTGAAGTTATCTTTATTCGCGTTGGCCCGGTTGTAGGCGCGGGTGAAAATGTCGAAATATGTGCGCCGCCCCGACACAATAAATGAGCCCTTTCCCTTGTTGATGGGCCCCTCGAGGGTGAGGCGCGACGAAATCAGCCCTAGCCCGCCCGTCACGTGGTAGTTCTGGCGGTCGCCCTCGCGCAGCTTCACGTCCACTACCGACGACAAGCGCCCCCCATACTGCGCCGGGAAGCCGGCCTTGTACAGGTCCACGCTCTGCACGGCGTCGGAGTTGAACACCGAAAACAGGCCGAATAAGTGGCTGGGGTTGTACACCGTGGCGTTGTCGACCAGAAATAGGTTTTGGTCGGCCGAGCCGCCGCGCACAAACAAGCCGCTAGTGCCCTCGCCGCCGGACTGCACGCCGGGTTTGAGCTGCAGGGTTTTTAAAATATCGACCTCGCCGAACAGCGCCGGCAGCAGCTTGGCCTCGCGGATGCTGAGGTGCTCGACGCCCATTTGCGGGGTTTTGAGCTTCTGCTCCAGGGTTTGGGTGCCCTGCACCACCACCTCGTCCAGCGCGTTTTCACTCGGCGTGAGTGGGTACACGAAGCGCTGGTTGCGGGTCAGGTTCACGTCGCTGGTCAGCGATTCATAGCCCACGAACGCCACCACTACCTGGTAGCGCCCGGCCGGTAGCGTCAGGCGGAACTGGCCCAGCGAGTCGGCGGCTGTGCCCGTGTTCAGGGCGGGTACAGCCACGCTGGCCCCGGGCAGCGCCTCGCCGCCGGCGGCGCGCACCGTGCCGCTTAGTGTGAAGGTGGCTTGCGCGTTAACTGCTGTGCTAAACAACAGTATAACAATAACTAACAGTAGCGCTTGCCAGCGGCGCGTATCCAGGGTAATTAATTGCATAGACGACGGGTAAGGCGTAGCAAAGGTACGCCGCCCCAACGCCAGCCGGCCCCAACTAGTGTGCCGCCGCCGGCAATTATAGGGCTTACGCGCTTTGAGCATTATATCATTGATTGGCAATAGCTTACGTTTTAAGTCAACAAAACTTATTATATTGAAAATCAACATTTTATTAATAAAAGCGCGCAAGCCCTAAATTAGTTAAAAGCTGTTAGCTGGTCACAAAAGGCCCCACGGCGCGGGCCAGCTCGGCGGCGGGCACGGCCCCAGCCTGCCGCCACACCGGTTGCCCCTGGCGGAACAGAATCAGCGTCGGGATGCTCTGCACGCGGTACTGCTGGGCCACGGCGGGGTTCTTGTCCACGTCAATTTTGATGACGCGCAGCTTACCCTGGTGCTGGGCGGCAAACTGCTGGAGGATGGGGGCCATCGTTTTGCACGGGCCGCACCAGTCGGCATAGAAGTCGACCAGCACGGGCATGCCGGGGCTATCGATGAGTTCGGCGAAGGACTTGCGGGGCATGGCGGGACCGGTTAGCGGTAATTAGGGCCCCAGCAGCGGGGCGTTGGGCCTTCAACGAAAAAAGCCCGGCGGCCGCCGGGCTTTTGGTAACAGCAACGAAAAGAATGGCGCGGCCGGGCGCTAAGGCCGTTCTTTTTGCACCACGGTCACGTCGTTGCCCACCTCGGGTAGGGCAAAGTGGCCGCCCACGGCCCGCTTGCCCTTTACCAGGCACTCCCAGGTGTAGCGGCCGGGGGTGGCGGGGGCTGCTTGGCCGGTGCTGGCCTTAAAATAATCGACCGACGAGCCTTCGCTGGGGAACAGCACGTCGACGCCGTTCTGGCCCTTTTCGATGGCCCGCACCAGCTGGTAGTCTTTGCCGGTATCCTCGTTGTGCACTACGAACGTGGCCGTATAGGGCCCCAGCTGGCCGTACTTGTCGAGTACGCCGAGCGTGACGTGGGCCGTGGTGCTCACCATCCAGGTTTGGGCGCGGACCGGCGCCGGGGCGGCCATCCACAGTAGGGCCAGGGTCCCCAGTACCCAGCTCCAGCGAACGGTGGAAAATACTGATTGCGAGTAGTGTATAGGCTTCATATAGCTTAAATAAGAAAAAATTGTAAGAAGGGATGAATGAGGATTTAGCTAAAAATTGGGGCTTGGCGGTTCTGGCCCAAGGTAAGAATTTTTGTTAAAATTCCTAAGAACGCGGCAACTCAGCGGCGGCCGGTGGGGTTTATTTCCCGCCGGCCGCTCTTGCGCCGGTCTGTGCCCATGCCCCGCCGCCGCGTTTCGCTGCCTGCTCCCTGGCTCCCGGTTCCGGGGCCCTCCGCCCCGCGCTGCGGCCTGTGCGAGCGTGCGGTGCAGGCCACCTCGCGCCACCACCTGGTGCCCCGCGAAGAAGGCGGCCGCCACGGCCCCACCGTCGATTTGTGCCAGCCCTGCCACAGCAGCGTGCACCGCTTCCTTAGCAACCGGGCCCTGGCCCGGACCTACGCCACGGTGGCGGCCCTGCGCGCCGCTGAGGAGCTCCAAACCTATCTGCGCTGGGTGAAGAAGCAGCGCGTCGAGCGCATCACTAACCGCCGGGGGCGAGTGTAGGGCCCCACCTTTGCGCCATGAACCGCTACTTCGTACCCTTCGCCGCCGTGCGGCAGCAACCAACCATTGTTGTGGACAGCGTGGGCCTGGGCGCAGCCCTCACCCTGGCGCACTGGCGCGGCGCCGCCACTCCGGGGGCCCTGCGCGACGACACCAGCGCCGGCTCGGCCCTGCGCGCCCTGCACCACCCCGAAACGCCCGGGCTCGCCGCGCAAGCCGTGACGGCCAACCACTTCGACGTTGATGGCTTCGTGGGCGTGTGGGCCCTGCTGTACCCGGCGTTGGCCTTGCGCCACGAGCAGCTGCTGCGCCTGGTGGCCACGTTAGGCGATTTTCGGGAGCTGGACTGGGTTAATCCGCTGGCCGATGCAGCGTTGCAGCTGGTGTGCTGGCTGAACGCTGAGGAAAAAGCGCGCTTCTACGAGCCCTTTGGGGCCCCCGCCCGGAAGCGGCGCGAAGACGAGGCTTCGGCCGAGAAATTCGCCTGGTTTCTGCCGCGCTTCGCCGAAATCCTGGAAAATCCCGAAGCCGGCCGCGCCGCCTGGGGCCCCGAATACGCCCGCGTTAAAGCAGCCGTGGCCGTGGCCCAGGATGATGGTACGCAGCGGGTTAGCCACGCCGATGTGGGCCTGGCGGTCATTCGTACGCCCGGGCCGCTGCCGTACTACGCGCTGTTTGGGCCCACGGCGGGCTTCGACTGGGTGCTGAGCCTTTACGACGGCCAGCGCTACGAGCTGGAGTGCAAGTACACCACTTGGATTGACCTGGAAAGCCGCCCCACGCTGCCGCGCCTGGCGCTGGGGCCCCTGGCCGCCCGCCTCAACGGGCTGGAAACCAGCGGCCGCATCTGGGTAGCCGACGGGCCCACCGATACCGGGCCGCTGCTGCGCCTGGCGGGCCCCCGTAAGCTCAGCAAAGCCCAGCGCTACGCCGACCCCGACGGCCGTCCGATTTACACCTCGTCGCTCGCCCCAGCGGCAGTGGAGCAGGAAGTGCTGGCGTTTCTGCGTGCCGGCTACGCCAATATTCAGCCCAAAAAATACTGGACCTGGACCGAGGTGAAAGCCATCAGGGCATAGAAGCTACAGAGTTGTTTTCGAATAAAAGCCGTACAAAACAGAACGTCATGCAACGCGCAGCGAAGCATAACGTTCTGTTCTTTTTCTGATTCAGGAACAAATTTTGTGAGCCCGTGCGGCTGAACGCCAGGGGCCCCAGGCGTGGGCCCGCCGCGGCCGCATTGCCTCACGCTTCGCACGAAGTTTCGGTGCCCATCACGTCCACCACGCGCACGGTGCTGGTGCCGCCCGCACCGGGCTGAATGCGGATTTGGGTGCCGATGCGGTCCTTTAGGTCGGCCACGTGCGAGATGATGCCAATCATTTTGCCCGAGTGCTGGAGGCGCTCCAGCGCATCGAGGGCCGTGTTCAGCGCGTCGGGGTCAAGCGTGCCGAAGCCCTCGTCGATAAACAGCGACTCGATGCGGGCCTTGTGGCCGGCCAACTCGCTCAGGCCCAAGGCTAAGGCCAGGCTCACCAAGAAGCTTTCGCCGCCCGAGAGCGAGGCCATCGGGCGCACCGTGTCGGCCTGGTCGTGGTCGATGATTTGCAGCTCCAGGTTGCGGTTCGGCGTTTTGAGGATGGTGTAGCGGCCCGTGAGCTGGCGCAGGCGCAGGTTGGCCAGCCGCGCCAAGTGGCTCAGCGTGAGGCCCTGGGCAAACTGGCTGAACTTGTCGCCCTTGGCTGAGCCAATCTGCTCGCTCAAATCCTGCCAGCGCTGCTCCTCCAACTGCCGCTGCTGCAAGGCGCGCAGGCCGTCGGCTAGCAGCAGGCGTGCCGCATCGTCCTGGCTCAGCTGGTTGCTGATGGCCCCCAGCTGCTGCTGCAAAATATCGTCGGCCTTGTTCAGCTCCGCCAGCTGTCGATCCAATTCGGGGCCGGTATGGGGCGTGAGACCGGCCTCGGCGTGATGGCCCAGCTCGGCAGTGAGGTCGGCGAGGCGGCGGGTGGCGGCGGTCTGGGCCACTAGGTGGTCGTGGCGGCGCTGGTGCAGGCGCTCGGCCTCAGCAGCGGGCAGCAGCAGGGCCCGGGCTTCGGCTGCGTCGTGGAAGCCGGCCGTTGCCAGGGCTGCGGCCAGCTCGGTTTGGCGGGCGTTGTGGGCGGCGCGGTGTTCAGTCAGCTGGGCGTTCAGCGTGCGTTGGGCAGCCTGCTTGATGGCCAGGTTCTGCTGCTGCTGGCCTCGGTGACTAAAGGCCAGCTGCTTAGCCTCGTCCAGCTGCTGAGTAGCTTGGTGCAGCTGCTCGGCGTCGGCAGCGGGGTCGGAGCCGGCGTAGAGAGCAAGCCGGTCGGTCCGTAGCTGGTCGAGAAGTTGCTGCTCGGCGGCCAAGGCCTGGGCGGTGGCCCGGAGCGTGGCTTGGGCCAGGGCCAAAGTGGCGGCACGGTCGGTTTGCCGGTCCCGAAGGGTGGCCGCCTTGTGCTGCAAATCGGTCAGGCTTTGGGCCTGGGCTAAATATTCGTTGGCCCGCTCCTCCAGCGTAACCCGCACTCCACTATAAGGCTGCCCCGCGGTGGGCAGCCGCAAGCTGTGCGGCACCAGCAGCCCCTGGATGACCGCCCGGTAGTTGTCGGCTTGCTCCCAGAAATTGGCTAGCCCCGCGGCCACGGGCCCCAGGCTCTGCTGCGCTTTTTGCTGCCGCTCGGTGGCGCGCTGGGCTTCTTCCTGTGCTTGCTTGATGACCGCGCCCGCGGCGGTATGGTCGGCGCGCAGCTGCGCCAGCTGCTCGGTGAGGACAACGAGGCGGCGGCGGGCGGCTCCGGTTGTGGCCTGGGCGGCGGCGGTATCGTCCAGCAAATGCTGCACGGCGGCGAGGTCGGCCAGGTCGGGGAGGGGCGGCGCGAGGGCAGCCGCCAGTTCGGTGGCTTGGCGGCGGGCAAGTTCGGCGGCGGCGGTGGTTTCGTCGTGGCGGGCCCGCCGCTGCTGCTGCTCGGTGCGGCGGCGCACCAAGTCCTGCCCAGTTCGGGTCAGCTCTGCGCTCAGGTGCGCCAGGGCCTGCTTTTGCGCCTCCACACGCACCTCATACTCGTTGGCATCGGCCGCGAAATCGGCCCCAAAAGTGTGTTCCAACGCGCCGCACAGCGGGCAGGGCTGGTCGGTTTGCAGCTGCTGGCGGTGGGCGTTGAGGTCGGCCAGGGCCTGTTGGGCGCGCAGTTCGCGCTGGTAGCTGTCGAGCAGGCGCTGGCCGTCGCCCTGGCGTTCGGTGAGGTGCGCGAAAGCTGTTTCGGCCAGATCCCGGGTTGTTTCTTCCTGGGCGTGCTCCTGGTGCAGGCCCTGGGCGCGGGCCGCGTGGTCGTGGGCGGCTTGGGCCAGGGGCAGCAGGCGTTGCACCAGTTGCAGGCGGGCGGTGAGGTCGGCGTCGTGCTGGGCCAGGGCGTCGGCGTCGGTGCCACGCAGCAGCTCGGTCACTTCGTCGCGGCTGGGCCGGCCTTGCTCCACCAGGGCTTGCTGGGTTTGCCGGGCCCCAGCGCCGGCCTGCTCGTGGCGCTTGTGGTCGGCCGTAGCCTCGGCCAGCTGCTGGAGATGAGCTTGCTGCTGGGCTTCGAGTGTGGCCAATTCGGTATTCACCGACTCCAAGTCACTAATCTGGGCACCGATTTCGATTAACTCATCTTTTAGCTGGGCTTCGTGGTTGTGGGCCAGTAGCCAGGCTTCCGAGGCGGTTTGCTGCTGGCCCAGCGCGGCCAAGTCGTGGGTTTGCGTTTTTTGCCAAGCGGCTTGCTCGACCTCGTGCGCCGCCTGGTTATGGTCGTGGGCCGTATGGTTTTTCGTCAGCCGCTGCTGCGCTGAAGCAATTTCGGCGTCCTGCTGCCGGGCCGCTTGCAGCACGGGCCGTAGCTGGTCTTCAGTGGTGAGCGCAGCGGTGTGGCTATCGGCGGCAGCGCTGTAGCGCGCTTCGGCCTCTTGGGTAGCCTGGGCCAGCAGGGGCAAGGCCTGGTCCAGGGCTTCGAGCTGCGCCACATCGCGGTTCAATTCCTGCTCTGCGGCGGCGGCCAAAGCCAATGGGGCCCCCAGGTTAGTAGCGCGGAGGTGGCCGTCAAGCCGAGCGGAATCAGGCCGGAGTAACTCCTCGGTGCGGCGCAAATCTTCGGTTTCGCTGGTAGTTTTGTACAGTTGCCGCTCTAACTGGTCCAGAATGGCGCGCCAAGTGAGGAAGATTGTCAGCTCATGCTGCTCTTCATAGTGGCCTTCGGCTTCCTCGTGCAGGCGGTCGAGCTGGGTTTCCAGGGCCCCACGCTCGTCGTCGGGCAGCAGGCGGGTGGCTTCGAGCTGGGCGCGTAGAAGCTTGGTTTGCAGTTCTTCTGCCTTGGCTTTTTCAAACGCCGCCACCGAAAGCCGCGAGTAGATGCCCACGTTAGTCATCTTTTCGAGCAGTGCGCTACGCTCTTTCTCCGGCGCGTGCAGGAAGCGCGCAAACTTGCCCTGGCTCAGCAGCACCGATTGCTCGAACTGCCCAAAATCGAGGCCCGACAGCTCGCCCACTTTGGCCGGAACTGCTTCCTTGCCGCTGACGATGGCTTCGTTGGATGGGCTCATTACCAGCGACATGGCATCCTGGCCGAGGCCGCCCTTGTCGTCGCCGCGCACCTTGCGCTTCACTTCCCAGCGCGAGCGGTAGCGCACGCGGGCCACGGCGCCGGTGTCGGCGTCGGTTTCGTGCACCTCAAACTCCACCTCCGAAAACGCGAACGCCGCGTGGCGGCTCACCATCTCGCCCACCTGGCGGTCGTGGCGCGGCACGCGGCCGTAGAGGCCCACGGCGATGGCGTCGAGCAGCGTGCTTTTGCCCGCCCCGGTGGGCCCCGTGATGGCAAACAAGCCCGTGTCGGCCAGCGGCGCGGCGTCGAAACGGATGAGGTAGGGGCCCGGCAGCGAATTGAGGTTGGCGAAGCGGACGCTGATAATTTTCATGCTAACAAATTTCCCACAAGACACCCCGAAGGTACGGCGGGCGCTGGGCCCCGGCCCGGCCCGAAAAGGCAAACGGAGGGCGTTGGGTCCCGTGGCGGGGCCCCTGCCGTGCTGCCAGCCCCGCCGCTGCGGGCGGCAAGGCCGTGGGCAGAATGAGGGCCCTGGGCGGCAACGGGGGCCGGCATGGCGGGCGCCGCGCGGCGACGGCTAAAAAAAAGGGAAGGCAGGTAACCGCTGTTCATTACAACAAAAAAGCTGCCGCTGGGCCACGTAATGCGGCTCAGCGGCGGCTGACTGGTGCGGGGCCCTACTTGGCGGGGGCGACGGGGGCGACGGCTTGCTGGCGTCGGGCGTCTTCGGCCTGGTAATAAGCCATTTCCTGCTGATAAGGCTGCAAATTCCAGCTGGACTGGGCCCGGGCCACGCCTACGGCGGCACGCTGGATGGCGGCGCGCTGCTCGGGCGTGCAGATGATGCCGCTGGGGTTGGCGAGCATGGCGGCGTGGCACTGCTCGAGCTGGGCTTCCAGGGCGGTAATTTGCTCGGCGGCTTTTTTGGGCAGTTGGTCGGTGGGCGTGCGGTGCAGCACCAGCTCCTTGGGCTGCGCCGCGATGATGGCAGCGGTATTGGCGGCTGCGTTTTTGTTGGCCGTGGCCTGGTCGATGGGCTTTACGGGCACGGGCTGCTTGTTTTTCATGAGGGCCCGGACGCCCAGCGTAGTGCCCGCGGTGACGAGGTGGACCAAAGAGCCTTGGGCTTGAACCGCCTGCACGGTACCCAAACCTGATAATAAGGCAATAGGGAATAAGAATCTTTTCATTCTGAAGTAGATAGAGGTTTTGGTGCAGAAAATTACGCAGGGGCCCTGCAAAACCAAGCGCCGCCACAGCCGCTAAGAAGGTGTTAGAGCGGTTTCCAATTCAATGTACAGAATTTCACGTACCTTCTGTTATGAAAGCGTATTCGATTGATTTGCGGGAACGGGTAGCGGCGGCATGTGCCGCGCCGCAGGCCCGGATTTACCAAGTGGCGGCGCAATTCAGCGTTTCCATCTCCTTCGTGGACAAGCTTTTGCGTCGTCAACGTACGAGCGGTTCGCTGGCGGCCCTGCCCGCGAGCGGCGGCCCGATGCCGCGCCTGGACCCGGCGGGCCAGGACCTGTTGCGGGCCAGGACCTGTTGCGGGCCTGTCTGGTGGCGCAGCCCGACGCGACACTGGCCGAAATAAGCCTCGCCTTGGCCGCCGCCGCCGGCCCGGCCCTGAGCCGCACGAGTACGTGGCGGGCGGTCGAGCGCCTGGGGTGGGGGCGCAAAAAAAAAGCATCCACGCCGCCGAGCGTGACACCGAACGCGTCGTAGCCTTGCGCCGCTTGTTTTTGGAAGCCATTCAGCCAGAAGATGTTACCCGTTTCGTATTCGTGGACGAGACGAGCACTAACCTCCCCTACTGCCGCCGCTATGGCCGGGCCCCGGCCGGCCAGCGCCTGGACCAGGCCGTGCCGTTGCTCAGCGGCCCGAACGTGACGCTCCTCGCCGCCCTGACCCCGGACGGGCTCGGGGCGTTGCTCAGCGTCAACGGGGCTGTCAACGGGGCTGTCAACGGCGACGTGTTTGCCGCCTACCTCGACCAGGTGCCCGGCCCCACCCTGCGGCCGGGCGACGTGGTGGTACTCGACAACCTCTCCGTGCATAAGGTGGACGGGCTGGACGATATCGTGCGCAAATACGGGGCACGGCTGCGCTACCTGCCGCCTTATTCGCCTGATTTCAACCCCATTGAACTGGCTTTTAGCAAGCTCAAGACGTGGCTGCGCACCGCCAAGGCCCGTACCCGCGACCTGCTGGAGGAAGCCATCCGGGCCGCCGCCGAGTGGGTAACCGAACAGGATGCCAAAAATTGGTTTGACCATTGTGGATATCATGTACAGTGATTTGGAAACCGCTCTAGCGTAGCACGATGTAGAGACGCATCCTTGCGTCTCCCGCTTGAACGACTCGTCCGAACATCGTTCAAGCGGGAGACGCAAGGATGCGTCTCTACATCGTTCCAAGAGCCAAAGAATTAACTCAAGCTGCCCTAGCCTTCCTCGCCGCCCCAGGCTTGTGGGTCGGCTTCGGCCAGTAGCTGGCGCAGCTCGCCGAAGGTGGCGGTGAGGGCGGCGGCGCGCCCGGGCGGCAGGCCCGCTACGCGCCGGCCAAATACCTCGTCCACCGTCAAATCGTGCAGGAAGACCAGGGGCCCGGCGGCGGCGGTGGCCACGTCGGGCGCCTCGGTGGCGCGCTGGTGGCGGGCGCCGCGGGGAGCCTGCACGTGGGCGGCGCGCTCCTTCAGCACGGCCTGCACGCGGCGCTGCACTTCGGCCTGTGACTCGTCGGAACGTACCTGGATATCGGCCCAGGCCACCAGCTCGAAGGCGGCGTTGTCGTAGGCCAAAATATTGGCTTCTACTTCCTCCAGGGTACCGTGGAAGCGTTGGAGGCGGCGCACCACGGGCACTGGTAGGGCGGTAATCGTGGGGGCCCCGGCGCCTTTGAAATCTAGCAGTAGCACCTGCTGGCGGTCGTCGGCCTCGGTAAACGAGAGCGGCACCGGCGAGCCCGAGTAGCGGATGTGCGCCTGCCCGCCCACCACCTGCGGCCGGTGCAAGTGCCCGAGGGCCACGTAGTCGAATGCCGCTGGAAAATCCGGGGCCCCCACCGAGCCTAGCCCGCCGATGTGCACATCGCGCTCAGCGCCCTCGCGGGCCTCCCCGCCGGCCGCGTAGAGGTGGCCGGTGGCCAGCACGGGCACGTCCTGCTCGCGCAGGCGCCGCACGGCGTCGCCCGCGGCGAGGGCCCCGTAGTGGGCGGCAATGCTTTGGCGCACGCGGAGTTGGCGCTCGTCGGGCGTTTCGCCGGCCACGGCGAGGCGAATGTCGCGGTCGCGCAGAAACGGCACGGCGCAGACCACCAGCGCGGGCCGGCCGCTGGTTTCGGCCAGGGCCACCACCTGCTCGGCGGGATCGGCGGGCACGCCGCCCACAACGTGGATGCGCAGCCGCCGCAGCAGCTGCCGCGAGGCGTTGAGTAGGGTGGGCGAGTCGTGGTTGCCGCCCACCACTACAATGTCGTGGCAGTTGGTCCCTTGCATCTGCACCAGGAAATTGTAGTACAGCTCCTGGGCCGCGTGCGAGGGCGTGGTGGTGTCGAATACGTCGCCGGCCACCACCAGCGCGTCTACGCCGTGGGTTTGCACGGCCCCCAGCAGCCACGTCAGAAACGCCCGCTGCTCGGTCAGGCGTTCCTGCCCGGTTAGGAAATGCTGGCCCAGGTGCCAGTCGGCGGTGTGCAATACGCGCATCTAGTTACAAATAATGTCCAGTAATATAATTAGTCATTATTCGACTTTTAAAAGTCGAATAATACTATCCTTACTCCTGAATCCATATAAAAAACTGTTTCTTATTACGTATTTACTTGAATCAGTTGTCAAGTAATAATCGTTACCTTTTACAATAAAATTTCCTTGCAAAAATTCGATTGAAGATCCCGAAGTAATTCTTTCACTCATACTGAATGAATGATCTAACTTCCCATCTGTGATTTCAAAAGATCTATTAGCTGTTTTAAAGGTCCAACTTTCAAATCTTATTTTTTGATGCTCGCGAATTCTTTGTGTAAAGATGATATTCATCAAAATTGCCGAAATTATAGAATTGACTAAAAATACTTTAACAAACTGCCTCCTGATAAAATGCAACAGTAATGCAATGGCTAAATTTATTACAATTACTGCGGGTACTAAAAGTATTATTGCAATTGAAATACTTGGGTCTGGATCTATTTGCTTTACATAAAACCAGATGATTAAGTAGTCGATGATCGATAAAATAAGTAACCTAATAATTAGTATCATTAATGTGTTATAATTTGTAATAAATTAAGTTGTCTGCGCTTAGAATAGTTAGCTATAAATACCTGAATGGTTAAGCAGGAAATATCTTATTGCATCATTTTTTATTCAATTTAATAATTTAGGTACTAGCACCTATTAAAAACCCCTCCACCGCCTCCCCCAAATCGAACACCTCCGCCTCGGGAAACGCGGCGGCCAGGATGCTGGCGCCGGCGGCCGAGCGGTAGCCGCCGGCGCAGTGCACCAAGATGGGCTTGTCGGTGGGGACTTCGTGGGCGCGCTCGCGCAGTTTCGGCAGCGGGATATTTAGGGCCCCGGGGAAGAGGGGCGGCTGAGTCTCGGCGGGGTTGCGGACGTCGACGACGGTGAAGCGCTCGGGGTGCTGGCGCACGGCGGCCACGTCGACCTCCGGGGCGGTAGCGGGCCGGGCGGCGGGGGCTAGCAGGGCCCCTTTGATGTTGGTTTCGTAGCCGATTTTGGCGGCTTTGCGAACCACGGCGTCCAGCGCAATGTGGGAATCGGCCATTAGATAAAACGGCTCCTGGGGCCCCACTATGGAGCCCAGCCAGGTTTCAAACTTGACGCCGTCCATCAAATTTAGGGCTCCCGGCAGGTGGCCGGCGCGGAACTTGGCGGCGGGCCGGGTGTCGATCAGCAGTACGCCGGGAGCCGGGGCGGTGCCGGGCGGCAGGTGGGGCACGGCGCGCACGCTGGCCTCGTAGGCCTTGGCGCCCAGCTTATTGAGATGTACGCTATGGCCGAAGTACTTGGGTGCGAACGGTTGGTTGGCGAGCAAGGCCTGCACAAACTCGGGCTCCGACATGGGCTGGAGGGCGTAGTTGGTGGCCAGCTCGCGGGCGATGGTGCTGTCGAGGTCGGGGCTGGTGGTTTTGCCGCATAGGCTGCCGGGGCCGTGGGCGGGGTATACCTTGGTGGTGCCGGGCAGCGTCATCAGCTTGCGGCGGGTGCTCTGGTAGAGCTGGGCGGCGAGGGCCTCGCGGGTGTGGCCGCCCGCGGCGGCGTCTTCGCGCAAGTCGGGCCGGCCCACGTCGCCCACAAACAGGGCGTCGCCGGTGAACACAGCGCGCGTCTGGGCTAGGTCGTCCATCAGCAGCACGCTGATGCTGTCGGGCGAGTGGCCGGGCGTGTTCACGGCGTGCAGCTCCACGGTGCCGAGGGCGATGCGGTCGCCATCGTCGAAGTCGTGGTGCGCGTACTGGGCCCCCAGCAGTTTGCTACAGTAGATGCGGGCTCCGGTTTCCTCGGCAATTTCCAGGTGCGACGACACAAAATCGGCGTGCGAATGCGTCTCGATGACAGCCACGATTTTGGCCTCGTGCTCGTCGGCAAAATCGTAGTACACCTGCGGGTCGCGGCCCGGGTCGATGAGGGCCACCTGGCGGCCGCAGCGCACGGCGTAGCTTGCCTGGGCCAGGCCCTTGTCGTAGAACTGTTGGATTTGCACGGCCGGGGCCGCGCTACTGGGGAGAGGGGGCATGGGGGAAGTTTTGCGTGGAAGCGCGGCGGCGGGCCCCCGGCGAAGCCGAAGTAACTCCGCCGGGGCCCCATCGGTTTAGCCAAATATAAACGGCGCTGCCCAACGCCGGCCCGCCGCCCGGGCCCCCGCCCCGCCCCAAACGCAAAAAAGCCCCAGCCAGGCGGCTTAGGGCTTTTACAAAACGCGCGGTGGAATAATGTCGGCGTTAGTTATTGGGGGCCAGGCTTGTGCGCTGCTGGCGCCTGGCTTTGGCCTTGGTGTGCTTCTGCTGTTGCATGGCCGTGTACTGCGTGAACTGGGCAGGGGTGAGGATGGCTTGCACCTGGGCTTCGTACTGGGCGTGGTTGGCCTGCATGGCTTGGTGCAGGGCCTTGCGGTCGGCGGGGGGCGGGCCGGTGGCGGCGGTCATGCCCTGGCGCTCGGCCAGCAGGGCGGCCTGGAGGCGGCTTTGCTGGTCGGGGCTGAGGCTGAGCTGCTGGGCCATTTTTTGGGAGCGGCGGGCGGCCATTTGCTCCGGCGATTTCATTTTGTGGGGGCCCTTGCGGGCCATTGGCGGGGCCGGAGCGGCGGCCGGCGGGGCAGTTTGGGCAAAGGCGCCGGTAGTGGCCAGGGCCAGGGCGACATATAGGGCGAGGGACTTATTCATGGCGAAGAAAGAAAATGAGTGCGAGTAAGTTGGGGGGCGGAAGGCCCGCCCGGTTTAAGCGGCTTCGTCCAACGCTTTGCAAGCAGGGTGCCAGAAATTGGGCCGGGGCCCAAAAAAGCTGCCTATATTTCGGACCCTGGGCTGCGGCGCGGGCAATTGCGGCTTCTCCCTTCCCTCAACTTTCTCTTTTTTTTAAAATATGGCTAGTATTTTTGCCAAAAAACCCCTGGCGGTGCTGCTGGGTGAAGCCAACTCTACCGGGCACGGGGCTCTGAAGCGCACGCTGGGCGCTGGCAACCTCGTGGCCCTGGGCGTGGGCGCTATCATCGGGGCGGGCCTGTTTGTGCGCACCGCCGCCGCCGCCGCGCAGGCCGCAGGGCCGGGCATCACGCTGGCCTTCATCCTGGCGGCCTTTGGGTGCGTGTTTGCGGGCCTGTGCTACGCCGAGTTTGCGGCCATGATTCCGATTGCCGGCTCGGCCTACACCTACGCCTACACCACTATGGGCGAGTTTGTGGCCTGGGTTATCGGCTGGGCCCTCATCATGGAGTACGCCCTGGGCGCGGCCACCGTCAGCATTGCTTGGAGCGAGTACCTGAACAAGCTCTTGGAGGTCTTCGGCACCAGTGTGCCATACAATCTAAGCCACTCGCCCTTCGAGCACGCCATGGTGAACGGCGTGGCGCAGCACGGCCTCATCAACCTGCCCGCGCTGCTCGTCATCGTAGCCCTGAGCCTGCTGCTGGTGAAAGGCACCCAGGAGTCGGCGCTGTTCAACGCCGTGGTGGTGGTGCTGAAAGTACTGATCGTCATTGTATTCATTGCCATCGGCTGGCAGTTCATCAATCCGGCCAACCACACGCCTTACCTCATTCCGGCCGACGCCGTGGTGAAAAACTCGGCTGGCGAAGTGGTGCGCACCTACGAAGGCTTCTTTAAGCATGGCCTGGGCGGCATCATCGGGGGCGCGGGCATCGTGTTCTTCGCCTTCATCGGTTTCGACGCCGTGAGCACGGCTGCGCAGGAAGCCAAAAACCCCAAGCGCGACATGCCCATTGGCATTCTGGGCTCACTGGCCATTTGCACAGTGCTCTACATCTTGTTCGGGCACGTGCTGACGGGCGTGGCCAGCTGGCGCGAATTTGCCGACCCGGCCCTGGGCGGCGAGGCCTCGGTGGCCTACGCCATCCGGGCCCACATGCCCGGCTATAGCTGGCTGGCCACGGCCGTGACGGTGGGCATTCTGCTCGGCTTCACGTCGGTTATCCTGGTGATGCTCATGGGCCAGAGCCGTGTGTTCTTCTCGATGGCCAAGGACGGGCTGATGCCTAAGGCCTTCTCCGAGCTGCACCCCCGGTTCAACACGCCCTACAAATCCAACCTGATGCTGATGGTGTTCGTGGGCCTGTTCGCGGCCTTCGTGCCCGGCTCGCTGGCCGGCGACCTCACCTCGTTCGGCACACTGCTGGCCTTCGTGCTCGTGAGCCTGGGCGTGTGGATCATGCGCAAGTCGGACCCCGAGCAGCCCCGGCCGTTCCGCGCGCCGCTCTCCGCGCCCAGCTTCCCGCTGGTGCCCATCATGGGGGCCCTGGTGTGCACGCTGCTGATTGTGGGCCTCGACCCCTTCACGCTGGAAGTGGCCCTGGCCTGGATGCTGGCGGGCTTTGTGGTGTACTTCCTCTACGGTAAGCGCAATTCCAAGCTCCAGCAGGGTATTGTGGTAGTGCCGGAGGAGATGGAGAAGGAAGCCTTCATCAAGCCCGACAAAGACAACTGGTAAGCCGGTCTACTGGCTTGCCCGCCTCCTAATTACTGCGCAAAGAGCGCCGGCCGGCTGGTCGGCGCTCTTTGCTTTTCGGGGGCTGACAGCGCCACCCCTGCACTTCACGGCGGCCACACGGGCCGCGGTGCAACTTGCGCAGGTTGACCCCTCGCCCCCAATGCCATGCGCTGGAAGTTTCTTGCCTTGCTGCTATTACTAAGCGCCGGCAGCCAAGGCTGCCAGAAAGAAGCCGCGTCCCCAGCCCCGCCGGTCCCGCCAGCGCCGGTGGCTTTGCCCGCCCTGCCCGCCGCCCAGGGCGCGCCCCTCACGCTGGCGCTGCACCCCGGCCAGCCCGGCCGGCCGCTGCCCGCCAATTTTGCCGGCCTGAGCTTCGAGATGGGGGCCATTACCAACCCGGCCTACTTCAACGCTGCCAACCCGGTCTTTGCCAACCTCATCAACGGCCTGGGGCCGGGGCTGCTGCGCATTGGGGGCAACAGCGTGGACCGCACCGCCTGGAGCGGCCAGGCGCGCCGGGCCACCACGCCCGCCGACTCCATCACCACGACCGACGTTGACCGCTTTGCCGCCTTCGTGCAGCAGCTGAGCATGCCGGTGCTGTTCGGGGTGAACCTCGCGGCCCGCGACATTCCGCGCGCCACGGCCGAAATCCGCTACGTGAGCCAGGCCCTGGGCCCCCGGCTGGTGGGCTGCGAAGTGGGCAACGAGCCTAATGACTACCATTCCAACGGCATCCGGACGGCGAGCTACACCCCCGGCGATTACGTGGCCGACTTCAACGCCTACTATGCGGCCATTCATCCGCTGCTGCCGGGCTTGGCCTTCAGCGGGCCCGCCACCGACCTTAGCGGCAACTGGGCCAGCACGTTCGCCGCCGGCACCGCGGGCAAGATTAACCTGCTGACCACCCACTTCTACGAGGCGGGGCCGGCCTCCAACCCTAGCATTACCATCGCCACCCTCATCGGCTTGCCCGCCCGCGACGCAGCCATGAGCACCACCACGAGCGCCCTGGCGCAGGCCGCCAACCTGCCCTACCGCGTGGCCGAAACTAACTCCATCTACGGCGGGGGCAAGGCGGGGGTGAGCAACACGCTGGCGGCCGGCCTGTGGGGCGCGCGCCTCATGTGGCAGCTGGCCGCCCACAACGCGGCGGGCGTCAACTTCCACGGCGGTGGCAACGGGGCCTACACCCCCATTGCGCTGGTAAACGGGCAGTTTGTAGCCCGGCCGCTCTACTACGGGATGCTGCTCTTCAAGGCCGGCAGCCAGGGCCGCTACGAGCCCGTGGACCTGAGCATTACTGCCCTCAACGTGCAAGCCTTCGCCAGCCTGGGAGCCGACGGCAGCCAGACAGTTACGGTATTTAACTTCGAAAGCGCCACGCCGGTTAGCCTGACGGTGGCGGCGGGCCAGGCGGTGAGCGCCGTGGCGATGCAGCGCCTCACCGGGGCCGGCCTCGACGCCACCGACGGCATTACCCTGGGCGGCCAGGCCGTGGCGGCCGATGGCACCTTTAGCCCCGCCAGCACCAGCTACGGCGCCAGCGGCAGCAGCTTCGTGGTGAACGTACCGGCCGCCAGCGCCGTGGTATTTACGTGCAAGTAGCCGGGCGGCTATGCGGCCTTCACCTCGCTTTGGAGCTTGAGCACTTTGTCGCCGTTTTCCTGCACGATGACCAGGGCCGGGTCGTCGGGCGAGCCGTTGCGGTGGATTTCGCTGCCTTTAATGGTGCGCTTGATGGGCTCTTTGTGCATCGATTCGATTTTGCCGGTGGCCGTGCCGGTGCCGTATTTCCAGGATACTTGGGTGCCTTTGCGCATGGGGAAGGAGGGAAGGAGGAGACAATTAGATGATTACTTACTGCCAATGCGGCCCAGCCGTTGCAACCCGGGGCCCCGGACGGTTACTTTTAGACCGGGCCCGGGCGCGCTCCGGGCCCCGGGGCCCCCGCCGGGCGTTTCCTTCTTTCGCACTGCATGAAAAAAACCACTACTTCCTTGCCCTTGCTGGCCGGGCTGCTGCTGGCCGGCGGCACGGCCCTGGCCCAGCCCAGCACCTACCCGCGCAACGGCGTGTACGACCAGCGCCCCGGCCTGTACGCCTTCACCCACGCCACGCTCTACGCCGACTACCAAACCCGCCTGGAGGATGCCACGCTCGTCATCCGCGACGGTAAGATTGAGGCCTTGGGGGCGGGCTCAAAGGTGAAAATCCCGGCCGGCGCCGTGGTGCAGGACCTCAAGGGCAAGTTCGTGTACCCGGGCTTCGTGGACGTGTACACGGCCTACGGCGTGCCCGAAACTAAGGTCCCCGAGCGCCGCGGCCGCCGCGACGCGGGGCCCCAGTTCGACTCGCAAAAGCCCGGGGCCTACGACTGGAACCAGGCCGTACACCCCGAGGTAAATGCCGCCGACCTGTTCAAGGTGAACGCCGAAGCGGCCGCTGCCTACCGGGCCCTGGGCTTCGGAGCAGTGCTCACGCAGCAGGCCGACGGCATCATGCGCGGCACCGGGGCCCTGGTGAGCCTCAACACCGACCGCAAGGAGAACGAGGTGATTTTGCTGGACAAGGCCGCCTCGGCGCTCTCCTTCGATAAGGGCACCTCGACGCAGGACTACCCCGCCTCGCTGATGGGCAGCATCGCGCTGCTGCGCCAAACCTACCTCGATGCCGCCTGGAACAAGCGCAACCCGCGCCGCGAGCAAAACCTGTCGCTGCAAGCCCTGTCACAGCAAAAAAGCCTGCCCACCATCTTCCAGGTGCGGGATAAATTGTCGGCCATCCGAGCCGATAAAGTGGGCGACGAGGCCGGCGTGCAGTACATCATCAAGGGGCGCGGCGACGAGTACCAGCGCCTTGATGAGATGAAGGCCACGGGGGCCACCTTCGTGGTGCCGCTCGATTTCCCCGAGGCCTACAACGTGGAGGACGTGTACGACGCCCGCCGTATTCCGCTTGAAGACCTGAAGCACTGGGAGTTGGCCCCGGCCAACGCCGCCCGCCTGGCCCAGGCGGGCGTGCCCTTCGCCCTGACGGCGGCCGACCTCAAGGACAAGAAGAAGTTCCTGCCCAACCTGCGCAAAGCCGGCCAGTACGGCCTGAGCGAAACCGCCGCCCTGCGCGCCCTCACCGATACGCCCGCCCGGCTGCTGCGCGCCCAAGACCAGGTGGGGTCCCTGCGCCCGGGTTTGGTGGCTAACTTCGTAGTCTGCTCGGCCCACCTGCTGGCCGACGACAACGTGTTGCTCGACAACTGGGTACAGGGCGAGCGGTACCAGCTCAGCACCGTGCCGGCCGACTACCGCGGCGTGTACACGCTGCAAATTGGGCAGCAGCCCGAGGGCCGCTTCCTTATCCAGGGCAAGCCCGAAGCGCCCGAGCTGAAGGTGGTGCCCGCCGCCGGCGATACCATCCGCGGCACGCTGGCCGTGACCAGCGACCTGACCACCATCGTCTTCAACCCAAAGGATAAGATTGGCAAGGGCCAGAAGCCCAGCACCGCGCCTGGGGCCCCCGCGCCCGGCGAGGGCGCCACGCGCCTCAGCGGCTACTACACCCAGGAGGGGCGCACCTTCCAGGGCCAGGGGCTGCTAGCCGACGGCACGCCGGTGAAGTGGGTAGCCCGCCGCCAGGACGAGGCCACCCGCGCCGCCCGCCTCGACACGGCCCGGGCCAAGCCGGCGCCCGCGCTGGGGGCCCTCATGTACCCGTTTGCCGCCTACGGCCGCGCCGCGATGCCGGCCCAAACCGCCACGCTCATCAAAAACGCCACGGTTTGGACCAGCGACGCCGCCGGTAAGCTCGAAAATACCGATGTGCTGCTTGAAAATGGCAAAATCAGCCGCGTGGGCAAGAATTTGGCGCTGCCCAAAGGCGGCCGCAGCATCGACGGCACGGGCAAGCACCTGGCCCCGGGCATTATCGACGAGCATTCGCACCTGGCCATTTCGGAGGGCGTGAACGAGGGTACGCAGTCGGTGACGAGCGAGGTGCGGATTGGCGATGTAATTGACCCCGAAGACGTTGGCATTTACCGCGACTTGGCGGGCGGCGTGGTGGCGGCCCAGCTGCTGCACGGCTCGGCCAACCCCATCGGCGGGCAGTCGGCGCTGATAAAAATGCGCTGGGGGGCCCCGGCCGAGGCTATGAAAATCGCGGGGGGCCCGGGCTTCATCAAGTTTGCGCTGGGCGAAAACGTGAAGCAGAGCAACTGGGGCGAGCAGAACGTGTTGCGCTTCCCGCAAACCCGCATGGGCACCGAGCAGGTGTTCATAGACGCCTTCACCCGGGCCAAGGAATACGAGCGGGAAATGCTGGCCTACAACAAGTTATCCAAAAAAGCGCAGGCCACCGCCGACGCTCCGCGTCGCGACCTGGAAATGGACGCCCTCGTGGAGATTCTGCACGACACGCGCCACATCACCTGCCACAGCTACGTGCAGTCAGAAATCAACATGCTGATGAACGTGGCCGACCGCATGGGCTTCAAGGTCAATACGTTCACCCATATCCTGGAAGGCTACAAGGTGGCCGACAAGATGAAAGCCCGTGGCATCAACGCCAGCACGTTTTCGGACTGGTGGGCCTACAAAAACGAGGTGAAGGACGCCATTCCGTTCAACGCGGCTATCATGACGAAGGAGGGCCTGAACGTGGCCATCAACTCGGATGATGCCGAAATGAGCCGCCGCCTCAACCAGGAAGCCGCCAAGTCCATCAAGTACGGCGGCCTGAGCGAGGAGCAAGCCCTGCGCCTGGTAACCATCAACCCCGCCAAAATGCTGCACCTCGACCAGCACATGGGCTCCATTAAGGAAGGCAAGGACGCCGACGTGGTGCTCTGGACTGATAACCCGCTGAGTATTTACGCCAAAGTCGCCTACACCTTTGTGGATGGCCGCGAGCTGTTTAGCCTCGAAAGCGACCTGGCCCTGCGCGCCGACATCGCCCGCGAGCGGGAGCGCCTTGTGCAACGCATGCTGACCGAAAAGAAAGCCGGGGCCCCCACGCGCCCGCCCGTGGCCAAGGCCAACGGCGCCTGGCACTGCGACACGCTGGGCGAGGAGAAGGACCTGGCGGAGTAAGCTGTAGCGCGGGCTTTGTAGTCCGCGGCCCTCGCTTTGTCCTGCCGATAATCGTTCGGCGACCGTTCAACCGCGCGGACTCGCAGCGTCCACGCTACGGTTTGCCCACTTACATCTCTTAAAAATCAACGCCATGCGTTTCCAATTTACACTTCTTCTTGCCCTGGGGGCCCTACCAGCCCTGGCCCAGGTACCGGCCCCGGCGGGGCCCCAGGCTAAGCCGGTGCTCATCACCGGGGCCACGCTGCACGTGGGCAACGGCACGGTGGTGCCCAACGCCACGGTGGCCTTTGCCCAGGGCAAGCTGACTTATGCTGGTCCGGCTAGCGGCTTTACGGCCGATAAGGCCGGCTACGAAACCGTGGACGGCACCGGCCAGGACCTGTACCCGGGCCTGATTTTGCCTAATACCACGCTAGGCCTCACCGATGTAGAAGCCGTGCGCGCCACCGTGGATGAGCAGGAAGTGGGCATCCTCAACCCCAACGTGCGCAGCCTCATTGCCTACAATACCGACTCGGACGTGCTGCCGACGCTGCGCGTGAACGGCGTGCTGCTGGCCCAGCCCACGCCCCGCGGGGGCCTGCTGACCGGCCAGAGCAGCGTGGTGCAGCTCGACGCCTGGAACTGGCAGGACGCCGTGGTGCGCGCTGACGAAGGCCAGCACCTGAGCTGGCCCCAGCTCATCATCCGCACCAACCCGGCCGAGGACGCCACCGCCCTGGAGCGCCGCCAAAAAGCCCGCGAAACCCAGCTGCGTGACCTGGAGCAGCTGTTTGGCGAGGCGGCGGCCTACCGCCAGCTGCCCGCCAGCCGCCGCGAAAACCTGCGCCTGACGGCCCTGGCCGGCCTGTTCGACGGCAGCAAAACGCTGTACTTGCACGCCGACTACGGCAAGGAAATCATCGAGTCGGTGCGCTTCGCCAAGCGCTTGGGGGTGCAGAAGGTGGCCGTGGTGGGCGGGCGCGACGCCTGGATGGTACTCGATTTCCTCAAGCAAAACGACGTGGCCGTGGTGGTGAGCCGCCTGCACGCACTACCCCGCCGCGACGCTGACGACTACGACCAGCCCTACAAGCTGCCCGCCCAGCTACAAGCCGCCGGCATCCGCTACTGCCTCGATTACGAGGGCAGCCAGGAGGCCCCCGGCGGCCGCAACCTGGCCTTCGTCGCTGGCACGGCCGCCGCCTACGGCCTCACCAAAGAGCAGGCCCTCACGGCCATTACCCTGGCCCCGGCCCAGCTCATGGGCATCGACAAGGCCTATGGCTCGCTCGAAACCGGTAAGAGCGCCACGCTCGTGCTCAGCAAAGGCGACCTGCTCGACATGCGCACCAACAACGTCACCTACGCCTTCATCGACGGCCGCCGCATCAGCCTCGAAACCAAGCAAACCGCCCTCAACCGCAAGTTTTTAACCAAGTACGGTTTGAACTAAGCAGTCGCTTGAGTTAGAAAAGGGTATTCCAAGCGGTCATGCTCATCGGGCATCCGCGCAGTCGAAGCCGCTATCCCGCGGCAGTAATCAATTGATTTATAGTCGTCGCGAAGTGGGTTTGCGAAAGAGGTAGGGTGCGGGGCTTGCCCCCGCCCGTCGTTCGCGCCGTTTCCACGATTCTGTTCAACGACGGGCGGGGGCAAGCCCCGCACCCTACTGCACAACGAGTATAGTCAGCGGGAGCGAGGCGTCGACTGCGCGGACGCTCAATGAGCAGGACCGTTTTTATTAACTGAAACAGCTTCTGAGTATCGGCTTTTCTTCAAATAAAACAGTTTCAGCAGCGCTAAATGCAGCCAAGCGGGCGTTTCGGTCGTTCATAGCGTCTTTTGCGCTTACTTTAACTAATGCGTGCGGCCCGGCCGTGCGCTCCCGCCATGCTTCGTTTGCTGCCGTTGCTGCTGTTGTTTTGTTCGCTGGGGGCCCTGGCCCAGGGCTCCTTCCAACCCGACGAGCGGGCCTACTACGGCCTGATTGACCGGGGCAGTGGTCGCTGCCTCGACGTGGTGGGCGCCGGCACCAACGCCGGCGACGCGGCCGTGCAGTGGGAATTCACGCATTCCAACAGCCAGCAGTGGCGCTTTGTGCCGGTGGCGGCGGGCAGCGAATACTTCCGCATCGAGGCCAAGCACAGTACCTTGTGCCTGACGGTGCCCAAGCCCGGCGAGGCTGTGCCGCTGGTGCAGCAGCCGTTTCAGGGCGGGCTGGGGCAGCAGTGGCGGCTGGTGCCGGCGGGGCCCCTGGGTAGCTTTTTGTTTGAGAACCGGCTGGAAGGCCGCGTGGCCGGCCTGGCCGCCGCCGACAAGTTCAATGGCACGCCCATGCAGGCCCAGAAGGCCAACGGTCGGGCCAGCCAGCAGTGGCACCTGTTCCGGCTGCGCCTGAACGTGGCTACGGGCCCCGGCTTCGGGCCCCGCGAGCCGCTGACGGCGCTGAACTCGGCGGGCAACGAAATTGGCCCGGTGCTGGCCCCCGACGGGCAAACGCTGTACTTCGGCCGCACCAAATTTGTGGGCAACACCGAGGGCAACACTGACACCGGCGACGCCTGGGCCGCCCAAAGCCCCAACAAGGGTAAAACCTGGGGGCCCCCGCAGCGCCTCGACGCCCTGAATACGCCCCAGAACAACGGCGTGCTGGCCGTGGTGGGGGCCCAGGGCCAAACGCTGCTCGTGCGCGGCACCTACAACCGCGACGGTTTCCGCGACGAGGGCGTGAGCCGGGTGAGCCGCGCCGCCGCGGGCCCCCCCGGCGGCACGCTCAAAAACCTGCACTCGGAGGACGTGGACGTGGCCAACTACTACACCGCCGTACCCGCCACGGGCTTTTTCATGACGGCCGACGAGAAAATCCTGCTGCTTTCACTGGAGCGCGGCGACTCCGAAGGCGGCAACGATATTTACTTCAGCCGGCCCGCCGGCGCCGGCGGCTACTCGGCCCCCGAAAGCCTGGGCCCCGTGCTTAATTCGCCGGGCTTTGACTTCGCCCCGTGGCTCACGCCCGATGGCAAAACGTTGTACTTCAGCTCGTATGGCCACATGGGCTACGGCGGCGCAGACGTGTTCGTGAGCCAGCGCCTCGACGATTCGTGGACACGCTGGAGTGAGCCCCAGAACTTGGGCCCTGCCTTGAACGGCCCCGGCTTCGACGCCTACTTCAGCCTGGCCGCCGACGGCGAAACGGCCTATTTCGCTTCGTCGGCCACCGCCAACGCCTCGGCCGACTTGTTTCGCGCCGGCCGCGCCGCCCCCGATACCACTGCGGTGGCCGCCGGCCCGGCCCCGGTGTCGGAGGCCAACCGCGCTTTCGTGAGCGGGCGGGTGCTCGACGCCCGCAGCCGCCAGCCCGTGCCCGGGGCCACCGTGAAAGCCGTGCTGCTGCCTAACGCCCAGGGCGTGCAGTTCGAAGCCACGGCCCGCACCGACGCCGCGGGCAGCTTCGTGCTCTCGCTGCTGGCCGGGCGCTACCGGGTGGTCGGGGCTAGCGGCCTGCTTTCCAGCATCGATACGCTGGCTTTTGCGGGTAACGCGGGCCGCGACCTGCTGCTGCGTCCCGCCGCTGTGGGCGAAAAAGTGGACCTGCCCACCATCATCTTCGCCCAGGGCCAAGCGGTGTTGCTGGGCACTTCCTACACAGAGTTAAATCGCCTGGCCATTGCCTTACAAGCCGAATCTGGTATTAAAGTTCGCCTCGAAGGCCACACCGATAACGTGGGGCCCGCTGACAAAAACCAGCAGCTCTCCGAAGACCGGGTGGCCGAGGTGAAGCGCTACCTCGTGAAGCGTGGCGTGGACGAAAGCCGCATCAGCACCGCCGGCTACGGCGGCTCGCGCCCGCGCTTTGCCAACGACCGCGAAGAAACCCGCCGCCTCAACCGCCGTGTGGAACTCGTGATTGTGAAGTAAGCATCTGCTCACAAACAGCCAGCGTCCATTCCAGCCAGCGTCCATTCACTGAGTACGCTTATTGAGCGCGGAAAAGCCTTGGGTCAGCCCGGCACAGCACCGCGGTATTTTCCGAGTAGCTGCGGTTCCGCGCTGCTGAGGCCCGGGTGCGTTGGTGGGCACCGGGCCCGGGCTGCCCGCATATCCAAAAAGACAAAAACGGGTGCTTGTGGCAAATACCCTCCGTGCGCCGCGGTGCGTTGCGGGGGTGCTGCCACGGCCCGTTCCGGGTGCTCTGCGTAGGGGCGTGCTGGGTAAGTGCACTCCCATGCAGAAGCGGCGCCGTGGCTGCCAAGGGCTATGCGAATTAATAATTATTATAATATAATTATTTGAATTTAGTAGAGATAAAGCCTATATTTTTTACTACTTATTTGTTGCTAAAATCCATTATAGCTAGTGCGGGTGCTGGATGAGTGAATAAAAAATAGTGCAAAATATTGTCATAACGGATATCGATTTAAGAAGGGTAAAAGTATCAAAACGGCAGCGCTGCGCAAGAAAAAATCTCTTGCTAGAAGCAACCTATTGGCCTTTAATATATTCGTTGCTACAACTATAGGCGGGTATGTGGTCAGTACTATGACAGTGGATGGCTAAGTTTGTCCCAGCAATAGAAATCCTAGCCAATAAAAAAAGTTAAATAATTTTTGATTTCTAGAAACGTAAAGCTCTCATTATGGCAAAAATTTCCAACTATTCTCATTGGGCTGCCGCTATAGGATTATTTCTGGTAGCTGGTGTTGCTAAGGCTCAGTTTGTTTTGGGGTCATATTACCGGATCACGTCCCAGATAAGTGGCAAATCGTTGGACGTAAGTGGCGTTTCAATGCAGAACGGAGCTGTACTACATCAATGGGATTATGTGGGGGGAGCCAATCAGCAATGGCAACTGGTAGACGCCGGTGGCGGCTACTACAAGCTGATGGCCAGGCATAGCGGCCAGTGCCTGGACGTTGGCGGGGCTTCACAGCAGAACGGTGCGCCCTTGTTGCAGTGGCCCGACAACGGCCAAGACAACCAGCGGTGGCACATCGACGCCCTAGCTAACGGGGGATATACGCTCACGGCTAAGCATAGCGGCCTAATGATGCAAGTGGCGGGTGGCGGCCAGACCAACGGGGTGGCGGTGCAGCAAGGTACGGCCCAGGCGTGCGCCACAGCGGCCGCTGTTCAGGCCACAGGCGCAACGGGCTCGGTCCTCAACATTGCCCCAGTGGCAATGCCTGGCTCCGTCGCCGCGTTGACCACGGGCCGGTTGATTGCTTATCCCAACCCCGCCAACGATTTTGTAACGGTGCTGCTGCCCAGTGGGGACCGGCCCACCGACCCGTTGGCCATGTACGATGCCCTGGGCCGCTTAGTGCCCCACGCTGCCCTCGAAACAGACGGCCGTTTGGCCGTGGGCCAATTGCCGGGCGGTACGTATTCGCTGGCTGTAGGCCAGGGGGCACAGCAATTGCGCCAGCGCTTGCTGGTGGCGCACGAAGGAACCGCTGCTACCGGGCAAACAGCGCAACCAGTTGTGGCCCAATCCGCTCTGGTCGCTAAGGGAGCTGTTACGTACAGTCTGGCCGCGGCAACTTTAGCGGTGGGCAGTGCGTGCGCGCAGGGCTGGCAAATCGAGGAAGTAGGAGCGGCATTCAATGCCCCAGTTGTGCCCCCGGTTGCCAATGCGCCAATCAGTACTGGCACAGACTTGGCGACTTACCAGCAACTGGCCCGAAACTATTCGTCGGCTACCGGGATGAATTACCGCTACGGCTCGGCCAGCACGGTGAGCGACGGTAGCTTACCGACCCAATACAAGCCCAGCGACACATTCTACGACAACCAAGGCAACGGCAAGGGCTGGTACTTTCAGCTTGGCAACGTGGATTACTCCAAAAACGATTACAGCAGCAATATCGCTCAGGTTCTGCACGTGGCCGACAACAGCGCTGATGCGGGCGTGGATGCCATTCAGCAGATCCTGATGGGCGCTGGCATGTTTAGCGAGAAGCCCCAGCTGCCGTGGGTG
The DNA here is from genome assembly GCF_003149515.1 of Hymenobacter nivis. Classification (NCBI taxonomy): domain Bacteria; kingdom Pseudomonadati; phylum Bacteroidota; class Cytophagia; order Cytophagales; family Hymenobacteraceae; genus Hymenobacter; species Hymenobacter nivis. Next base: position 4,853,796 of record NZ_CP029145.1, read on the forward strand.
TACTACGGCGGGGGCCACCCCGACCCTGAGGTGGGCCGCTACGCCACGGCCAATGGGGGGCCCCTGCGCCAGCCCACTGCCGTGGGCCACTCCTACGGGTTTGAAGCTTGGGCCTCCAACGACTTGGTGGCGTTCCAATCGGGTCTCATCGCGGCCTTCGGCACCAACACCAGCTCCGGCAACGTGTCGGTGAAGCTGCCAGCCAACAAAGTGCCCACGGCATTGGCCGTGACGAGCAACAACGAGTTTGCACTGGTAACGGTGTGGGACACCGATGCCCAAAAGGGCCAGGTAGCCGTACTGGCCCTGGGCACGGGCAACAGCTTCTGGACCGACTGGGCGGCCGTGTACCCGGGCTTGCGCAACCGCGGGCTGTTCACGTTCATCAAGCTGATGGGCTACGTAGACCTGCCCGCTGGCGTGACGCAGCCCACCGAAATCTCTGCTTCGACGGACTTCGCGGCTTCCTTGGACGCGTACCAGGGCTGGATGCGCTCGCCCGACGGCAACGACGGCCGTTACACGGAGGAGAAGCTCACGCTCACCAACGAAACCAATCGCCAGAGTTTCGTGAGTGGTACTAACCAAGGTCGCTATTCCAAAGCCGGGTTCGCCGTTGTTATCAGCAAGGCCGAAAAGAAAGCCGTATTCCTGGACCTGAAGCCTTTATTTGACCAGGTGCGGACGATGTACTTCACCACGGCCAGCAACTTCAACCAAACCCGCAACGTGGGCCAGCGGGACAACCAGTGGCCCTTCCCCTTCTCCGTGACGCCGTCGGCGGCCCCCGTAGTGGTGAAAACCGTGGATCTGGACCAGACCCCCACGGCGGTGCGCACCAGCGTGGCCCCGGGCGTAAATCAAGCCTACGTGGCCACCCAAGACGGCACCCTGCATCTGTTTAGCGTTGGCGGCTACGGCACGGCCAGCGGCGGCACGCCCTCGGCCATTGCCGAGGTGGGCAGCGTAGCCGTTGGGGCCAACCCCACCAGCATCGCCTACTGCAAAAACAAGTTCTACGCGACGCCTACTCTGGGCACCCAGCTCATCGTGGCGGTGCGGGGCGAGCGCGCCATTAAGTGGGTGAAGCTGACCGGCAACTCGGCCAGCGTGTTCAAAACCCTGCGCGACACGCGGTTGAAAGATCCGGTGTGGGTGGAAGACAACGACAACCACGGCACGCAGTCATCCATTATAACGGTGGCCGACTATGGCGGCAAGCAAGTATCCAACTACCGCTACGGGCCCATTATTTACTACACCAACGGCAACACTACGTTTGGGATGGGGGCCGATGGCCAAGCCGAGTTTGAGTTCGGCGGCAATTACATGGTGGCCGGCTACCCGTTCCAGCTGGCCGGTACCAACGTGCCGTAGGTGACTGACGGATAGTACACTGCTCCATAAAAGAACGGCCCGGCTTCGCAGATGCGAAGCCGGGCCGTTCTTTTTGCCGGTGCCTAGGGCCCCGGGGCCCTACTTGCCCGTCACTTTGAACTCGGTGCGGCGGTTGAGCTGGCGGCCGGCCTTGGTGGCGTTGAGGGCCACGGGGCGGGTGTCGCCGTAGCCAGCGGCGGCCAGGCGGGCGGCGGCCACACCGTGCTGGGTGAGGTAAGCCACCACGGCCTGGGCGCGGCGCTGGCTCAGGTCCTGGTTGGCGGCGGGTTTGCCCACGTTGTCGGTGTGGCCGGCCATTTCGAGCCGCAGGGTGGGCTGCTCAGCGAGCAGCTTCTGGAGGCGTTCCAGCTCGGCGGTGCTTTCGGGGCGCAGGATGGCCTTGCCAGTGTCGAAGAAGATGTTGTTCAGCACGATGACCACGCCCACCTCCAGCTTTTTCAGCGGCATGTCTTTGATGACTTCGGCGTAGGCGGCTTCGGTGGGTAGGTCGAAGTTTTCGGAGTGGAACAGGTAGCCGTCTTGCCGCACCACGATGCCGTAGTTGGTGCCCGAGGGCAGGCTCACGAGGTATTTGCCCGAGGTAGCGTTGCTATGGAAAGTGGCAATCACCTGGTTCAAATTATTGTCCACCAAGTCGATGACGGCTTCCAAAGGCTGGTGCGTGGCGTCATCCGTCACGGTGCCCTTGAGGATAGTGACGCGGGCCGTGGCCACCGCTACCGGCGGCGAGAGCAGGGTGCGGGCCACCGGGGCGAGGCGCGAGGCCAGCAGCTGGCTTTCCTCGCTGAGCACGGGGGCCTTCTCGGGGCCCAAAAACGTGACGCGGTAGATGTCCTTGCCGCCCTGCCCGCCCGGCCGGTCCGACGAATAATACCCATGCCGGCCCGAGGCCGAGGTCACGAAAAATACGTCGTCGTCGGGCGTATTGATGGGCCAGCCCAGGTTCTCGGGAGCACTCCACTGGCCGTCGGTCAGCGTCGATTTGAAGATGTCGTAGCCGCCCATCGAGTTGTGGCCCTCCGAGGAGAAGTACATCGTCCGGCCGTCGGGCATCATGAATACGCCCTCCTCGCCGTAGGGCGTGTTGATGGCGGCGCCCAGGTTTTCGGCGGGCCCCTTACCCTCCAACTCAATCTTGTAGATGTCGCGTCCGCCGCGCCCGCCCTCGGGCTTGTCGCTCACGAAGTATAGGTAGCGCCCGTCGGGCGAGTACGAGGCCGACGACTCGTGGTAGCGCGTGTTCACGCGGTTGCCCAGGTGCAGGGGCTTGCCCCAGGCCGCGCCCTTGAGGTTCGACTCGTTGAGGTCGCCGCCGTTTTCATCGGCGTATACCAGCAGGCGCTGGCCGTCGGGAGCCAGGGCCACGGTGGCGTCGTGGCCGTCAGTGTTCACCGGGGCCCCCAGGCTGGCAGCCGGGCGCCAGTGCTTGCCCTGCCAGGCGGTCTGGTAAATGTCCTCGTAGTAGCTGTCGCCGTCGGGGTCCTTTCTGGCGTTGGGGCCCCCGGGGCGGCGCGAGGTGAAGAGCAGCGTCGATTCGTCGGCTGATACTACGGGGCCATAGTCGGAAAAAGACGAGTTGATCTCCGGCCCAGCGTTGTCGACGAACACGCGCACGGGGTGCTGTTGCAACTCCTGGCCGTTGCGGCACTCGCGCAGGCGGCGTACCAGGTCGTCGGCCGTCACGGTCAGGGCCCCGTCGGCGGCGCGCTTGCCGCCGCCCATCGGCGTGGCGCGCTGGTATTCCTTAATAGCCTCGGCCCACTTGGCGTTCAGGTGCAGGGCGCGGGCCAGCAGGTAGTGGGTGCGCGAATCGTCGGCCGGGGCCAGGGCCTGGGCACGCTGCAAGTAGGAGAGGGCCAGGGTCTTGGTACCCGAATGCAGGTAGCAGTCACCAATTCTCGCGTTGAGCGCCGCGTTGTCGGGGTTGAGCCGCTGGGCTTGCAGGAAGTGGGGCAGGGCTGCGCCGTAGTTGGCCGGGTCGGTGGCATAGGCATCGTCGCCGGTCCGCAACTCACGCAGCGCATCTTTCAGTGCGTCCTTGTCGCCCCCAAATTTCCCCTTGGTGAACTCCACGCTCTGGGCGTGGGCGGCGGTGGCGGTCAAGCCGCTCAGCAGCAGCGCCGCCTGGGTAATAGCACGTATCATATAATAGAGCTGCTATTATTTGAAAATGAAAAGTTTATAATTTAGAACGTCATGCTGAGCGCAGTCAAAGCATCTCTACCGCAGCAGTAATTGGTTACTCAGCGGTAGAGATGCTTCGATTGCGCTCAGCATGACGTTTTTTTGTAAATATTTGATTTTGAACTGATAATAAGCCTGCTGGATAGCCTCTTTACAGCGGAAATCAACGGCTACTTGTCGGTCGGTACTTCGGCGGCGTCGCCTGGGCAGCCGGCGGCCGCAGCGTAGTCGTTGCCCACGGCCAGGCCCAGGGCGGCGGCTTGGTGCCAGTCCTGGCAGGCTTCGTCGGCTTGGCGCAGCATTTCGCGGGCGTGGCCGCGGTTGAGGTAAGCCTCGGCGTACTGGGGGCGGAGGCGCAGGGCCTCGGTAGCGTCGGCGTTGGCCTTGGCGTAGTGCTCCAGCTTCAGTTCGGCGGCGGCACGGTTGTTCCAGGCGTAGGCGTACTTGGCGTCGAGGGCGATGGCGTGGTCGTAGTCGGCCAGGGCCCCGGCGTAGTCCTTGTTCTCAAATCGGGCGTTGCCGCGGTTGGTGAAGGCCAGCGGGTTATCGGTTTTCTGGGCTAGGTAAGCGTCGTAGTCGGCCAGGGCCCCGGGCAGCTGGCCGGCGCGGCGCTCGGCAGCGGCGCGGTTCAGCAGGGCCGGCAGCAGGGTGGGCTGCAAGGCCAGGGCCTTGGTATAATCCTGCACGGCGGCGGGCCAGTTGGCCATCTCCAGGTTGGCGCTGGCGCGGTCGTGGTAAGCGTAGGCGTAGGTGGGGTCCGCCTTCACAGCCCCGTCAAAATCATCGCGGGCGGCCTGGTACTCGCCCTTCTCGAAGCGCAGCACGCCGCGGTTGTACCAGGCCGGGGCGTAGGCGGCGTTGGCTTGCAGCGCGGCGCCGTAGTCGGCCTCGGCCGCGGGGCCCTCGCCGGCCGCCTCGTGGGCCTGGGCCCGGCCGAAGTAGTGGGCGTAGGCCCCCGGCTCCAGCTTTAGGGCTTGGTCGTAGTCGGCCACGGCGGCGGGGTAATTCTTGAGGGCCAGGCGGGTAGCGGCGCGGTTGGCGTAGGCGGGCGCGAAGTTGGGCTTGGCCGTCAGGGCCTGGTTGAAGCTAGCCAGCGCCGCCGAATAGTTCTGGGCCGAGTAGTTGGCCAGGCCGGCATTGTAGGCTCTTTCGGCCAGTTGCCGGCCGGGCAGGGTGCTGGCGCGCACGCTGTCGACCTGGGCCCGGGCCGGCGCAGCGGCCAGCAGCGCCGCGCCGAGGCCCCAAGCGAGGAGGGTAGAAGTTCGTGGCATAAAAAGCAGGGGCTAAGTGGAAACGGACTGCTAACGTTGCTACGAAGGTAAGAGAGTTTTGCTAATTGCACATTTTAAACATTATTTGACTTATTGCAAGATTTTTAATGGTATTTAACGGATGCTGGTCTGTCAAGGGGGTAGGTGTTAGTAGTTCGTCTTTAGTGAAGCAATTGGGTCGTTCTGGTGTTCGCCTCACCCCCTGGCCCCCTCTCCGAAAAGGAGAGGGGGGATTAATTTTAGTGCTAAAAATTTAGTTTCCACAAGATTAAATCTATAAACTTGCCCCCGCTCCTTTTCGGAGAGAGGGCCAGGGGGTGAGGCGAACACCAGAACGATCTAACTGCATAACGTCAGGTCTTGAGTGAAGCCCTTGGCTGGCAATGGGTAATTGTTGCCAACTTGCCACTGGGGGCCCTTGGGGCCCCGCTACCGCCGGCCCGCCGCCAAATGAAGCCGTCGAGTACGTAGTGAGTACTTTGGGGCAGGGCCAGCAGCGGTACCAGCCAGGCCCGCTACGCCGCGCGCGACACGTCGGGCAGCGCCTGGAACCAGCTAAATACCGCCGCGTGCTCGCCCCACACCAAGCCGTCCCACAGCTCTTCTTCGAGGTAGGCAAACAGGCCAATCAGCCCTAGAAATGCCAGCCAGCCGTACTTGCCGGCCCAGGGGCCCCGGCGCGGCACCGGGGCCCCTGTGGCCGCTGCCGGCCGCCCCTGCCACACCAGCGCCAGGTACGGCACCCCGTGCAATACCACGTTCAGCAGCGTAAACGCCAGGTCGCCGTTGCACCACACAATGCCTACATACCACAAGACGGCGGTGCCCGCCAGCAGCAAGTTGCGCGGTACATTAAAGGTATGGGTGCGGCGCTAGCGCCACAGCCCGCGCCCAGCATAGGCCAGTAATAGGGCTCCGTACAGGGCCGTGGCCAGGTGCCGCCCCAGGGGCCAGTCGCGCTCCAAAAAGTCGTCGTCCACAAACCAGTTGAAGTTGCGCGGCGGCGACAAGTGCCAGTACATCAGCGGGTATAGTGTGGCCGCGTAGATGCTAGCCGTGGCCAGCCACGCGCCTGTTGCGGGGCCCTCGCGCCGGGCGTACAGCCGCAAAAAACCCGTACTGCTGCCGGACCGCCAGGTAGGCCAGCGCCCGCCAAAACCACAGCCCGCCCGCGCTGTGCATCGCCACGCCCGCCGCGTAGCAGGCCAGCGGCGCCACCCACAGCAGCGTGCGCCGTTCGCGCCGCCGCACGGGGTCGAAGTAAGTCTGAAACAGCGTGCCGTAGACGTGCGTGCGCCACGTCGATGAACAGTACCAGGCTCACTCAGGCCAGCAACGGCGACTCGCCGGTGGCGCGGTGGCGGGCGGGTAACACCAGCACCACCAGCAGCGCCACAAACGGCGGCGCCAGAACCAGGGCCCCATCGTAGCGGGCCGAGCGAATCCAGGGCTCGGAAGGAGCAAGGGTGTTCACGAGAAGAAATTGCGCAAAAATGGCCAGCTGAAGTCCACGCTACATTCAGGTGGTCCCCACTATCTCTTGCGCGGCCCGGATGCCCTGGTAAAAGGCTTCCTCAAAAATAGAAATACCGCTAAAATCGGTGTGGGCGAAGAAGATGCGGCTCCGTACCGGCTGCTGGGCGGCGGACTGGTCGGGGCCTCATAGCAGGCCGGGCGTGGGGGCTACTATACCGTGGCCCCATACCCAGAGGTCGGCCCGCTGGAGGTAGGGCGTGACGCCAGGGTGGTAGGTTTCGAGCTCGGCCACCACGCGTGGTAGCCACTGCGCGTAAGGGGTTTGGTAGGCGCGGCGGCGGGCCAGGTCGGGGGCCTCGTCGGTGAGGCGCCAGTAGAAGGTAATGACTTTGGGGCCCCGGTGTCCTGGGTCAGGTCCTGCTAGTTGGCGTTAATGTAGCCCAGCGTGGCGCTGCCGTAGCGCACGTTGTCCCAGCTTAGGGGGCGCCCGGGGTCTCGCGCAGGTCCGTAGGCCAGCGTGTTGGTTTGCAGTGGGGTAGAGGCCTGGCGGCGCAGGTGCTCGGCCAGGAAGTGGTTGCCTTCGGGCCAGGTTAGCACGTCGCCGCCGGTGGCGTTGTGGGCGCGGCCCTTGCGGCAGGCGAAGTAGTGCAGCTCGGCCCAGGCCGACACCTGTGCGGCGGAAGCCTCGTAGTCGTCGCGGTAGGTGTAATTGAGGTACCAGCGCAGCGGCGTGGCCGAGTAACCTTCCTGCATGAGGTAGTCAGCGAAGGAAATCCGGTCGAGCTGGCGGAATGCTCCGTCGGCCGACGACGCATCAAGCGTGATACGGAAAGCGTTGTGGCCCACCGCCGTTTTCAGGCGTTCCACCAGCCGGAAAAACCGCGCCGTTTGGGCCTGCTCGTTGGCCGAGAGGCCCACGGCCGGTACCAGCCCGTCCTGCCAGTGCCCGTTGATGCTGAGACGCTCATCGGGCGCAGCGCAGAGGTGGTAGTCGCTGTAAATGGGCATCTCACCGGGCGTGTAGTCGGTGAGGGTACCGGTTTCCTTCAGAAAATCGAGCAACTCGCGGTTGCGCACGTCGGGCACGGGCAGGTAGTGGGCCCCCCAGGGGTAGGCCGAAACTGGGTTGTGGCCGGCCGCCGCGTTGCCGCCGGCGTTGCCGTCCAGCTCCACCAACAGCGTGTCCGTCAGCCCCTGGCGGTGCACTGCACTTCGTAGCTGCGCCCGGCCGGCTGAATTATCGTCCAGTGCCCATTGAATTGCGCGAGCTGCACGTAGTCGCCGGTGGCGGGCTGGTACAGCTGGTACTCCGTCCACTCGTAGCGCGGGTGTTGGGCCTCGGCGCGGCGCACGTAGCCCACCACCCGGCAGGCGTGCCCGGCCAGCACGCCCGGCGTGCCCACGGGCAGCACCCCCAGGCCGGCGGGCACTTTTCGATACTTGCCAAATAGCTTCGGGGGCCTTGCCGCGGTACTGGAAGTAGCTGTGGCAGTGGGGGCAGGCGTAGTATTCGCTGCCCGCCACGTCGTAGTACGTGATGTTTTGCCGGCATGCCGGGCAGGTGAGCTGGGCCGACGGCGCGGCGCTGGCCGGGGTGGGCGCGCTCATCGGCATACCTCGGTTTTGGCCTGCTCAGTGCCTTCAAAAAAGGCCAGCGTGGCCACTTAAATCCCGCGCACCGTGGCCGAGTTGTCGCGCCGAAAGATTCGACAGGAACACGTCGAATGTGGCCAGGCCGTGCTCGGGCCAGGTGTGCAGGCTCAGGTGCAACTCAGTGAGGGCCAGCAATACCGTGAAGCCGCCGTCGGCGGGAAAGGCGTGGTAGGTTTTGCCCATCTTCTCCAGTCCGAAGCGCCGGATTTCCTCGTTGAAGAACGCGCGGCAGGCGGCCGCGTCGCGCAGGGCCGGAGGCCCCGAAGGTGGCCAAAATGTGCAGGCCGGGCAGGTAGGCAGGTATGAGCGAAGGAAAGCAGAATTGCGGCCCGCAAGATAGCCGCGGCTGCGGCGCTTCATGCAAGCGCAATTTGGTAATGCGCCGCGGCTGTTCCTACCTTTAACCCGTTTCACGGTTATATTACATTGGCAATAGATTCTTTATGATTTCGTTAATGATTGATCGGGAAATATTATCATTTAATAACACTGCGGGCCAAGTCTACTACCATCCTGCGGGCTACGTGCGCCTGGCCTGGGGCGCCGGCCGCGTGCCGCTCGACGTGGTGCAGGCGTACTATGAAAAAGTACTGGCCGTGCTGATCACCACCGGCGCCCGTAAAATTTTGTCCGACCACGGGCAGCGCGCCCCGTTGCTGCCCGCGGCCCAGCAGTGGCTCACCCAAAACTGGATTCCACGGGCCATGGCGCAGGCCCGCACCCGGCACTGCGCCATCGTGGAAGGCGCCGACCCAGTGCACCGCCTCTCCACCGAATCGGTGGTGATGGCGGCACCCAAAGAGTTTGTATTCAAGCGGTTTGCCAGCACGGCGGCGGCCGAAACCTGGCTGGCAAAGGTAGCGCTCTGACGTGAGGACCCTTACCCGGCCACGGCGCCGTTGCGCAGCAGCGGCCGCCGCAGGGTGGTCCCGTCGGCGGCGGGCTTTTCGGTGGCTTCCTCGTCGCCGAGCAGCAGGCCCCAGGGCCGGAGCGACTCGATGCGGTCAAAAATGATTTTCAGGATGGCGATGACCGGTAGGGCCAAAAACATGCCCGCCACCCCGCCCACGGCGTTGCCCACCAGCACCCCCACGATGGCCACCAGGGCATTGACCTTGATCTTGGAGGCCACGATGCGCGGGATAAGAAAGTGGTTGTCAACGAACTGAATGAGCATGTACACCACTACCACGCCCGCTGGGTAGCCCAGCCCGTCCTTCGTGACGAAGGCCATGAGCACCGGCAGCGCAATGGCCGCCAGGCCGCCCACGTACGGAATGAAGTTGAGTAGGGCCCCCAGCACGCCCAGCAGCAGCGCGTACGGGATGCCCAGCGCCAGCAGGGCCCCCACGTTGAGCACGGCCACGATGCTGCCTTCAATGAGCAGGCCAATCATGTAGCTTTGGATGGCAGCTTTGCTCTCGTGCAGCACGTCGGCTACGCCAGTGCCCGGCTTCCGCCCCGAAAATACTTGGGTGAGGAAGGTCACCAGCCGCTTCTGGTACAGAAACAGTAAAAAGATGTACACCGGCAGCAATGTGGCCACCACCAGCAGGCCCGATACGGCCGTGAGCGTGCCCCCGGCCAGGCCCGCTGCCCGGCTGCCGGCCTCGTTGAGGTAGCCCATCAGCTTCTGGTTGGTGATGCCGAAGCGGGCGTTCAGCCATTGCTCCACTACCTGGGCCGTGTGGAAGAATTTGGCCTTGAATATGGGCATCTGCCCCGACAATTGCGTGGCTTCCAGGTAAATAAAATAGAGTAAGGCCAGGAGCGCCGCCACGCCCAGCACCACCGTGAGGGCAATGGCCAGCAGCGGCGGTACCTTGCGCCGCAGCAGCCACTGCTCGATGGGATGCAGCATAATGGCAAAAATGGCCGCGAAAAAGATCGGGAAAATAAGGTCCGCGGCAATGTGCAGCGTGAACACCACCAAGGCCAGGCCCAGCAGTATCAGCGGCGCCTTCACGTAGAGGGGAAATTGCAGTTCTTTGGGGTCGTCGGGCATGGTGCGGAAGAAGCCGGGTAGTTGATGCGCGCATCTACGGCTGCTGGCAAAAATTGTCTGAAGGTAAAGATTTTATGGATTCAGTGGGCTGCCCTCGTGGTTGCCTGGGGCCCCAAAGCAGCCGTAGGCGCGGCCCGTGCCGGGGCCGCCCTTGCCTAAATCTAGCCGCTCAGGGGCCCGCTTCGGCTAACGTTCTTCCTGGCCGGGGCCCCACTGGGTTGTTCCGCACAACGGCTGCTACCCAATCCGAGCTTGTTTTGCCCGGCCTGCCCGCTGCTTCGGGGGTAGAAACTGCGGGCCCCACGGCCTGCGCCATTGCTGGCGATGCCCCGTTCCGCTACGCCCCCGACGCCGCCGCGCCGGCCCCCACGGGCCGGGTGCAGCTCTGCGCAACGGCTGCGGCAACCGCTGGCCCAAGGCCCCCAAGCCCGACCAGAAGGGCCCGGCCAGGTGCAGCAACCCCGGGCCCTCAACCTGGCTGCCCTTTACGCTGCGGCCCAGGCGGTACCGCTGGCCGGCGCGCCCCGCAACATCGAGGCCGCCGCGGCCACCGGCACCGAGCTGCTGCTGCTGTTACAGCGCGGGGGCGGGGCCGCGGCGCTGCGGCTGCTGCTGGCCGCAGTGCTGGTCCACCTGGGCGGGCTGGGGCCCCCGCCGCGCAGGGGTTCCGGCTACCAGTAATCGAGGGTAGCCCGGCGGGGTCTTCTGGCGTGGCGTTCGCTGGGGCCTGCTTGTGTGGGCGGCTTTGGTAGAAAACACTGCGGGCCCCAGGCGCGACGGCAACGCACTGAGGGCATTCGTAGGCGGGCCTAATTTAGCCGCTGGCCTGGCCGAATTGACCCGCCCTGCCTGGGCCGACGGCCGCACCTACCGCGGCTAATTGAAAGGCCTGGCCCTGCGGCCGCGCCGGCCCGGCACGCTCCTCTACGCTGCTGCCCGTGGCCGGCAACGACCAGGGCGGCCGCTTGGCCCTGGTGGCTACAGCTGAGCGCACGGGCCCCCGCCAGGGCCCCGCGGCACCGGGGCCCCGTACAGGGCCAGTAGCTACGCCCGGATCAACGCCGGCACTGCACTTTTCTAAGCCCATTCGTTGGCCATCAAAGCCTAGCCACGCGCAGCCGATGCTGCTTTGCCCGGCTGCGCGTGGCTGAGCTTTGATGGCCTGTAACGCATAAAACATAATAAAGATAAAAATAGAAAAAACTGTGAAAGAGAAAATGAGTGTTGCCAAGAGAGTGAAAAAAATACGGAACGCGGCAATTATTTATAAGTTTTTTAAGATGGACACGGATGAGCCGCTGCTTCGGACTTTGGTAGGCGGCCGGGCCCCGGTCTGGCGTGGGGTTGCGCACTGATTGAATGACTTATGGAGTATTCAACTAGCAGAAAATCAAAAGTTTATATTTTATATTAACGGTGAACTATCGACTGGCCGTCCTTGGTTCTTGATAAATCGTGAGGACATGCGGGGCGGCGCCTCCCGTGGAGGGAGCCTGGGTTTGCGGTGCGCTGGGGGCCCCTGGCTGCCAACCCGAGGAGCGCCCCGGCAGTATGAAACAGGGATGAAGGGCTGCATATTGCGGCAAGCGCCGTGCGCTCAAAACCACGATTTGTCGACTTGCTCCAATGAAAATCCTGCTGATTTTCCTGCTGTGCAGTGCCCTTATCAGCTACTACATCTACTGGTGCGAACGGACCCCGGTGCCGCCCCTGGTGGCTAAGCGCGTAGCCGAAAAACCGGTCCCGGTGGCCACCACCGGGGCCCGCAACCTCGATAACCCGTGCTACTACCTGGTGGCCGACGACGGTAGCTACGCGGAGGTGGGCCCCACCGCGTTTGCCCGCACCGAAGTAGGCGACCAGTACGCATCGCGGGAGTGGCGGGGCGGCGCCGCGGCTTGATTGAGCTGAAAGCGCGCCGGGCCCCGCCGTCTTCGAGTGGGGGATTGCCAGCGCCAAAAAAATGGTTCTTCGCGTTACCTCTTTCGCATGTGAGAAAATCCAATGCAATGCAGTAGCAAGTGCCGCAAGGCCATGCGGCCTATTGCTTTACCAGCTTGAGGTTCTGTACGGTGCTGCCGGTGCTGAGGCGGGCCAGGTAGAGGCCCGGGGTCAGGCCAGTGGCCTGCCACTCGGTGCGGACCAGCTCGCCGGCCGCGGCCTGGCCGGCGGCCAGGTGCTGCACCAGGCGGCCGGTACCGTCGTATACGTCGAGCTGGTACGCCGCGCCCTTCGCTAGGGCGAAGGCGAGCGTGGTGCTGCCCGCGAAGGGGTTGGGGTAGCTGCGCACGGCCTGCGCCACGGCGGGGCCGGCGGGTGCATCAGCAGCGGCGGCCGTGGCTTGGGGCCCCCGGCTCATGGCGGCACTGGCCCCGGCGGCTCCGGCCGGCTCCTGGCCGTACACGAGGTGGCCCTGCTGGTACACGCTCATGTGGTCGTTGGCGGTAAACCGGAGGCTGAATGGCAGGAAGGAGAAGTCGTTGACCTGGTTAAACAGCGACCAATCATCTTTATAGATGCGGTACTGCACGTTGCCGGTGGTGCTACGTGGCATGAGGCTGCCCAGGGCCGGGTTGAACCGGATTTCGGCGTACGTCTCAGTGCCGGACGTGCCGAAGGTGACGCTCACGTTGCGGCTGCTCAGCACCGCGTAATCGACGGACGACTTCAGGGCCGCCGCGCCTTCGGGGCTGAACCAGTAGCGCACGGCCAGGTCCTGGTACGGCACGGGCTGGTTGCCCGCGTTGCGCAGCTGCACGTGGGTACTGATGGTTTGGGTCGAGCGCACCGTGGTCTGGGTTTGCGATAACACCTCCAGGCTCGTGACGGGGGCCACCGGGGCCGGCTCCACGCCCCCGACAAGGACGCCGTTGCGGTACACGGTCAGGTGGTCGTTCGGGGCGTAGGTGCGTCCGTAGGTGTACGAGTAGTCGTCCGTCTGGTCGAAGCGGGTATAGGTTTCCTTGTAGAAGCGCGAGCGGATCTGGCCGGAATTACCCCCGGCGGGCAAGCTGTTGGGCGAGGTAAAGCTGTACTCCACGTAGCCGAAGGCGCCCTGCACGGGCTGGGCCAAGGGTACGTAGCGCATCTTCACGTCGCTGGTGCCGAGTTGGGCGTAGTCCACCGACGTCAGGATGGGCGCGAAATCCTCCGGCGTCAGCCAGTAGCGCACCGTCAGCTCCCGGTAGGGAATGGCCGCGGCGCTGTTGTTCACCAGGTCCAGGTTGGGGCGCACCGTGTCGTCGTTGGGCAGGTAGTCGGCGTTCTGGTGCAGCACGCTCACCACCGTTGGGCTCTGCACCGTCACGGAGAAGGGCAGCGCGGCGGTGCCGCAGCCGTTGGTGGCCGTGGCCGTCACCACCATTGTGCCCAGTGGGAACACATAGGGCGAGGTGATGGCCGTAACCGTCCCGTTCACCACCACCGAATACGTGAGCACCGGCGAGCCCGTGGCTGTGGCTGCAAAGTCCACCGGGGCCCCATGCAAGCCGGCCAGGGCCGTGGCCACCGGCACCACCGGCGCCGTGAGCACCGGCGCGGCGCACGCGGCGCCCGCCCGCACCACCTGGTAGGCGGTACCCACGCGCAGGCCGTCCAGCACCAGGTTGGGCGAGCTGGCGCCTTGGCGTAGGGCCACCGTGCCGATGTTGGCCGGCGAAGTGCTGGCTGCTTCAGCCGCGCTCACGTCGGCCGTGGCGGGCTCAGCGTCGGCGGGCGGGTCCACGAAGAGCTGCGACAGGTTGCCGGTTTCGTCGAAGCTGTACTTCACCACCAGCAAATACGTGGTGTTCAGTTCGTAGTCAGTTGTGTTATACGTAGCCGCGGAGCTGCCGCTGATGCCAAACTGCACCTTGCCGGTAGCGGCGCTGCGGCGCACAAATACCCGGCTGCGAAAGGTCGTGCTCAGCGGCGCGGGCCCCAGGTGGAGGTAATAGTCGCCCGCCGTGGGGGCGCTGGCCACGTTCACGAGGTACGACACGTACACCGGCGTGCGGGGAGCCACGGGCGCGAAACCGCGGCTCACGTCCTCGCCGCTGGTCACGAGGGCCGCTGCGCTGCCGATGCCGCCGGCACCAACGCTGTGGGCGTAGTTCAGGCCGGGGGCCACCACGCCCACAGCGTTGGTGCCGGCGCCGCTGTGGGCCGTCCAGTCGTTGTCGGTCAGCAGGGCCCCGGCGGGGTAGGCGAAGTTTTCTTCGAGCAGCAGCGCGGCCGGGGCGGCCGTCGTGGCCTGGGCCAGCGTGCCGGGCGCGGCCGTGCGGTAGTTTTCGGCGAAGGGCGTGTCGTTGTCGTTGTACTCGAATACGGCAAACGTGTAGGTGTTGCCGGCCCGCAGGCCGGTTACGGTCACGTCGGTGCCGGGCCCGTTGTACACCACGTAGTTGCCGGTACCGATCTGGGTGCCCACGCCAAAGGCCGCGTCGGCGGCGTAGGTCGTCGCATCCACTGGCACGGCGTTCACGGCGGTGGTGAGGTGGGCCAGGATGAGCCGCTTGGCGCCGTTGCCGCCCACTACGGTGATTTGCAGCGAGTTGCTGGTCACGGCGCTGGCCGTGAGGGTGGCCGAAGCGGTGGGCGCGGCGGCCAGCGGGATGGTGGCCGTGGTAAAGGTCAACTCGTCGCCGTAGGCTGTGCCCGCGGCGTTGGTGGCGTAGGCCCGCACGAAGTAGGTGGTGCCGGGCAGCAGGCCGGTGAGGGTGCTGGCAAAGCTGCCGGGGCCCGCGCCGTCGGTGGTTTTGATAGCGGCGAGGGTGGGGTTGGCGGTTTTGCTCCACACCACGCCCCGGGCCATCACGGCGCTACCGCCGTCGGCATCCACAGTGCCGCCGGCCGTGGCGGTGGTGGGCGCGAGGGCTGTCACGGCCACGCTGCTCACCGAGGCGGGGTACACCGGCGCGATGCCGGTGCCACTCACGGCCACGGCCAGGGCCGGCACGCCGGGGCCCTGCACCGTGATAATAGCCGCGTAGGCCTGCGCCGCCGTGGGCACGAAGCGCACGTCCACCGTGGCATTCACCGCGCCATCCACGGGCGTCAGCTGAATGGCGCAGCAGGCAAAGGCCTGGGCCCCCACGCGAATCTCGAAACTGGCCGCGGGCGTCACCGTCACTGGGCCGGTGAGATTGGCGCCGCTCAAGGCGAAGCTTTTCGATGGGTTAGCCGCGCCGCTGGCGGTGCTGCCAAAGTCGGGCAGGGTAGCCAGCGAGGCCGTCAGCGTGGGTTTCGTGACCACCACCGGGGCCGTCACGGTCACCGCCACCGGGGCGCTCAGGCCCACCACGGACCCGCACGCCGAAGTGGCCTGGGCCACCACGTAGTAGGTACCCGTGGCTGGAAAGTCAGCGCCGCTGACTTGGTAAGTAGCCGCCGTAGCGCCTGTCAGCGGCGTGGCGTAGGGCCCTGCCGCGGCCGTGCCGTAGTACCAGGCAAAGGCCGAGGGGGCCCCAGCCGTGGCCGTAAGGGCCGCGCCCGCGCCGATAGTCGTTACCGGCTGGCTGGCCGTGGGCGTCACTGCCACCGGGTTGGTGGCCGGGGCCAGGTTGATGGTCAGATTCTGCCCATTGTTGGTGCCGAGGGTGAGCGGCGCGTCGCTCACCACCCGGATGCGGTAGCCGCTGCCGCCCGGCGTGCCCGCTGGCAGGCTGGCCGCGAGTGGCGAGGCCGCGCCGCTGCCAATGATGTTGTCCGTGGCATTCGCCGGAAACACGCCCGTCGCGCTCGAAAGCTGCGCCTTGAACGTGGCGCCCGCCGCAAAGCCGGTGGCGGCGTAGGCTACCGCGAAGCTGGGGCTGGCGGCGCTGCTGCTCAGGCAGTACGGGCTGCCGTAGGCCGCTGTGCCGGTGGCAATGCTGGCCGTGGGCGTGCCGGCCCCAGTGCCCAGCGTGGGCGTCAGCACGAGGTTGTCGAGGGCCAGGCCCTGGCTGTTGGTGCTGCCGCCGGCGCCCATGTCGCTCCAGCGCAGGTAGTAGGTAGCGTCGGCGGCCAGGTTGAGGCCGGTGAGGGCCACTTGCTTGGTGGTGGCGAGCGGCGGGTAGGAGTAAACGGTGCTGTTGGCGTCGGCGGGGAAGTTCTGGTCGCCGGCCGGCTGCGCGGTCCACGTCACCCCGTCGGTGCTCACGTAAAACTTCCAGTCGTAGGCCCGGCTGCCCGAGCGGTATTTTTCAATATCAAACTGCACGGCCAGGTCCTGCACCACCGCGCCCGAGGTGTTCTGCACCGCCAGCATGATGTGGCGCGGCGCAGCGTAGCCGCTGCTGCTCAGGAAGCCTAGGGCCCTATCGGCCGAGCCGGCGGCGGCCCCGAAGTTGTAGGTGCCGCCCGCGGTGAAGTGGTTGCCCGTAGTGGCCGCGGTCGTGGCCGCGGTCGTGGCCGCGTAGTTGGCGGCGCTGCCGTAGCTCGGCACGGCCTCGGCCGAGAGCAAAAAGCCGGTGGGCACCGCGGCCACGGCAGCCGTGCCCAGCCCGTCGAAGGTTTCGATGATCGGGGCGGCGCTGGGCAGCAGCGCCTGGGCCCCGGCGGCCAGGGGCAGCGCTCCGGCCGCGGCCAGCGCCAGCCCCCGGCGCAGGCCGCGCAAAAAATTATAAATCAATGACATAGTAAGACGGCGAAACCGCGAGAAATCCAGAAGAAAGAAACAAACAGGGCCCCCAGGACCGGCTTAGCTCACCGGGCCGGCGTCGATTTTCGCCTCCACGGCGGCCTGCACTTCCACCGGCAGGTTGGAGAGCAAATCCAACCCCGTGGCGGCTTCAATGGCGTCGACGGTGGTGCGGTACACGCCCCAGTCCGTATTAATGGAGTTGATGTTGGGCGTGTCGATGGCGATGATGCGGGTGCCGGCGTTCACGCGGGCCGCGTCGTTGTCACCCACCGGCAAAATCACTACCACCTTCCAGCAGCGGCTGGGTACGGTCACGCGGCCCTGGTCGAGGGTCGTCGTCAGTCCCCCGGCCGAGCCCGTGCCGCCCACCCCGTACGAGCCGCAGACGACATAGACCTCGTTGCCCCCGGCCAAAAACGAGCGGGTGTAGTTCTCCAGGCCGGCCCAGGTTTGCTGGTTGTTCTGCGGGGCTTGGGGCATCATGTTGGTCATGAAAAACGTGGCCGAATTGTTCTCCACGCTGGAGGTGCGGTCGGCCGAAGGGCAGTTGTGGCCCCGGTCGAAGCCCGAGCCCACGTAGCTCAGCTCCGTGACGTGGTACCACTCGGTGGGCAGCGCGTCGTCGGCGCGGAAGTTGTCCTGCCGGTCGATACCGCCGCGGTCCGACAGGTCGAGGTGCCAGCTCACCCAGTTCGGCTTGCCCTGGTCGCGGCTGTACGAAACGGCGTACTGCGGCTTGAGCAGCAAGTAGTTGTTGGGCATCGCCACGTCCGTTTGGGCCCCGCTCGGGTTGCCCAGGGCCAGGTTGCTGTTGTCGAGCGCGGGCGGAGCCACACCGAAGTCCGTGGCGGTAAAGTCGTCGATGTCGAGCCGCGTCCGGCCGCCGGAGGTCTTGCGAATCTCAAATTTGACGGGCCCCGGGATGTTCACGATGAACGACGCCGCCTGCAACGCGGGCGAGGTGGTGAGCACCGTGGCGCCCACCTTCGTCCACTTGGCGCAGTCGCAGCCCTGCGATTGCGCCCACAGCTCCCAGCTGCTGCTGCCGTCGGTGCCGTAGGTGGCGTGCTGCACCGTCACGGTGGCCGCGCCGTCGGGCAGGTAGAAGTTCATCGTGAGCGTGCCGGCCTGCTGCAAGCGCACGGCCTGGGCCCCGTTCTTGTGGTCGGCCGCGTCGGTGCCCACCAGGGCATCGGCCAGCGTCCAGCTGCCAGTGGCAAACGCCACGGTGCCGGTGGGGTAGTCCGGCTTGGTGCCGGCTTCGAAGGTTTCCGGCGCTACGGCGGCCGCGCGCAGCGGAGCCAGTGGCTGGCGCGCCACGCGCGCCGGCCCAGCAAAGCTCATTAGGCAGAGCAGCAGGGGCCCCCCAAGGCGAAGTAAGTGTTGTTTCATTCAGGCAGTAAAGAAGTGAATGTGGGCCCCGGCTTGTGCCAGCGAACATAGTTACCCCAGTATTTACTAGCAAAATTATACCCTGAATGTTAGGTGAATATTACCCGCGTGCAATTATTTATCCGCGGGGTATCATGGGGTTGTTCGCTGCGGGTGCTTCATCTGCCAAAATTCGTCTGTATCTTGGAGGGGAATCGTAGGTGCCCAAACGGCCCGGAAACGCAGGTTTTCCGGGCCGTTTTTTTATACCGTTTATTTAGATACCTTGCGAAAGAGATTGCTCTTCCCACTTTCATCTACTCCAAACCATTTTGTCAATTCGTATACCTTATTTCCCTGACTTGGAGTCTTACCAAGTGCCTCTCTTTTTACGGGATTTAGATCAGGCAATTGCATTAGATGCTTTGGATCTGCTATTGAAGCTGTTTAGGAAGTGGGTGGTCGGGTAATTTTACGCAGTAGCAGCACGACAAAGGCGAGCCAGTGGAAGGCCAGCCAATTTTCCAGGCAGGTTTCGTAGCGCACCAGCAGGGTCTTGAAGCCGTCGAGCCAGGCGTTCATTTGCTCGATGACCAGCCGGCGCCGGTAAAGTTCGGGGTCCAGCGGCGTGTCATCATCCGTTTGCCAGTCGGTCGAGCGCCGGTTGCGGGGAATGTTGGCTTCGATGTCGCGCCGGGCGCAGGCCTGACGCAAGCTAGTGACATCAAAGGCTTTGTCGGCATTCAGAAAGAGGCCTTCCAGGCGCAGGTGCGCTTGTTCGAGCAGCTCACAGAGTTCGGCGAAGACGTGTTCGAGGGCAAACGTATCGTGGTGGTTGCCGGCTTGCGGCGTGGCCACGGCTAGGGGCTGGCCCGTGTTGTCGGCCAGAAACAGGGCGTTGGTGGTGCGGGCCGCCTTGCGGCCTTGATAGCCGACAGCCGCCCCGCCGTTTTTAGCCGGGGTGTGGCTGCCATCGAGTTGCACACTCGACAAGTCCAGCGCCGCGTGGTTCAAGCGCAAGACGCTCAACCAAAGCTGTTTCCAAGCACCTTGCTTGCGCCACTGGTTGAAATAATAGTAGACGCCCTGCCACGTCAGGGGGTGGGTTGGCAGCAATTCTCGCACGGGCAGCCAGCGCCACTGACAACCCGTTTTGAGCTTGTAGAGAATGGCGCCGACGACTTCCACCGGCTGGGCCGCCCGCCGACGGCCGTGGGCGCTAAAGGGCAAATGGGGGAGTATCCAGGCGGTAATGATATCTTTGGGCAGGACTTCCATGACGGAGGGAAAGGAGATGGGTCGCACCTCAAATTTCGCTCTGCCGTGGGAGTCTTTTCTGTTTTGAGCCCGCCTGACTACTTCCTAAACAGCTTCATTTTCAACTTTGTGTGAAACAACACAACGACTAGAGGAGCGGCTGATTTTAATTAGCAAGTCGTATGGAGAAGGGAGTCTAATGCGCCAGCGCCAAGCAATTGCAGATGCTTGGACAATAATTGACTGTGTACACCGTGCTGGGGAGCTGTTCTTGATAGCTAAGGTGGCAGTTAATAGGGATGAAGACGCTCTGCTTAAGAGCATCAAGACCATTAGAAATTCTTATCAGCATGCCAATGAAAGGATTGAGGAATATTTCTCATCTAAGGGCGGTTCGGTTTTCGGAGATCTGTCGTGGTACTACCATCCTGATTTATTTCGGCCAGGGCCTTTTGAGGGTGTTCTGTATGAATACATAATGCAAACAGGTATCACGCACAAAGATGAATTTGAAGTAACTTCTGGCGATCCTGAACAGTTAAAATTTGTTGACATTATTTCTTTCGTGCGAATCCATTACGTAACAAAGTCCAAGAGTAAATTAACAGTAAGCTTGGACGACGCCTCCGCTCTAATTAATCGGGCTATAGTGCGCATCGGAAAATTTAATAAGAGCATAGATGAAGAAATGGCCCAAAAATTGGCGATTGATCCGACGCTCCGACGTAAAGGCTTTCTTCCTGTAACTATTGTGGCTACCCACCACTTCACTCGGGCACTAAAAGGAGAATGAGAGTCGCCATCTATGCCCGGGTGTCGACGAAAACCAAGGGCCAGGACACCGAGAACCAGTTGCACCAGCTGCGCGACTTCGCCGATCAGCACGGCACGATTCAGTAGGTGTACATCGACATCTTCTGGCTCAAGGACGATGCGTTAGAAGACAGCGCCACCCTACCCGCCCCCGACGTACTGGCCCTGGAAATCACCGAGAACCTGCAAGTCGCGCTGGCGCAGTTTGCCAGCATTGCAGAGGAATTAGAGGAAGTCGCATGAACCCAGTGTTCGACCAGCGGGTCGCCCGGCTGCCGGGTTACCTGGCCCAGCTCATCGCTCAAGTCCCGCATACCCGGCTTACCCTGGGCCAAGACCTGCCGGCCGCCGGAGTGTACGCGTTCTATGAGCACGGCCGTGCGCAGTACGTGGGCCGCACCGGACGGCTACGGCAGCGGCTTCTGGAGCACAGCGGCAACTCTTCCAGCCACTACAGCGCGTCGTTTGCGTTTTTGCTGGTCCGCGAGGCCGCCCAGG
This sequence comes from Hymenobacter nivis, assembly GCF_003149515.1. NCBI lineage: Bacteria > Pseudomonadati > Bacteroidota > Cytophagia > Cytophagales > Hymenobacteraceae > Hymenobacter > Hymenobacter nivis. The sequence goes on from NZ_CP029145.1 coordinate 4,874,323, forward strand.
GCCTTGCCATTGATATGGCCCGGCTCCGCCATGCGCTGCAACGCTGTCCGCTGTTCGGGCCGTTGTTCACGGTCGCCAAAGCACGCGTAGCCGGCATGGAAATCCGCTGGATCGCGGTACCCGACGACGTGGAACAAGCCTTATTTGAAGTATATGCCGCCTTGGCATTAAATACGCCGCACAACCATTTCAAGCCATCCTAGAAAGTGGTCGATTAAGCAGATTGATGCCAGAACACCGTCTAGTAGATGACTAGCACAGATACAACAAACGCTTGAGAGGGTTTGCTTAGCATTAGTTGTAGCTAATGCCAAATGATAATGCGGTAGCTGCCTGCTAACTCACGATGGTTGGTCGGCACGTTATACTAACGAGTAGTCCAATAAAGGTTAGTTAGAAATGACTGAAAAAAGTGCCTTTAATCGCTTGAATCGCCCTCTATAAAATCATTCAATAAGGGCCCTAACTAAACAGCTTTTAGAAAAAGCAGTTGTAAGCGGCTCACCTGATTTCCAACTGGTAAGTGCCGGCCGCCATCTGATACTGCCGGGCTTGCGCCGAAGACCTGATTGAGCGGACGTGTGGCCCGCCGGAGACCAAGGGCTTACCGCCTTCGTACACCGCCTGGCCCGCGGGCACGGGCAGCGTGAGGGTCGCCGTGGCGCCCGGCGGCACTGTGGCAGCGTACGCCACACCCGCCCCGGCCCGCCGCCAGGCCGACCGGATGGTGCCGTAGGGCCCCTGGTGGCTGGCTTCAAAATGAGCGAGCCCGGCCACGAAGTGCGGGGCCAGGAGAACGTTTTTGAAGCCCGGCTGCTGCGGGTCGGGCTGAATGCCGCCCAGCCCCTTGTAGAGCCAGGCCCCGATTTCGCCGAACATGATGTGGTTCATAGAAATGTCGCTTTTGGCGTCGATGGGCCAGTTTTCGTAGAGCGTGGTGGCGCCGTTGGCCATCCACCAGCCCCAGGAGGGGTAGGTTTCCTGGGCAGCCAGGCGGTAGGCCACGTCGGCCTGGCCGTTGTCGCTCAGGGCCCCCAGAATGGCCTTGGTGCCGAGCAGGCCCACGTCGAGGTGGAAGTTGTCGGCGGCCACGCGGCGGGCCAGGTTGGCGGCCACTTTTGCCCGCAGCTCGTCGGGCACCACGCCCCAGTAGAGCGGTACGCTCAACTCAGTTTGCACGCCGTGGCCGTAGAGGTTGGTTTGCCGGTTGAGGTACTTGGCGTTGATGGCGGCCCGGATTTTTTGGGCCAGCGCGGCGTAGCGCACGTGGTCGGCGGGGTGGCCCAGCAGCTGCGCGGCCTTGGCCAGAATGGTGGCGTCGGTGAAGTAGTAGACCGAGGAAGTCAACTCCACCGGCGACTTGGATTTCACCGGCACCCAGTCGCCCAGACCCCAGGCGGTCAGGCCGTTGGGACTAATATTGTCGATGTGGTCCACGTAGCGCTTGAGGTTGCCGTAGCAATCGGCAAGCAGTTTTGAATCGCCGTAGAACAGGTAAATATTCCAGGGAATAATGGCGATGGTGCTGGTCCAGTCGGGGCCGTTGCCCCACTCATAGCCCCAGCCGTCGCTGGGGATAATGGAGGGCAGCACGCCGTTGGGCTGCTGCTCGTCGCGGTGGTCGGCCAGCCATTTTTCGTAAATGGTGATGCCGTCGAAGTTATAGAGGCCGGTTTCGCTGGCGATGTGGGCGTCGCCGGTCCAGCCGTTTTTCTCGCGCTGCGGGCAGTCGGTGGGGTAACCGAACAGGTTGGACAGGTACGAGTTATTGGTGGCCCACCAGATTTTGTCGATGGTCGGGTTCGACGATTTCACCTGGCCCACCGCTGCCACGTCGCTGTGCATGAAGTAGCCGGTCAGGCTGCCCACCGTCAGCGCTACGGGCTGGCTGCTCGTCACCTCCACGTACTGAAACCCCTTGTAATTAAACAGTGGCATGAACGTTTCCTCCCCGCCCCGGCCGCCGAGCGTGAAAATATCCGTCTGAAACGGATCGCTCTTATCGGTGGGTCGGTAATGCACGTCGATGTTCGACTGGTCGACGCGGCCGTTGGGGTAGCGCCGCTCGCCGTGCTTGAGGCGCAGCACGGTGCCGGCGGGGCCCCGGACCCGCAGCTGGCTGACGCCGGCAATGTTGCGGCCCAGGTCGAACACGTAGGTCGTGTCGTTGAGCCGGGCTACGCTCTGCGCCGGCACCGCCTCCACGTTGCGAATGGGTGCCAGGGCCTGGGCCACGATGTTGGTGGACGGCGCGGCCCGCAGCGTCACGGGTTTCCACTGGGTGTCGTCGAAGCCCACCGTGTTCCAGCCGGGCTGCTCCAGGCGGGCGTCGTAGTGCTCAGCGGTGTAGATGCTGTTGAACACCAGGGGCCCCAGGGCCGTTTTCCAGTCGGTGCCGGAGGTAACGGTCGTCACCCGGCCGTCGGCCCCGGTCAGGCGCAGATCGAGGCAGAACGCGGGCCGGTTGCGCCAGGGTGCTTCGTGGAAGTACCACACGGCCGTGGACTGGTGGTTGTACCAGCCGTTGCCGAGCAGCACGCCCACCGCGTTTTGGCCCGGCCGCAGGTAGGGCGTCACGTCGTAGGTGACGTAGAGCGTGCGCCGGTCAAAGCGGGTGTACATGGGGTCGAGGCGGTGGTTGCCCACCTTGCGGCCGTTGATGTACAGCTCGTATAAGCCGGCCACGGCGATGTAGGCCCGCGCCTTGGCCACGCCCGCGGGCAGCGCAAACGTGGTGCGGAAGTAGGGGGCGGGTTTGAGGTTGATGTCGCGCGAGTCGCTGATCCAGGCGCCCTGCCAGTTCTTTTGGGCCATCAGCCCGGTTTCGAAGCTGGTTACCGGGCTCGCCGGGGCCCCGGCCCCGGCCTGGTCCCAGGCCCGCACCCGCCAGTAGTACTTGGTGAACGGCCGCAGCGCCGGCCCCGCGTAGGCCACCAGCTGCCGGGCCGACGCCACCCGCCCCGACGTCCAGGCCCCGCCCCCGCCCCGGGCCACGGCCCCCGAGTCGGGGCCCACGGTGAGCTGGTAGGCGGTTTGCGCCGCCCCGCGCCGGCCGTCGGCCAGCCGCCAGGTCAGGCGCGGGCGGGGCGCGTCCAGGCCCAGGGGGTTGGTGAGGTATTCGCACCGCAAATCGGTGGGCGCGCCGGCCCCCCCGGCGGCCCGGGCGGCCGGGGGCCCCAGCAGCAGGCCGGCACCAACGAGCACCACGCGCCAACCCTCAGGCAACCAACCGACGAATCGCGCGCGAAATCCAAGCATCAAAAACTGGTACAGGATGAAAAACCCTGCCTTGCGGGGCCCCGGGGCCCTACTTAGCACCGAGCGCGGCGGTGGCCTTGGGCAGCCAGGGCGCAGTGAAACGGTACTGCCCCGAGCCGATGCGCACCGGCACGTAGCCGCCTTCGGCCGGCCCGGCCCGCAGGCCTTTGCTGGCGTCGAGCTTCCGGCCCCCTTCGCGCACCGCGTCGGGGCTGGCGGCGGGCACGTACACGGTGGCCGTGGCGTTAGGGGGCACGGTCACGTCGAGGGCCAGTTGGTCGCCGCTGGTTTGCCATTGGGCTTGGGCCGGGCCGTACGCGGTGGTCAGCTGGGCCGTGGCCTGGGTGAAGCCGCCCCCCGGCTGGGGCCGCACGGTGAAGGTGTGGTAGCCGGGGGCCCCCACGTTCAGCCCCGCCACCGTGGTGTAGAGCCAGTGGCCAATGGCCCCGTAGGCGTAGTGGTTGAACGAGGTCATGGACGGCGGGGCGAAGGTGCTGTCGGGCCGCATCGAGTTCCAGCGCTCCCACACGGTGGTGGCGCCCATCGTCACGGGGTACAGCCACGAAGGGTAGGTCTTCTGCAACAGCAGCTTATAAGCCACGTCGGTATGGCCGAAGCGGCTCAGTACGTGGCACAGGTAGGGCGTGCCGAGGAAGCCCGTGGTGAGGTGGTTGTCGTAGTCGGCCACGTTCAGGGCCAGGCGGTCGGCGGCCTGGGCGCGCAGGTTTTCGGGCAGCATGTCGAAGTGCAGGGCCAGCACGTACGCCGTCTGGGTGTTCGACATCAGGGCCCCGCCGGGCGTTACGTATTCGCGCAGGAAGGCCGCCTTGATGCGCTGGAGCAGGGCCGTGTAGGCGGCCACGTCGTCGGTTTTGCCCAGCACGGTGGCCGCGTCGAGCATGATTTGGGTGGAGTGGGCCCAGAAGCACTGCGCAATCAGGGCGTGGCTGGTCACGGCCGAGCGGCCCGCGTTGTCGTCGTCCAGGTCGTAGGCCAGCCAGTCGCCAAACTGAAAGCCGGTGTCCCAGAGGTCGTTCCGGCTCCGGTCCTGGATGTATTTCACCCACGCCTTCATGCTCGGGTACTGCACGGCCAGCGTCCGGCGGTCGCCAAACAGGGTGTACAGATCCCAGGGAATGACGGTGGCCGCGTCGGACCAGCCGGCGGCCCCGATGGGAACCTTGCCCGAAGCAAATTCCAGCGCCGGAATCACAAACGGCACGGCCCCGTCGGGGCCCTGGTCGGCGGCCAGGTCGCGCAGCCACTTGGCAAAGAAGCTGTTGGTGTTGCGGTTGAAGGCCGCCGTGCTGCTGAACACCTCCGCGTCGCCGGTCCAGCCCAGGCGCTCGTCGCGCTGGGGGCAGTCGGTGGGCACGTCGAGGAAGTTGCCCTTCTGGCCCCACTGGATGTTGCTCTGCAGCTGGTTGATGAGCGGGTTGGAGCAGCTGAACGAGCCCGTGGCGGGCATGTCCGAGTACAGGGCCACGGCCGTAAAATCTTCGGGCTTAGGGGCCCCCGGGTAGGCATCGATGCGCAGGTAGCGGAAGCCGTGGAAGGTGAAGTGCGGCTCCAGCGCCTCGTCCGAGCCCGTGCCGCGCAGGTAATACGTGTCCTCGGCCGAAGCCGAACGGAGATTGGCGAGGTAGAAGTTGCCGCGCTTGTCCAGCACTTCGGAGTGCGAAAGCGTGATTTTATCGCCGGCCTTGCCGCGGGCCCGCACCTGTACCCAGCCCACCAGGTTCTGGCCGAAGTCGTAGATGGTTTCGCCCTTCGGCGACTTCGTTACCTTGACTACTTTAAAGGTTTCGTGCTTCCGAATGGGCTCGCTGAAAGTAGCAAAAAGCACTTCCTTCGGGTAGTTCTGCACCCGCGCCGGCGTCCAGCCGCTGCCCGCGTAGCCGGCCGCCGCCCAGCCCGCCGGTTCCAGCCGCGCGTCGTAGGTTTCGCCGCGCTGCAGCTCGGCGAAGCGGACGGGGCCGGCGCTGCTGGTTTGCCACGTGCCGTCCGACACCACCGATTCCTTGGTTCCGTCGGCATAGGTCAGGTCGAGCTGAAACAGCAGGGCCACGTCTTTGCCGTAGATGTTGCGGTCGTGCTTGTAGCCAATGAGGCCGCGGTACCAGCCGCTGGCCAGCGTCACGCCCACTGCGTTGGGGCCCTCTTTCAGCAGGCTGGTCACGTCGTAGGCCTGGTAGGCCAAGCGCTTGTGGTAGCTCGTCCAGCCCGGCGTGAGGTAGGCATCGCCCACGCGCCGGCCGTTGATTTGCGCCTCGTACAGGCCGTGGGCCGTGATGTAGGCCGTGGCCATCGCCACCTTTTTGCCCGCTTTGAACTCCTTGCGCAGCAGCGGGCTGGGCCGGAGCACGGTGTCTTCGGCATAGCCGGGGCCAATCCACGACGCTCGCCAGTTGGCCGGGGGCAACAGGCCCACCTGCCAGAAGGCGGGCGCACTCCATGCCGAAGGCTTGCCGCCACCGTCCCAGGCCCGCACCTGCCAGTGGTAGCGCCGGCCCGGCTCCAGGGCCCGGCCCGCATAAGTCACGTTTACCGAAGAGTCGGACGCCACTTTGCCCGAGTTCCACACCGCGGCGGGGCCCCCTTGGGCCAGCCCGGCCGCCGAGGCGGCCACCCGCACCTCGTAGGCGGTTTGGCGCACGCCACGCTGGTTTTTAGCCGCCAGCAGCTGCCAGCTGAAGCGCGGCCGGGCCACGTCGAGGCCGATGGGGTCGGCCAGGTTTTCGCAAAGCAGGTGCTGCACCCGCACCTGGGCCCCGGCACTGCCAATGCGCAGCAAGCCCAGCACGAGCAGGAAGGCGGTAAGTTTTTTCATGGCGAAAGGATTTGAAGGCATGGCGTTTAGGGGCCCCAGGGCTTGCCTCACAGCGGATTTTGCGCTAAGTTATCCAGCATCACTTCGCGCTGCGGAATGGGCAGCAGCAGCTTGTTGGCCGTTACTTGGTAGGCGCTGGCGGGCAGGAAGGTTTGCAGGGCTTTTTGGCGGGTGCCGTGGGCGTTCATCACGTCCACGGCGCGGCCGGTGCGCACCAAATCGTACCAGCGCTGGTTTTCGAAGGCCAGCTCCACGCGGCGCTCTTGCAGCACGGCCACCCGAAAATCGGTTTGGGAAGTCGTCACCTTGGCGGGCAGGCCGGCCCGCTTGCGCACCTCGTTGAGGGCGGCGGCGGCCTCTCCGCCGGCCGCGAAACCCTGCTCGTTCAGAGCCTCGGCGTACATCAGCAGCGCGTCGGCGTAGCGCAGCATGGGGAAGTTGGTGTCGGTGCGGCCGGGGGCAGCGAGGCCGAAGTTGTACTTCGTGATGTAGGGCACGGCCACGAACTTACCCGTGGCGTCGGTAAAGCCCAGCGCGAGCGAGGCAGTTTTGCGCAGGTCGCCGGCCTCGTAGGCGTCAATCATGTCCTGGGTAGGAATGTTCCAGCCCGAGCCGATGCCCAAGTTGGGCGCCGTGGCGTCGCCGGTGATGATGTTGCCGGAGGTGTAGGGCGCAAAAATGAAGGTGAAGCTGCTCGAAATGTTGGGCTGGGTGCCCAGGTACTGAATCTCAAAAATCGATTCCGCGTTGTTCTTGTTGGCGGGGTCGAACACGCTGCGGTAGCTCGGCAGCAGGCTGTAGCCCCCGGTGCGCACGTCGCGCAGCAGGGCCACGGCCTTGGCGTAGTCTTTCTGGGTGAGGTACACCGAGGCGAGCAGGGTGTTGGCCGCGCCCTTAGTGGCGCGGCCGGCGTCGGCGGCAGCGTAGGCGGCCTTGGTGGGCAGCTTGGCAGCGGCGTCGGTCAGGTCGGCGATGATGCTGGCGTACACGTCGGCGGCCGGAGCGCGGCCCTGCGACTTGGCGGCCGTGGGAGACGCCACCGATTCCAGGCGCAGCGGCACGCCGCCGAACTGCCGCACCAGGGTGAAATAGTACAGGGCCCGCAGGAACTTCACCTCCCCGAGGAACTGGTTTTTCTTGTCGGCGGGCATCGTCACGGCGTCGATTTTGCCCAGCACGTCGTTGCAGCGGCTGATGCCGTTGTACGACACCTGCCACATTTCCTGCACCGATTCGGAATTGGCGCTGACCAGAAATTCGTCGACGAACTCGCGCTGCGACTCCTGGCCCCGGTTGCTGTCGTTGTACTGAAAAGTGGTGTTGTCGGAGCGCAGCTCCCCAAACACCCAGTAATCGACGTTGCCCAGCGTACGGACGGGCGCATAGGCCCCATCCACGGCCTGCTGCACCTGGTCTTGGTTTTTAAAGAAGCTGTCGGCACTGGTTGTGGCCTGGGGCTGGAGGTCGAGGAAGCTTTTCTTGCAGCCCGCGGCGGCCAGCAGCAGGCCCAGGGCGAGTGCGGAAATAAGGGTTTTTTTCATGGTGGTGGGGGCGCGGGGTTAGAAGCTCAGGTTGGTGCCGAAGATGATAGTCCGGGCCAGCGGGTAGTTGAGGAAGTCTTCGCCCGGCGTCAGCACCGAGCTGTTGTTGCGGCTCACCTCGGGGTTGGCCCCGCTGTACTTGGTGAAGGTGGCCAGGTTCTGGGCGCTGGCGTACAGGCGCACGCCCCGCACAAAGCCCGTGCGGGTGAGCAGCGCGGCGGGCAGGCGGTAGCCCAGCGTCACGTTCTGGATGCGGGCAAACGAGCCGTCCTCTACCCAGTCCGAGTTCACGTCGCGGTAGATGACGCGGGCCCCGTTGGTGGTGGGGGTGCGGCCGTCGCCGGGGTTTTCGGGCGAGCGCCAGCGGTTCAGAATTTTGCGGTCGACGTTGAAAATGCCGTCGATGTTGAGCAAGTATTGGTTGGCCGTTTTCAGTATCTGCCCGCCCTGCGAGCCGGTGATGATCACGCTCAGGTCGAAACCCTTGTAGCCGAAGTTGTTGGTGACGCCCCACAGGTACTTGGGCTGGGCATGGCCGATGACGCTGAAGTCTTTCACCGCCTCAATCACGCCGTTGCCGTCCACGTCGTGGTACTTAATGGAGCCCAGCACCGACGTGATGTGCTTGGGCGAGGCCGCAAAATCGGCCGCGTTGGTATACACGCCGTCCACCGTGTACCCAAAAAACTCCCCGATGGGGTGGCCCACCTGCGTGATGTGGGTGGGGTTGCCCTCGCCGCTGCGCCCGCTGTAAATCGGCGCGTTGTCCTGGTTCAGGGCCAGCACCTCGTTGTGGTTGAAGGCGATGTTCAGGTTCGTGCCCCAGGTGAAGGCGCCGGTGAGGTTGCGCGTAACCAGGGCCAGCTCCAGGCCCCGGTTCAGCACCTTGCCCGAGTTGATGGTGGCGTTGGAATAGCCCGACGAGAGCGGCAGCTGGTTGTCGAGCAGGATGCCGTTGGTGATGCGGCGGTAGAAGTCAACCGTGAACGCGAGCCGGTTGTCCCACATGCCCAAGTCGAGCCCGAGGTCGAGCTGGGTCGATTTCTCCCAGGTCAGGTTGGGGTTGGGTAGCGACACCAGGGCCCGGCCGGGGGCCAGCTGCCCGCCAAAAGCCGTGTTGGCCGAGCCGCCGGCGTCGATGCCGCTGCCGATGTAGCCGTAGCCCGAGGCCACGCCCGCAATGGACGTGTAGTTGCCGATGTTGAAGTTGCCGGTCAGGCCGTAGCTGGCCCGCACCTTCAGGTTGCTCAGCGTCGGCAGCTGGTGCATGAAGTCCTCGTTAATCACGTTCCAGCCCGCGGCCACCGACGGAAACGTGCCGTAGCGGTTCTGGCTGCCGAAGCGCGACGACCCGTCCGTCCGCACCGTGCCGGTGAGCAGGTACCGGTCCTTGTAGGCGTAATTAACGCGGGCCAGGTACGATATCAGGGCCCACTCCTGCACGTCGGCGCCGAAGTTTGGCAGCAGGGCCGCCGCGTTGATGGTGCGCACATCGTCGCCGGGATAGTTGTTGGCGAAGAGGTTCTGTGATTCAAAATGCTCTTTCTGGGCGCTGTAGCCGGCCACGGCGCTAATTACGTGGTCGGTGCCAAACTTCTTGTCGTAGCTCAGCAGCGTTTCCGACAGCCAGTTAAAGCGTGTGTAGCTGGTGCTGGTGGAGTTGGGCACCACCGGCGGCGGGGCAAAAATGCCGCCTACGCTGGCCGGGTTGAACGTGAACGCCGTGTTGTTGGCGTAGTTGATGTTGATGCTGTAGCGCAGGCGCAGCCCCGGCACAATCTCGTATTCGGCAAAGGTGCCGCCCAGGCCCTGGAGCGTTTTGCGGGTGGTGCCCGCGAATTCCAGGCTGTTGAGCGGGTTGGGCCCCGTGAACATCCCCGGTGAGGCTACGAACGGGGTGCGGTTGCCGTTGGCGTCGAGGGCCGGTACCAGTGGCGAGAGCCAGAGCGAGCGGGCCAGCACGTCCACGAAGCTGTTTTCGAAGTCGTTGCCCTGCTGGATGCCGTAAGTGGGGGCCAGGTTCAAACCCAGGCGAATTTTCTGGCCCACCTTGCCCTCCACACTGAGGCGGGCGGTGTAGCGCTTGTAGCCGGTGTAGCGCACCGTGCCCTCCTGGTTGAGATAGCCCAGCGAGAGGGCCGTACGCAGCTCTTCGGTGCCCTTGGTGAGGGTTGCGTTGAGGCTGCTCTGGGGGGCCGTGTGCAGGATTTCGTTGTACCAGTTGGTGCCCGCCCCGTACTGGCCCGAGTTGCGGAACTCTACCGGAATGTCGGCATCGGTCACCGCCACGCCCCGGGCCGCAAAATCGTCGGTGATGATGTCGCGCCGGTACTGGGCAAATTCCTGCCCGTTGAGCATCGGGGGTCGTTTTTTATTGGGCACCTGCTGGAAGCCAGTGTAGGCGCTCACGTCCAGGTTGGTCGCGCCGGCCTTGCCCCGCTTGGTCGTAATCACCACCACGCCGTTGGCCCCCCGCGAGCCGTAGATGGCCGTCGAAGAAGCGTCCTTCAGCACTGTAATTGTCTCAATATCGTCGGGGTTGAGCAAGTTCAGCGGGTTATCGACTTGCCCGAACGAGCTGGCAATCGGGAAGCCGTCAATCACGAACAGCGGCTGGTCGCCGGCCCCAATCGAGCCCGAGCCCCGCACCTTGATGGAGGTGCCCCCGCCCGGCGTGCCGGTCACATTGCTCACCTGCACGCCCGCCACCTGGCCGGCCAGCTTCTGGTCTACGCTCACCACCGGCAGGTCGCGCACGGCGCGGACGTCCACGGTGGCTACCGCGCCCGTCACGTCTTCGCGCTTCTGGGTGCCGTAGCCTACCACCACCACGTCTTCCAGACTGGCGGCGTTTTCAGCGAGCGATACGCTCAGGGGCTGGGCCTGGGGCACAGTCACGGGCACTTGCTTGGCCGTGTAGCCAATGGAAGAAACCAGCAACGTGTGGGGGCCATTGGGCACGGCACTGATGGTAAAATTGCCGTCGGGGCCCACCGAAGCCCCCAGCGTGGTGCCCTTCACCATTACGGTGGCGCCAATGGCTGGCCCACCCTTCGGGTCGAGTACCCGGCCAGTGAGGGCCCCCGTTTGGGCCAGCCCGCGGGTAGCCAGCGCCAACAAAGGCAGCAGTAGCCACAGAAAAAAGAGACGTTTTCTTTTCATGGGTAGGTTAGAAAAAAGAGTGAATAGGAAGGTAGATTTGATTGACAAGTACTTCACCGTCAGGTTAGGGCGGCACTTAGATCAGGTGTCGCGGCGGCAATAATTTTTTGCAGCAATCGGTTGCTTATATCAATCGATTGTTTTCACAGTTAGCAGGCAGTGAGTGGTACGCTAGCTGTCCGGGGCGTCAGCGCACGAAGGCCATGGCCACGCCGCCGTCTACATTGAGGACGTTGCCAGTGCTCTTGGCTAGCGAGCCGTCGACGAAGACGCGCACAGCCTTGGCGATGTCTTCCGCGAGCAGTTCTTCGCCCAGCAGCGTGCGCTTGGCATAGTGGGCGGGCAGTTCCTCTACCGAAATGCCGTAGGCCTTGGCCCGGCCGGCAGCCCAGTCACCTTCCCAGATTTTGGAGCCCCGCAGTACGGCGTCCGGGTTCACGGTGTTGACGCGGATTTTGTCGGGGCCCAGCTCGGCGGCCAGCAGGCGGCTCATGTGCAGCTGGGCAGCTTTGGCCGTGCCGTAGGCCACGTTGTTGGGGCCCGCCACGAGGCCATTCTTGCTGGCAATATTCACGATGTCGCCGCCCAGCGCCTGCTGGCGCAGGATGGCCACCGCCGCCTGGCTGACCAGGAACTGACCCTTCACAAGCACGTCGTTCAGGATATCCCAGTCGGCCTGGGTCGTCTCGGCCAGCGGCTTGCTGATGCTCAGGCCGGCGCAGTTCACCACAATGTCGACTCCCCCAAATTGCAGCGTCGCCTGCCGCAGCGACTCTGCAATGCTCTCAGCATTAGTCACGTCGATGGGCGCAGTGAGGGCGCTGTCATGGCCAAATTTCTTACGTAAGTCCGCCTGGGTTTCTTCGAGCCGGTCGCGGTCCACGGCCACCACGCAGGCCCCAAACTTCAGCAATTCCTCGCAGATGGCTTTGCCGATACCGCCGGTGCCGCCGGTCACGTAGGCCACCTTGCCCGAGAGGGCTTTGGGCGGGGCCATGCGCTGGAGCTTGGCTTCTTCGAGCAGCCAGTATTCGATGTTGAAGGCTTCCTGCTCGGGCAGGCCCTGGTAGGTGCTCACGGCCTCCGCGCCCTTCATTACGTTGATGGCGTTGGTGTAGAACTCGGCCGCCACGCGGGCCGTCTGCTTGTCCTTGGCGAAGGAGAACAGGCCCACGCCGGGCCAGAGGATAATCACCGGGTTAGCGTCGCGCATGGCCGGGCTATTGGCGTGCTTGCTGCGCTCATAGTAGGCCGCGTAGTCCTGGCGGTAGGCGGCAAACAGCCCTTCCAGGTAGGTTTTGACGGCGGCCGGATCGCCGCTCATCTGCTCGGGGTCGAGCACGAGCGGGCGGATTTTGGTGCGCAAAAAGTGGTCGGGGCAGCTGGTGCCTTTGGCGGCGAGGCGGGCCAGGTCGTGCGAGTTCACGAACTCCAGCACCCGGGCGTCGTCGGTGTAGTGGCCCAGCATGCGGCGCTGGCTGCTGGCCAGGCCGCGCAGCACGGGCAGGGCGGCGGCGGCCTGCGCGCGGCGCGCAGCCTCGTCGGGCCCCTGTTCGAGCTTCACGCCGCCGAATATGGGGCCCCGGCTACCATAGTTGGCTTCGAGGTAAGTGGCCGCCATCTCAATAATCTCTAGGGTATTGAGATATGAATCGTAGCTCGTTTCGCCCCAGGTAAACAGGCCGTGGCCACCCAGAATGACGCCGCGCAGGCCGGGGTTGTCGGCCACGATTTTCTCCAGCTGCAAGCCCAGGTCGAAGCCTGGCTTCTGCCAGGGCAGCCAGCCTAGGGTGTCGCCCCAGATTTCGTGCATGATGGCCTCGCCGTCCTTACTGGCGGCGATGGCGATGAGGGCGTCGGGGTGCAGGTGGTCGATGTGCTTGAAGGGCAGCAGCCCGTGCAGCGGCGTGTCGATGCTGGGCGTGGCGCACTTGGGGTCGAAGAGGCAGTACTCGAACAGGCCCACCATCTCGTCCTCAAATTCGAGGCCCCGGTAGCGGGCCTTGAGCTGGTGCAGCTTCTCGACGTAGAGGTTGGCGCAGCCGGCTTTGGTGAGCGTGCCGATGTCGCCGCCCGAGCCCTTCACCCACATCACCTCCACGGGCTGGCCACTCACGGGGTCGGTGGCCTGGATTTTGACCGACGTGTTGCCGCCGGCGTAGTTGGTCAGGCGCAGGTCGGCCCCCAGCAGGTTGGAGCGGTAGAGGAACAGGGCCACTTCATCGCCGGCCAGCGTGGCGGCTTTGGCTTCGTCCCAGAGGTAGCTGACGTGGCGGAAATTGAGGGTGTCTTTCATAGGGGAAGCGGGCAGCCGTCTGGGGCGGTAGAAGGGAAGCGCTGGCAAAATTTGCCGGGCGCCGGGCCCCCAACTTCCTGTACTCTCCTGCTTAGCGGCTTTTTTTTAGGGCCCGGCAAGGCCCAGCCCACCCACCAGCGGGGCCTATAGGCCAGCCAAAGCAGCTGGGGCCCCCAAAAAACACGGTTTAGTTTTTCGGCAGGCGCGCAGGCCCGCGGGCCTGCGCGCCGGTTTCGCTACTCACTGCGCCGCTTCGCGCGGTTAAAGACGAATGAGCAGCAGGGCCCACAAGGGGTAGGAGGGTGCAGGGAAGTGCAGGGAGGTGCAGGAAGGCTGGGAAAGCCAAAAGCCACAGTTTTGCTAAAAATCTTCCCGGCCCATGCTAGTTGCTCTCGGAGTTTTATTTCACGCGCTGGGCGGCTTCGCCTCGGGCAGCTTCTACTTGCCCTACAAGAAGGTGAACGGCTGGTCCTGGGAAAGCTACTGGCTGGTGGGCGGTCTGGTGTCGTGGCTGGTGGCGCCCTGGGTGCTGGGCCTGCTCACCGTGCCCCACCTGCTCGGCGTGCTCCGTCAAACCCCCGGCAGCACGCTGGCTTGGGTGTATTTCTGGGGCCTGCTGTGGGGCACGGGCGGGCTCACGTTTGGGCTGGCGATGCGCTACCTGGGGCTCTCGCTGGGCATGGCCTTCACGCTGGGGTTGTGCGCGGTGTTTGGCACGCTGGTGCCGCCGCTGTGGGCCGGCACGATGGGCCAGCTGATGGGCACCGCTTCGGGCCGATGCATCCTGCTGGGGCTGGGCGTGTGCGTGCTGGGTATCGTCATCTGCGGGCGGGCCGGGCTGCTCAAGGAAAAAACGCAGACCCAGGCCGAAAAGCGCGGCACCATTGCCGAGTTTGACTTGCGCAAGGGCATAGGCGTGGCCATTTTCAGCGGCATCATGAGCGCATGCATGTCCTTCGGGCTCACAGCCGGGCAGCCCATTGCCAAGCTGGCCGAGACCAACGGCACCAACCCGCTCTTCGTCAACAACGCCATCCTGGTCGTCATCCTCGCGGGCGGGCTTACCACCAACGCCGCGTGGTGCCTGTACTTAAACGTGAAGAACCACAGCTACACCGACTACCTGAACCCGTCGTTTCCGGCCCTGCGCAACGTCGTTTTCTGCGCCCTGGCGGGGCTGACGTGGTACTTCCAGTTCTTCTTCTACGGCATGGGCGACAGCCAAATGGGCCCCTACCGCTTCTCGGGCTGGACGCTGCACATGGCCTTTATCATCGCCTTCAGCAGCATGTGGGGCCTGTTGCTGCACGAGTGGCGTGGGGCCAGCCGGCTCACGCTGCGCACCATTTCGCTGGGCATCGGTTTGGTGGTGCTCTCCACCGTGGTAGTGGGCTACGGCAACTTCCTGGCTGAATGAGAGCCCGCGGGGCCAGCCGGATTTTTCTGGCCCGGCCCTGGTTATCGGTTACGCAAGCTTAAAAGTGTTAAGCTTGCGCAACCGTTCCGTTTTTTTTGTTCACTCAATGTACCAACTGCAACTCAATCCGCTTGACCAAATACCTAAGTACAAGCAGATTGTGCAGTCGGTTATTGCCGACATTGAGCGGGGGCACTTAACGGCGGGCGTGCAGCTGCCGTCCATCAGCGAGATGAGCGAGGAGTATTACCTGGCCCGCGACACGGTGGAGAAGGCCTACCGCGAGCTGCGCGAGCGCAACTTCATCACCTCGGTGCAGGGCAAGGGCTACTACGTGCTCTCGCGCGAGCTCGACAAGCCCAAAATTCTGCTGGTGTTCAACAAGCTCAGCTCGTACAAAAAGGAGATTTACTACGCCTTTCTGGAGGCGCTGGGCGACCGGGCTACCGTCGATTTGCACATTCACCACTACAGCGCCGAGCTGTTCAAGGGCATCATCGAGCGCAGCCTGGGCAAGTACAGCTACTACGTGGTGATGCCGCATTTCACCTACACCACGCCGCCCGAAGCTTACCTGAGCGTGCTGCGTACCATTCCGCCGGCCAAGCTGGTGCTGCTAGACAAAGACGTGCCGGAGCTGCACTACGACTGCCTGGCGGTGTACCAGGATTTTGCGCGCGACATCGGCGGGGCCCTGGACGCGGCGACCGCCGACCTGGTGAAGTACCCGCGGATGCGGATGATTTTGCCCAGCGACGACAACTACCCGGTGGAGATTGACCAAGGGTTTCGGCAGTTTTGCACCTACAACGACAAGGATTTTGCCGTGCGCGAAAACGCCCGCGACGAGGTGCTGGTGGCCGGCACCTGCTACGTGGTGGTGCGCGAAACCGACCTGGTGGAGCTGGTGAAGAAAGTGCGCCAGACTCCCTACCTGCTGGGCCGCGAAATCGGCATCATCAGCTTCAACGAAACGCCGTTGAAGGAGCTGCTGGGCATGACCGTCATCACGACCGACTTCCACCACATGGGCCGCACGGCGGCCACCCTGCTGCTGGCCGGGCGGCACGAGAAAGTGCGCAACCCGTTTAGCCTTATTCAGCGGGGCTCGATTTAAAACGGCCGCGGGCAGGAGAGTGCAGAAAGGTGGGGGCCCTAAAACCGCGGTGCTTTGCCTTACCGACGGGGCTCCGTTCGCCGGCGGATGGGGCCCCAACGCGCCCGCTTGTTTTCTTACCTAACCCCTCGTTGCGCATGCTCTCTTCCCAGCATCTTCACGACCTGAACGCGCCCTTCGTGGCGAACCACGAGTTCCAGTACGCACACCTGGGCGAAGTGCTCGACCAGCGGGAGGCCGCCAGCGCGGCCGGGGTGGTCGAGGAGCTGCGCCGGTTTCAGGTGGCCATCCCGAGCTGGGCCCTGGGTACGGGCGGCACCCGGTTCGGGCGTTTCCCCGGGGGCGGCGAGCCGCGCTCGTTGGCCGAAAAAATTACCGACGTGGCGCTCCTGCACCAGCTCAATGGCTCGTCGAATGCCATTTCGCTGCACATCCCCTGGGACATTCCCACCGACGTTGCCGCGGTGCAGCAGCAGCTAGCCGCGGCCGGCCTGCACATCGACTCGGTGAACTCCAATACCTTTCAGGACCAGTCCGCGCAGGCCCACAGCTATAAGTTCGGCTCGCTGGCCAGCACTGAGGCAGCCGTGCGCGCCCAGGCCGTGCAGCACAACATTGCCTGCATCGGCTACGGCCAGCAGCTGGGCACCAAAGTGCACACCGTGTGGCTGGCAGACGGCAGCAACTTCCCCGGCCAGCAGCACTTTCGGCGGGCCTACCAACGCACCCAGGAAAGCCTGGCCGCCATCTACGAGGCGCTACCCTCCGACTGGACCATGCTCGTCGAGTACAAGCCCTACGAGCCCAATTTTTACTCAATGGTGATTCCCGACTGGGGCACCTCGCTGGCCTTGTGCCAGAGCCTGGGCCGGCAGGCGCAGGTGCTCGTGGACCTGGGCCACCACCTGCCCAACACCAACATCGAGCAGATTGTGGGCCGCTTGCAGCACTTTGGGCGGCTGGGGGGCTTCCACTTCAACGGCTCCATGTACGGCGACGACGACCTGACGACCGGCAGTATCAAGCCCTTCCAGCTGTTCCTGATTTTCAACGAGCTAGTAGACTCTGCGCAGGATGCCACCGTGCGCAACCCGGCCGTGGCCTACATGATTGACGCTAGCCACAATACCAAGGACCCGCTCGAAGACCTACTGCAATCGACCGACAACATCCTTACCGCCTACGCAAAGGCCCTGCTCGTGGACCGGCCGGCGCTGGCAGCCGCCCAGGAAGCCAACGACGCGGCCCTGGCCGAAGACCTGCTGCGCGACGCCTTTTTGATCGACGTGCGGCCCCTGGTGGCCGAGGCCTACCGCCAAAGCGGCGGGGCCCTGCGGCCGGTGGCGGCCTACCGCCAGGTGGGCCACCGCGCCGGCCTCATCGACCAACGGGGCCGGCTAGCCGTGGCGACCGGCCTATGAAAAAGGCCATCTACGCCATCTTCGACGTGGGCAAGACCAACAAGAAGCTGCTGCTGTTTGACGAGCACCACCACCTGCTGGACGAGCACCAGCAGGTGTACCTCGAAACCGTGGACGACGACGGCTTCCCCTGCGAAACGTTGGATCGGCTCAGCCACTGGGTACTGGACCACTGGCAGCAGCTGCGTCAGCACCCGCAGTACCAGCTGCGGGGCGTCAACTTTACCGCCTACGGGGCCAGCTTTGTGCACCTGGGGGCCAGTGGCCAGCCGGTGGCCCCGCTCTACAACTACCTCAAGCCCTTGCCTGAGCGCATCGCCGAGCAGTTTTATGCCAGCCTGGGCGACGACGCCGCGGACTTTGCCGCCGTCAGCGGCTCGCCCTGGCTAGGCCTGCTCAACTCGGGCCTGCAGCTCTACTGGCTCAAGCACGCCAAGCCGGCGCTGTACGCCCGCGTGCACACCTCCCTGCACCTACCCCAGTACCTGTCGTACCTAATTACGGGCGAGAAATTTAGCGACTACACCTCCGTGGGCTGCCACACGGGGCTCTGGGACTTTACCCGCCGCGACTACCACGCCTGGGTGCGGCGCGAGGGCCTGGACCAGAAGCTGGCCCCGCTGCTGCAAGACCCCGTGGCGGCGGTGGTGGACGGGGTGCTGGTGGGCGCGGGCCTGCACGACTCGTCGGCGGCGCTGCTGCCTTACCTGAGCCAGCCCACCCAGCCTTTTTTGCTCGTGAGCACCGGTACCTGGGCCATCACGTTCAACCCCTTCAACCGGCAGCCCCTCACCCCCGAGCTGCTGCGGCGCGACTGCCTAAGCTACCTCTCCCCGGCTGGCCACGCGGTGCCGGCGGCTCGCCTGTTTCTGGGCCGCGAGCACGACCACCAAGTGGCGCGCATCGCCGACCACTTCCACATCCGGCCCGAGCTGCGCACGGAGTTTTACAGATCGCAGCGGCAGGCGCAGCCCGCCGACCCGCGGGCCGCGCCCTTCCGGCCGTGGTGTATGTACGGCACGGGCCCCTACCCCGAGCAGCCCGCCGAAGCCTGGGACTTGTCAGGATTTCGCACGGCCATCGATGCCTATCAGCACCTGCTGCGTGGGTTGGTAGACCTGCTGGCTACCTCCATCCGCTTAGTGCGGCAGGCCGAGAAAACCATTTTTGTGGACGGGGGTTTTGCCCGCAACCAGCTGTTTTTAAAGGTATTAGGTGAAGCCTTCCCCGACGCGACCATCCAAACCCTGGAAGTGCCGCAGGCCACCGCCCTCGGGGCCCTGCTGCATCTGGAGGGAGGCCTAGCGCACAAAAAGCCCGAACTTCTACTCACGTAGCGGGACGGGTTTACCTCGAATAATCAGCGCGCCCGCGCGCGTTTGCCAACGGTTATGAAAGTCGCTTTATTCGTGCCCTGCTACGTGGACCAGTTCTACCCGCAGGTGGCCATTGCCTCGTTGCAGCTGTTGGAAAAGCTGGGCGTGCGGGCCGTGTTTCCGGCCCAGCAAACGTGCTGCGGCCAGCCCATGGCCAACAGCGGCTGCGAGCAGGACGCCAAGCCGGTGTACCACCATTTTGTCGAGACGTTCCAGGACTACGACTACGTGGTGGGGCCGGCCGGTAGCTGCGTGTACCACGTGCGCAAGCACTTCGACATCATCGACCAGACCCCCGCCGTGCAGCACGTGCGCACGGCCACTGTGGAGCTGTTCGACTTCATTACCAGCATTTTGGGCGTAACGGAACTGCCGGGCCGCTTCCCGCACCAGGTCGGCCTGCACCTGAGCTGCCACGGCCAGCGCGGGTTGCACCAGGCCAACGAATCGGAGATGACGCCCGTGCGCGACGGCCAGCTGCGCCGCCTGCTGGCGGGGCTGGAAGGCCTGACCCTGACCGAATTGGACCGCAACGATGAGTGTTGCGGCTTCGGGGGCACGTTTTGCGTGAGCGAGGCCGGCATCTCGGCCCGCATGGGCCAGGACCGGGTGGCCGACCACCTGCGCCACGGCACGCAAGTGCTTACCGGCGGCGACATGAGCTGCCTGATGCACCTGGAGGGCCTCGTGCGCCGCCGGCAGCTGCCCCTGCAAGTGCGCCACGCAGCCGAAATCTTTAATCAAGCTTTTGCATGAGCCAGTCCCCTACCCACGCCCAACGCTCGGATGTTTTTTTGCTCGATGCCGAGCGCACCACTTGGCACGACGAGACGCTCTGGTTCGTGCGCCAGAAGCGCGACAAGGCCGTGTACGCCACGCCCGAGTTCCAGGAGCTACGCCAGCTGGCGTCCGACATCAAAGACCACACGTTGAGTCAGTTGGCGGAATATCTGGAGCAGTTTGAGGCCGCCGCGCTGGCCAACGGCGTACGCGTGCACTGGGCCGCCGATGCTGATGAGCACAACGCCATCGTGCTGGGCATCGTCCGGGCGGCAGGGGCCAGCCGGGTGGTCAAAAGCAAGTCGATGCTCACCGAAGAGTGCCACCTCAACCCGCACCTGCTGGCCAACGGCGTGGAGGTCATTGACAGCGACCTGGGCGAGCGCATCATCCAGCTGCGCGGCGAGGCCCCCAGCCACGTGGTGCTGCCCGCCATCCACCTCAAAAAGGAAGACGTAGGCGAAACCTTCTGGCAGCACCTGGGCACCGAAAAAGGCCTCACCGACCCGCAGCAGCTTACCGAGGCCGCCCGCCAGCACCTGCGCGAAAAGTTTTTGGCGGCCGAAGTGGCCATCTCAGGCGTGAATTTCGCGGTGGCGGAAACCGGTTCGGTGGTGGTGTGCACCAACGAGGGCAACGCGGATTTGGCCATCGGGTTAGCCCGCGTGCACATCGCCTGCATGGGCATGGAAAAGCTGCTACCACGGCTGTCGGATCTGGCCGTGTTCACGCGGCTGCTCACGCGCTCGGCCACCGGGCAGCCCATCACTACCTATACTTCGCACTTCACCCGGCCCGCGCCGGGGAAGGAAATGCACGTCGTCATTGTGAACAATGGCCGCAGCCAGCAGCTGGGCCGGCCCGATTTCCGGGCCTCGCTCAAGTGCATCCGTTGCGGGGCGTGCATGAACACCTGCCCGGTGTACCGGCGCAGCGGTGGCCACAGCTACGATTTCACCATTCCGGGGCCCATCGGGGCCATTCTCTCCCCTAACATCGACATGCGCCAGCACGTCTCGCTGCCTTTCGCCAGCACGCTTTGCGGCTCGTGCACGGACGTATGCCCGGTCAAGATTGACATCCACACGCAGCTTTATAAGTGGCGGCAGGTGCTGGGCGCCGAGGGGATGCTGCCGGCCAGTAAAAAGTACAGCATGAAGCTGTTGAGCCGCGTCTTGGCCCGCCCCGGCCTGTTCAAAGCCGGGGGCGTAGCGGCGCGGCTAGGGCTTCGCCTAGTGCCTCATGCCCTCAGCCACGCGCCGGGTTATAACCCCTGGGCTATTGCCCGCGAGCTGCCCGCGCCGCCCAAGCAGAGTTTCCGCGAGTGGTACGCGCACCAATCTTCAGTTTCTGCTAAATGAGCACGCGTGCGCGCATGCTAGCCGCCGTGCGGGCTAGCCAGCCGGCGGCCCTACCTCTGCCCGCCGTGCCCCTTTTCGAAGGCGAAGCCTCGGTAGGGAAATTTACAACCGTGCTGGAAAGCATTGGGGGCCAAGTGGTATCGTTATCCCACTTGAACCAGCTAGCCGCTACCGTAGCCCTCCGCTACCCCAGCGAGTACCGCGTGGCCTCGGCCCTGCTGCGGACCACCGTAGCCGTAAATGCAGCTACCGCAGCTACCATCTTGGAAAGCATCGACTTAGCCGTGCTGCGCGGCGCGTTTGGCGTGGCCGAAAATGGCAGCGTGTGGCTGCCCGAAGCAGCCATGCTGCACCGCGCCCTGCCTACCATCGCCCAGCACCTAGTACTCGTGCTTGACCGGCGCGACCTGGTGGCTACTATGCACCATGCTTATGGCCGGCTAGCCAGCCAACCGGGCGGCTACGGCATTTTTTTGGCCGGTCCTTCCAAAACAGCCGATATTGAGCAGTCGCTGGTAATTGGGGCGCACGGAGCCCGTAGCCTTACGGTGCTATTGTGTTAGTCGCAGTTGTCCAGTCTTTGAGGCGACAGTTTTCAAGGCCTATAGCAAAAGCTCTATCCTCCAACCGGCCACGCACGAGGTGGGTTTCGGTGCTGAAGTACGTTTACCTTGACCTCATCTAGGTGTAGAGTCCCAGCCTGTGATGGGGTATTTCCGGGCTTGTAATTTCGCATGAAACGATGGTGCAGTTACGCCACGGCAGCGCCCACCCAACTCCGGCCGTACGGCGCACCACCCAACGCAACCAGGCAAGCCTGCCAACACTCGTCCAGCGGCACGGGCTCGACTCCAAAACCGTGGTGAAAAGACGTAGACGCACCACCACGCAGGACGCAGGGATGGGCCCCACGCCGGCTTCTGCAGTACTTACCGTAGCCAAGGAAGCCATTGCCGTCGCCTTTCGACTACCGACGTTGCGGCCCTTGGACGACTGTTTGTACGCCCTGCAGGCCACGATCCCTCATCTAAGCCGCTTGGCGCTGCACCGCCGTTTTCAGCGCTGAGGCCGCCGCCTACCCTTACCAGTCGAAGACGGCCAGTCACCGCAGAAAAAGAAGGTTAAAGACCATCCATTGGCTACGTGCGCTTCGATTTTGCCGAAGTCCGCCCGGAAGAAGGCAAGCGCTATTTGTTTGTCCCTATTGACCGCACCAACAACTGGCCGCCGCCTTGGCCGCGGGGCTAATGCCCGCCGAGATGGGCCGCAGCCTGGCCGTGGTTCGCCAGCGTACCGAGGGGCTGCTGCACTTCACTCAAACGTACCGGCAGCTCAGCCGGCTTCCGAAGGCCGCGTTGCAGGTGGTGTCCGTCTGGTCGCTGTTTGAGCACGTGCTGGCCTTGCTCGAACCTGCTTTTGCGCAGCGCGGCATCGAGCCCGACGTGGTGCTGGCCGACCCGGATTTGTGCATCCGGGCCGACCCGGCGCTCATCGAACAGGCGGTAATTAACCTGCTGACCAATGCCCTGGAGGCGCTGCAAACTCAGCCCGCGCCCCAGCTACGCCTGGCGGGCTACGTGCAGGACCCGCACCGCACCGAGCTCGAAGTAGCCGACAACGAGGCGGGCATTCCGACGGCGCTGCTGGAAGAAGTGGTCGTCCCCTTTTTCACTGCCAAGGTCACTGGCAGCGGCACCGGGCTGAGCTTGTCGCGGCAGATCATGCAGGTGCACCGGGGCAGCGTGCAGGCACAGTCGACGGAGGAGGCCGGCAGCCAGTTTTGTCTGTTGTTCCCACGGCAGTAAAGGCATTCATAATGAGCATTTTACTCGCCCATTAAATCTACTATTGGTGATGGCACTGGATAAACTGGAGCCAAGGAGATGCGCCTTTTAAAGCCCGTAGTTGCAGATTTTTAGAGATAAACCATTGATTATCAAGAGTAATAAATCCAATAAGGGCCTGGGCGGCGGCCAGCGTCGAGCGGCTTTCGGCCACCAGGCGCAAGCTGACGGTGCGCAAGGCTGCCTACTAGCGCAGATGTTTCATAGGGGAGGGTAATTTCCTGGAGGGTCGGGAAATTACCCTCCCCTATGCGCTCCTGTTGTACGCGACTCCCTCCGCATAGCCCCGGCCGGCTACGGCGTCACGTTGAAGAAGTGGCCCACCACGGCCGTTAGGCCCAGAGCCAGCGCTCCCCAAAAGGTCACGCGGGCCGCGGCGCGCAGCATCCCCGAGCCGCCCACGTAGGCGGCCAGCACCCCCAACACCGCCAAAAACAGCAGGGCCGTGGCCGAAACCGTCCAGACCAGCCCGGCCGGGGGGGCCAGTAAGATGGTCGCCAGCGGCAAGGCTGCCCCCACCGTGAACGAAGCCGCCGACGCCACCGCGGCCTGGATGGGGTTGGCCGCGAGGGTTTCGGAAATGCCGAGCTCCTCGCGGGCGTGGGTGCCCAGCGCGTCGTGGGCCATGAGCTGCTGCGCCACCTGGGTAGCTAGCGTGGGGGCCAGGCCGCGCCCCACGTAGAGGTCGGCCAGCTCCTGCTGCTCGGCTTGCGGGTCGGTGCGCAGCTCTTGCTGCTCGCGGTCCAGGTCGGCCTGCTCCGAATCGGCCTGGGAGCTGACGGACACGTACTCCCCGGTAGCCATCGACATGGCCCCGGCCACCAGGCCCGCCACGCCGGCCACCAGCACGTTGTGGGCCGAGGCGTGCGCCGCCGCCACGCCCACCACCAGACTGGCCGTAGAAATAATGCCGTCGTTGGCCCCCAGCACCGCGGCCCGCAGCCAGCCAATGCGTTGGGTATGGTGCTGCTCGATGTGTTGCATAATCCAGGTGGTTAAAGAGGAAGGGCCTCGCCCCGGCCGGTCCGCACCCGCGCAGCCAGCAGGCGGCCAACGGAAGGAACACAGAAGCGCGCCTGGTAAAAAATGAAACGGGTCGGCCGTTTGAAAAGAAGACCAGCGGGCCGCGGCAGTTGGTTGGCTTGGCACACCCATGCCCAGGGGTTTGTAGGGCCTAAAACGGGCGGGAAGGAAAAAGGGAGGTGGTCCCGCTAAACCGGATTGAATCAAGCCTTGCTGAAAAGCTAGCAAAGTCGTCCATTTAGAACCACATTTACCAGGATTCAGCGCCAATCTCTAACTACAAAATACTGACCAGTAATACTAAGTATTCTAATAATGGTCCGTTTACCACGGCCGATGCCAAGTCTATTTAACGCATGTAATACCACTGCTTTCTAGTCGTGTTCGCGGAGTTCGTGATGGCGCATACTACAGAAATCAGGCTCCCCGTTGTTCACACAGGCAATCTCACATGGATGAACCGGTTTCCCCAGCGCTGAGGCCCTGGCTATCGTAGCCGGTCTTCTAGGGTAGCGGCGCGGCAGCAATCGTAAAGCTTCCCTAACCTGCCCGTAACACTGTCGTAACACCAACGTGTCAACTTTGCACGCAGCTAAGAAAAGGCATGCTGAAATAGCGTTCTTACCTGCCTCTTTCTTAACCGCGGGCCTGCCGGCACCCAGCCGGGTGGAGGGTCCTAAACCATACTGCGCATGAAGGGTAATTGGCACGTTATCGGCAGGGCCGCCTGTTGTTTGATCGCGGGGCTGCTGGGCTGCTCGGGGCCTAAAACCCACCAGAACCGGGTCGGTCCCGAGCAGGCGACCCTGCACAGCCCCTACGACGACAGCACACTGCACGGTAACCACCTGCCGCTGCTGCTGCCTTACAACCGCCTGCTGGCCCCCGCCGGCCACGTGGTAGCCTATGGCAGTGCCGACGTTGAAAACCACGCTCTTGACGTGCAACTGGTACCCGATACGCCCCTGCTGGCCGTGGAGGACCGGTACGGCATCGCCCTAGTGGACACGTTGCAACGCCGGGTGGTAACGCGCTGGGCTTACGCCGCCGACGCCCGCACCAAGGGCATGATAAGCACCTACTCGGGCCTGAAAGTGCGGCGCGAAAACGGGACCACGCATCTCTACTGGAGCGCTTCCAACGGCGCCACTCGCCAGTCGGGGGTGCTGGAAGCCGAGTATAAGGCCGGTCAGTTGCGCCTGACGCGGCTGTTTCCCTTTGCGCCCGTGGGGGCCCCGCTGGCTCTACCCAACGACTTGGCCCTGACCACCGAGCGCGGCCAGCACTGCCTCTACGTAGCACTCAACGGCAACAACCAGCTTGTGAAGCTGGACTTAACCACGGGCCAGACGGTGTGGACGCAGCCCACCGGCACGGCCCCCTACGGCGTGGCCGTGGCCGGCGAGCAAGTCTTTGTCAGTAACTGGGGCGGGCCGCAGCCCACCTATACCCTGCGCCAGGAAGCCGCCGGCGTACCCGATGCCTACGGTCGTGTCTACGTCGACCCCCGAACCGGAGCCACTGCCCATGGCACGGTATCGGTCATGCGCCGGATCGATGGCCACCTGGTCAAAGAGCTATCCGTGGGCCTGCACCCCACGGCCCTGCTGGCCAGTCCCGATGAGCAGTTTGTATACGTGGCCAACGGCAACAGCGACGCGGTGAGCGTGGTGGCCGCGAATGATTTGCGCGTACGCGAAACTATTTCGGTGCAGCTGCTGCCCGGCCCGCCCGGCTATGGCGGCGACTCGCCCAACGCGCTGGCCCTCGACGCGGCCGGCACCACTCTCTACGTCGCCAACGGCCTCGACAACGCCGTGGCCGTGGTGCAGCTGGGGCAGGCCGCCGCCCACGCCGGGGCCCCGGGGGCGAGCCAAGTGCGCGGTTTCATTCCCACCGAAGCCTACCCCAGCGGCCTCGCGCTGGGGCCCCGCACGCTGTTCGTGGCTAACCTGGAAGGCGAGGGGGCCCGCGTGAGCACCCAGGACATTCGGGCGGAAGGAAGCGAGCCGGAAGCGGCGCTGAAGGGGGCCCCGCCGGCCTACAATGCGCACCACCAGCGGGCCACGGTGTCGCTGATTGCGCTACCCACGGCCCGGCAGCTGGAGCAGTACACCACCCAGGTGCGGCAGCTAAACTTCGCCTTTCGCAAAGAGCTGGCCCAGCAGCTGCCCCGGCCCCACACGCCGCCCGTACCGCTGCCCGAGCGCATCGGCGAGCCGTCGGTGTTTAAGCACGTGGTGTACATCATCAAGGAAAACCGCACCTACGACCAGGTGCTCGGCGATATGGCCCAGGGCCGGGGTGCGCCGGCGCTCTGCGTGTTTGGCGACAGCGTGACGCCCAACCAGCACCAGCTGGCCCGCGAGTTTTTGCTGCTCGACAATTACTACGCGTCGGGCAAATCATCGGCCGAAGGCCACCAGTGGACCGATGCCGGTATGGTGAGCGACTACGTGGAGAAGAACGTTCGGGCCTGGTTCCGCAGCTACCCGCACGTGCAGGAAGACGCCTTGGTGTACAGCCCCACCGGCTTTATCTGGAACAACGCGGCCGACCACGGCAAGACCGTACGCATCTACGGCGAGGCCAGCCAGCCGCACTACGACACCCAACTGAGCTGGACCGACATCTACACCAATTACCAAGCCGGGCGGCCGTTTAAATTCACCAACACTAGCACTATTTCGCGGGTGCGGCCCCTGCTCTCCCAAAATTACCCGGCCTCCGACGAGCTGCGTATCACCGATCAGGTTCGGGCCGAAGCCTTCATCAAGGAGTTGGCGGCGTTCGAGAAACAGCCCGGCGATACTTTTCCTAACCTGTCGGTCATGGCCCTATCCACCGACCATACGGTGGGCACCCGGCCAGGTATGCCCACCCCCGTTGCCATGGTGGCCGACAACGACCTAGCCCTAGGCCGCATACTGGAGGCCCTCAGCAAGAGCCGATTCTGGGCAACTACCGTGGTGTTCGTTACCGAAGACGACTCACAGTCTGGCTGGGACCACGTGTCGGCTTACCGTACCACGGGCTTTGTGGTGAGCCCCTACAGCCGCCTTAGCCGTACCGTGACCAAAAACTACAACCAAACCTGTGTGGTACGCTCCATCGAGCAGATTCTGGGCCTGCCGCCCATGAATGTGGTCGATGCCACGGCGCTGCCCATGTTCGAGTGCTTCGCCGCGCGCCCCAACCTCACGCCCTTCCGCAGCCGCCCCAACCGCGTGCGCCTCGACCGCCTCAACCCCGCGCTTAGTAAGCTCACCGGGGCGGCCTTACGTTACGGCCGCCTCTCGTCCGGGCCCGAATTCGACCACATCGACGGTGGGCGCGACGATGTAATGAACCGCATCATCTGGTTTGCCACCAAGGGCCAGCAGCCCTACCCCGCTGCCCTCACCGGCCCGGCCAGCGACGGCAACTAAAAGGGTCGTAGCCACAACGCCTTTCGGCCCAATGCCTTAAGTGCTGAACTATCTGCCGTAAATACAATAGTAATCTCCCAGTCATGTTGAAATAATACCTCCGCCCGTGTTTTGTCGGTCAGTAAGAACACGCACCAAAACGGAACATTATGGCCAATCAGTACTCTTTAACACGCGCTGTAAAAACGTTGGGTCGGTGCTGGCCCAGTATCTTCTTGCTGGTCTTGTGCCTTGGCGCCCCGGCCCTGGCCTGGGCTCAGCAAACCGTGAAGGGCACCGTGACCGACGAAAAGAACGCCGCGCTGCCCGGCGTCACGGTTCGCATAAAAGACGGTACTGCGGCGGTGGCCAGTAACCCCAACGGTACCTACAGCATCCAGACCAGCGGACCGGCCGATATTCTAGTGTTCTCGTTTGTGGGCACGGTGACGAAGGAAATAGCACCCGGCACCCAAACCAGCCTTAACGTGACGCTGCTGCCCGATGCGCAGAAGCTGAACGACGTGGTGGTTATCGGCTACGGTACGGCCAGCCGCGCGGATATTACGGGCGCCGTTACGTCCATTAAATCTGAGGAATTTAACCAGGGCGTGCTCACGACGCCCGCCGAGCTGCTGCAAGGCAAGGTGGCCGGCCTGAACATCACCAAGAGCGGCGACCCCAACCAGCGGCCGTCGGTGGTGCTGCGGGGGCCCTCCACCATCCGCACCGTAAACGGGGGCGTGACCGAGCCTTTTTACGTCATCGACGGGGTGCCGGGCGCGAGCATCGACCTGTTGGCCCCCGACGACATTGCTACCATCGACGTGCTGAAGGATGCCTCCTCCACCGCTATTTATGGCACGCGGGCGGCCAACGGGGTCATCATCATTACCACCAAGCGGGCCAAGCCTGGCCAGTCGCGCCTGACCTACAGCGCCTACGGGGCAGTAGCCAATGTATCGAAGAAAATCGACATGCTCAGCGGCGACGAGCTGCGCCAGTACTTGGTCGACAATAAAACTAAACCGCTGGCCACGCCCGCTGACGACGACGGCTCGAATACCAACTGGCAGGACCTAATTGAGCGCACCAGCTACTCGACCAACCACAACCTCTCGTTCACGGGCTCGGCCAACGCCACGGACTACGGAGCCAGCGTGAACTACCTAAAAAACAACGGTACGCTGATCAATACTTCGCTGGAGCGCCTCATCTACCGAGGGTTCATCAACCAGCGCTTTTTCAACAACCGCCTCAAGCTGGGCGTGAACATCATCAACAGCAGCACCACCCAAAACGACATTCCGCAGAGCAGCACGCTGCCGGGCATGCTGTTTTACCTGCCCACAGTGAGTCCCTTCAACGCCAACGGCACCTACAAGGAAAACTACACCCGCACGGGCAGCGGCCCGCTCAACCCACTCTCACTGGCCAACAACAACGCCTACGTCACCAAAGACAACAAAACGCTGGTCAACGGCCTGGTGCAGGTAGACGTGCTAACCGGTCTGAAAGTGACGCTCAGTGCCTCGACCCAGCGCGCCCAGACCAACTACAGCAGCTATCTCAACAGCCAGTCGGGCCTGGCCGTGAACCTGGGCGGGGTGGCCCGCCGCGCCGAGTACGAGAACACCAACGACGTACTGGAGGCCTACGCCAACTACGACAAAACGCTCGGGCTGCATAGCTTCCAGCTACTGGGCGGCTACTCGTATCAGCAGGACCGCACGAACGACGGTTTCGGCATCACGACCCAGAACTTTGCCAATAATGCACTGGGATCCAATAACCTGTACTTATCTAACCCGTCGTCGCTGGCCCAGATTGCCTTCGATAACAACCCGATTTCTACCCTGCGGCTCGAATCGCAGTACGCCCGCGTGCAGTACCAGTACGCCGACCGCTACCTAGCGCAAGTGTCGCTGCGACGCGACGGCTCGTCGGTGTTCGGCGTGAACAATCGCTACGGCTACTTCCCGACGGCGGCCCTGGGCTGGCGCCTCATCAACGAGGAGTTTATGCGGGGCCTGCCCGTGTTTTCGGACCTCAAGCTGCGGGCCGGCTACGGCGTGTCGGGCAACAGCCAGGGCTTCGACGCCTTCTCGGCCATCCTGATTTACGGCACGCCGCCCGGCAGCAGCAAGTATTTGAACAACGGCGCGATATCGAACGTGGTGAACGCAGTGCGCAACGAAAATCCCAACCTGAAGTGGGAAAGCACCGCCACTACCAACATTGGCCTGGACTTTGGCCTGTTCAAGAACCGCCTGACGGGTTCAGTGGATTACTACATCAAGAAAACCAGCGATTTGATTGACGACGTGCTGCCGGTGTCGAGCACCGAGTTCCAGTACACGACCTACACCGCCAACGTGGGCCGCATGACCAACCGCGGCATCGAGGTGGCCCTGAGCGTGGTGCCAGTGCAAACGGCGACCTTTACCTGGCGCTCGTCGCTGAACTTCTCGCATAACTACAACAACATCGACAACCTGTCGACCGACCGCTTCACGATTCCCTACATTCAGACGGCGCAGCTCGGGGGCAAGGGCCAGAGCGGCAACTACAGCCAGATTGTGCAGCCCGGCTCACCACTGGGCACCTTTAAGCTGTGGCACTACCTGGGCAAAAACGACTTGGGCGTAAGCACCTACCAAAAAGCCGACGGCAGCGTGACGGCCACCCAGCCCCTCACCACCGACATGCAGGTGGCGGGTAGCGCCCAGCCTTCGCTCATCTACGGCTGGTCCAACACCTTTACCTGCAAGGGCTTCGACCTGAACTTTCTGGTGCGTGGCGTGATGGGCAACAAGATTCTGAACGCCACCCTGGCCGGCCTCAACAACCCGGCCGATGCACGCCTGCAGAACATTCCGCGCTTCACGCTGGGCGAGGCCTTTACCGACATCAACGCCTACCTCATCTCCGACCGCTTCCTGGAAAGTGGCGCGTACCTGCGCCTCGACAACGCTACGCTGGGCTACACCCTGCGGCCCCATACGCAATACGTGCAAGCGCTGCGCCTTTACGTGGCAACCAACAACTTGTTCATCATCACCAAGTACCGGGGCATCGACCCCGAAATCAACATTGGGGGGCTTACGCCGGGCATCGACAACCAGAACTTCTACCCCAAGACCCGGACGTTCACCCTGGGCCTGTCGGCTTCCTTCTAATCGCGCTTAACTTTTTACCTCAACGTGCAAAAGATTTACGCAACAAGCCGCGCCCTGCTGCTGGCGGGCGGGCTGGCCGGGGCTCTGTTCGGCTGCAAAAAGCTGGACGTGCCGGTCGAGTCGCAGTTCGTGGCCGCCAACTTCCCCAAAACCCTCAGCGACTACAACGCCTCGGTGGGGGCCATCTACTCCAACCTCT
This sequence comes from Hymenobacter nivis, assembly GCF_003149515.1. Taxonomy (NCBI): domain Bacteria; kingdom Pseudomonadati; phylum Bacteroidota; class Cytophagia; order Cytophagales; family Hymenobacteraceae; genus Hymenobacter; species Hymenobacter nivis. Next base: position 4,904,534 of record NZ_CP029145.1, read on the forward strand.
CGTCGAACTACGCCGTGCCGTACTGGCGCATGCAAACGCTCTCGACCGACGAGGCCATCCTGCCCGCCCGCGACGGCAACTTCGACGACGGCGGCCAGTACCGGCAGCTGCACTACCACACCTGGACGCCCGACCACCCCAACGTGCTCACCATCTGGCAGTGGGCCTACGGCGGCATCACCACCTGCAACCGCCTAATGAACGTTACCACGTCGTTCGGCTTTACTCCAGCTGAGCAGCAGGCGCGCCTGGCCGAGATTCGGGCCATGCGGGTGCTCTACTACTTCTTTCTGCTGGACCTTTATGGCAACGTGCCCCTGGTGACCGACTACCCCACGGCCCCACTGCCCGCTACCCAGCCCCGCACCAAGATTTACGAGTTCATTGAGAGTGAGCTGAAAAGCCTCACGCCTCAGCTGCCGGCCAAATCGGCCGGGGCCGCCACCAACACCCAGCAGTACGGCCGGCCCACCAAGGGCATGGTGTACGCGCTGCTGGCCAAGCTCTATCTGAACGCGGAGGTGTACGGGGCCCCCGCCCGCTACCCCGATGTGGTGCGGATGGCCGACAGCGTTCAGGCCAACACCAACTACGCCCTCGATGCCCGCTACCGCGACATTTTCCTGCCCAACAATGGGCCCCAGATTCAGGAAACCATCTTCGCCATTCCCTACGACCAGCAGATTCCCGGCAACCAGTTCACGCGCTTCGGCTTCTTCTACTACCTGGTGCAGGCCTACGGCTTCAATGTGGGCCTGAGCATTGCCATGAGCACCACGCCCGAGTTCTACGCCCGCTTCAACCTACCCGGCGACTTTCGTACTACTACCTGGCTGGCGGGGCCTCAGTTCGCGCCCGACGGCAACGGCGGCTTCACCACTACGCCGGTGTACTACCCCGGCACCACCAACCAAATCAACATCAACCCGGTGCTGACGCTGGTGCCGCCCAAGCCTATGGACGTGGGCAATACCGTAGCCACGCAGTCGGAAGGCGTGCGCTCGCTCAAGTACTACCCCGACCCGGCCATCATCCAGGCCACCCGCCTGAACGGCAACGACGTGCCCCTGCTGCGCCTGGCCGACGTGTTGCTGATGAAGGCTGAAGCCATCCTGCGCGGGGCCACCGCCACCACTAGCAACGGCGAAATGCAGACCCCGCTGGTGCTCGTGAACAAGGTGCGGGCGCGGGCCGGAGCCCAGCCAGCCAGCAGCATTGCCCTGAGCGGCATGCTCGACGAGCGCGCCCGCGAGCTAAGCTGGGAAGCTTGGCGCCGCAACGACCTCATCCGCTTCGGCCAGTTCGAAACCGAATACCCGCTGCCCAACGATGTGCTGAAGATGGACAAAAGTAGCTTCCGCCGTCTCTACCCCGTACCCACCATCGAGCTGCGGCTGAATACCAACTTGCAGCAAAACCCTGGTTACTAGCTGATTGAGGTCTGCGCCAGGCGAGCATTATCACGCACTTAGCCCCCCCCCCATGAAACCCGTTCTCCTTCTCAGCGCGCTGGCCGCCGGGGCCCTCGGTACCGCCCCCCAGCGGGGCCCCGAGCCGCTGCTGAACCAAATCCAGGTCATCGGCTCGCACAATAGCTATAAGCAAGCCATTGACCCCAAGCTGTTTGGATTGCTGCAAAAGGCTGACTCGGCCAGCATGAGCAAAATTGACTACGAACACCTCACCCTGACCGAGCAGCTGGATAAGGGCCTACTGGCGCTGGAAATCGACGTGTACGCCGATACGCAGGGCGGCAAGTATGCCCACCCCAAGGGCTTGGACCTGGCCCCCGGCCAGCCACCTTACGACGCGGCTGGCCTGATGAAGCAGCCGGGCTTCAAAGTGTTCCACATCCAGGACCTCGACTACCGAAGCAACGCGCCCACTTTCAAGCTGGCCCTGCAGGAGCTGAAAAAATGGTCGGCCGCGCACCCCACGCACCACCCTGTGTTCATCACCATGAATGCCAAGAGCGAGGCCCTGAAGCGGCCTGGCTTCACAGTGCCCGAGCCGTTTACCCCGGCCGTGTTCGATGCCCTGGACAAGGAAATTCTGGATAACCTGGGGGCCAATAAGGTCATCACCCCCGACCAGGTACGCGGCCAGTACCCCACCCTCGAAAGCGCCGTGCTGCACTACAACTGGCCCACGCTGCGGGCCGCCCAAGGCAAGTTCGTGTTCGTGCTCGATGAGCTGGGCGAGAAGCGCGCCGCCTACATCCAGGGCCACTCCTCGTTGAAGGGCCGGGTATTATTTGCTGATGCCGAGCCCGGCACGCCCGAGGCTGCTATCCACATCCTAAACAACGCTAAGCAGGATCAAGCAACCATTAAGGCATTGGTAGTGAAGGGCTACATTATCCGCACTCGCGCCGATAGTGATACACAGGAGGCGCGCCGCAACGACAAAAGCAGCTTCGTCGCCGCCGAGCAGTCGGGGGCCCAAATCATCAGCACCGACTACTACATACCGAGCACGCACTTCAAATCGCCTTATACCATCAGCTTCGCGGGCGACACGTATTTCCGACCCAACCCGGTCAACGCTGGTTCGTCGGCAGCGGCCTCCATCAAGTAGCTTGGTGCGCGTATTGGTTGGAGCGCTGAAGCGGAGGGCCAGCTGGCTGCTTTTGCTGGGTCTGGGCGGCCTGGCCGGCCCGGTGGCGGCCCAGGCCCCGGCAATAACGGACGTAATCCGCAGCGGCCACGTGCCGGCCGACAGCTTATACAAGCTTTTCTACGTGCCCATTGAAGTGCCGGCGGGCATAGCCGAAATCCGGGTGCAGGAAGATTACAACCACGCCAGCGGCAACGTACTCAACCTGGGTATCTATGGCCCCGAGGGCTACCGTCCGGGCACCACGGCGGGCTTCCGGGGCTGGTCGGGCGGGGCCAAAACGGCGTTTTTCATTACTGATCAGGCGGCCTCCACCGGTTACGTACCGGGGCCGATGCGGCCCGGCACCTGGCACGTATTGCTTTACCCTTCCACCATCGCCCCGGCTGGCATAAACTGGAAGCTGACCGTGACGCTGGTGCCCGGCCCGATGGGAAACGCTTTCGTGCCCGCCGCCGCCGCCCCGGCCGTCAACAACCGGCTGGGCTGGTACCAGGGCGACGTGCACATGCATACGCTGCACTCCGACGGCCGGCGCACCCAAGCTGAATTAGTAGACGAGGCCGTGGCCCAAGGGCTGGATTTCATCGTTTCGACCGAGCACAACACCAACAGCGCCAACCTAAGCTGGGGTCGCTACGCCCGCCACAATCTATTGGTTATTAATGGTGAGGAGGTAACCACTACCGCCTTTGGCCACTGGAATGCGCTGGGGCTGGACTACACGACGCTCATCGATTGGCGCAGCGCGCCGGCCGACAGCGCTACAGTTCGTTCAACCGCCCAGGTGCGCGCTGTGAGTGGCTTAGCCATCATCAACCACCCGTTCTTTCCGGATACCGTCAACCACTTCCGGCTGGGGGTGCGGCACTTCGACGGCATCGAGGTGTGGAATGGCCGCTGGGATGCCCGCAACGAGCGGGCCCTGGCGTGGTGGGATACGCTGTTGCGCCAGGGCCGCCCCTTGCTGGCCGTGGCCGGCAGCGATACGCACACCGCGGCCCCCTCGCCCAACCAGCTCGGCCGGCCGCGCACCGTGGTGCAGGCCAGCAGCTTGTCGCGCGCTGGTATTATGCAGGGCCTGCGGGCCCGGCGCGTCTACCTGGTAGCCGACCGCTCCCTGCGGCTGGCGTTCACAGCACACGCCGGTGGGGCCCCGGCCGGCATCGGCGACACGTTGCGCGTGGCGGCCGGTCAGCGCCTCGACGTGGCGTTTGAGCTACGCGGGGCTTCGGCCGGCATGGTCACGCTGCTGGGCGAAAACGGCGCGCTGGCCACCAGCCTTGTAGCGCCCGGCACCACTACTGTGCGCTGGCATCCGGCCAGCCGCCCCCGTTTCCTGCGCGTAGAAGTGCGCACACCCAAGGGGGCCATGCTGGCTTTGACCAATCTCATTTGGTTCCGCTACGGACCTAGGTAGTGTTCGGTACTTCATTTCTACATATTTAGGACTTACGCAAAGGTGCTACCTTGAAATAAACTTATGAGCCACGCTGACCCAAGCAAAGTACATTGATTATTTGCTTAGAGCGGTTTTAAAAACTACGTACGTGGTAACCGCATTGGTCGAACCAATTTTGCGCATCTTGGCTGGTAGTCGGGGTAGCGCAAGATACTGTGATAAAAGGGTTGTCCTTCGGGTAGATATTTTCTACTTTTAGGCCCCCAAAGGAGGGCTTACGGGTTCATCCTGTGTAGCCTCGACCCGTTCACGTCGTTCACGTGGTCGGGGCTACTTCTTTTTCAGTTAGGTGCGCCGGATGGTAGTGTGAGGTGGTCTAGTTTAGCAGGAGAGAATTAGGTGATATTGGCAAGTTGTTGTTGGTGAAATAGATAAGGCTTTAAGTAGCCGATACTAGAGTGGCGACGCTTGTGATTGTAGTAGTCAAAATACTCGGCGACGCTGGCTTGCGCGTCGGCCAGGTCGGTGAAAACGGGCCAGTCGCGGAGTTCAAGTAGTTCGGTTTTGAGGCGCGACCACAGGCTCTCCGCTTGGGCATTGTCGTAGCACTCGCCGCGGCGGCTGTGCGAGAGTTGGGCCTTGGCCTCGCGCAGTAGGGTTTTGTAGACGTTGCCCACGTACTGGCCGCCGCGGTCGGAGTGGACAATCAGGCCGGGACTGGGCGGCTGGGCGAGCAGGGCCCGTTGTAAAGCAGTGGTCACCAGCGCTTCGGGCATGTCGGCCCGCACTTGCCAGCCCACCACCTGCTTGGTGCACACATCCTGGAAGGCGCAGCAGTAGACCCACTGACCACTAGCCAGTGGCAGATAGGTAATGTCGCTGACCCACACCCGGTTGGCCTGGGTGGGCTTAGGCTGGTCCAGCAGCAAGTTGGGGGCGCAGCGCTTGCCGTGGGTTGAATCCGTGGTGCGGGGCGTGAAGGCCTTAGGCTGTAGTGCTTTGCGCGCGTGACGGCGCAACGCCGTGCGTAGGGCTTGCCGGCCCACGCGGTGCCCCAACTCGCGCAACTCGACCTGGAGCCGGCGCGTACCGTAGCGCCGCTGGTGGTCGTCAAACACGTCGACCATCGCCGTTTCCCAGGCGGGCGCTCCGGTGGTTTCGGTACGCTGGCACCAGGCATAATAGCGGCTGGGTACGACGTGCAGAACCTGGCAAAGCAGCTGCACCGGATAGTGAAGGCGTTGCTGGTCAATAAACTGCAACTGGCTCACGGGGTTGGGGGATGTGAGAAGATGGCGATGGCTTTTTTTAAAATCTCCAGCTCCTGCGCCTGCCGGCGCACTTGCGCCCGTAAGGCGCGCACCTCGGCCGCCTCGTGCGGGTCAGCGGGCAAGGGCTGTTGAGCCGCTTTCTGCCACTGATAAAGTAATTTGGCGTTGATATTCAGCGCGCGAGCGGCCGCTAGCGTGGAGCGGCTTTCGCTGGCCAGGCGCAGGGCTTCGGCGCGAAAGGCCGCATCATAGCGCGGCCGTTTGGAGGGAGAGGCTTTTTCCATGGATTTGGGAAATTACCACCCATTTCTCTCCTGTTTCACCCGACCACCTCAGTGTGGATCGTAGGCGTAATCATTTTTCCAAAGCGAGTAACAGCGCGGGAGCAGTTTGCGCATGACGGCAATGACGCCGGGCTTGCCACTGGGTTGACGGGACCGTAAGCGGGCATAAAAGGCGATTTGCTGTGGATTATAGCCTAAGCTACTGACGGCTGGCGGGTAAGTAAAGGGCGGTGCGTAGCCGCACGTTGCCCCAGCGGGAGATGCGCATAGCACGGGCCGAGAGGCCGCTTTGGTGCTGCACCATGTCCAATCCAGCGTAGGAGGCCAACTGGCGCTCGTTTTCGACCAGCACGAAGCCGTTGGTTTTCGCTACCACCACGATGGCCGTCGTGAGGCCAACGCCAGGGATGCTGGTCAGTGGGCCTAATTTGCGGGCCAACTCAGGCTCCGCTTTTAGCAGGTCAGCCAGGTCTTGGTCCAGCGCTTTGGGCTGGTGGGCCAGCAGGTGTTGCTGGGCGATTATCCGCGCTAACGTCCGGCTATCTGGCTAATCGCTGTGCTGGCAAGCATGGGTACGGGTCTTGAGTTGGGCGGCTTGCCGCACCAGTACCTGCCGCTCGCGGGCCAGGGCGCGCAACTGGCGCAGGGCAGGGGTGGGCGGCTGCCAGGCCGGCAGCGCCCGTTCCAGGCCCAGGCGGCAGAGCAGGCGCGCATCCAGTTGGTCCGTCTTGCTCTTGAATTCCGCGCTGCGGGCAAAATGCTTTGCCTTATTGGGAAGTAGTGCGCTCAGCAGCTGCTGGTTATCAGCTAGAAAGTACGCCAGTTCTTCGTAGTAAACGCCGGTGGCTTCCACCACAAACCAGAGCGGGCTGCCACTGACTTGTTGTTTGGCTACCCAGCTGAGTAGGGCCGCGAAGCCACTTGCCGTGTTGGCAAAGGTTGTTTCTTTGCCAAAGTGCAACTGCTGGACAAGCGTCGAGTGGCCGATGCAGGCCACGAAGTTGTCCTTGTCAATGTCGATACCGACGACGCACTTGAGCGGGGCAGTGGGGGAAGGAAGCGGAGCCATACGCGAACAGAGGTAAAAGGGGGAATGAACGTAGCCAGGCTAGGTTTTACCGCAACTTTTCTCGTGCAAATGCGGGATGCTCCAGGCACTATATCCCGGCTGCTCCCTCCATACTGTGCAGTCTTCAGGCAAAACGGGAAACGGGCCACCGTTTCTTGCGCGCAGCGTCGAAGCTGATTAAGCCTCGCACTCAGAATAGGATGCTGTCCCCGTTTCCTTTTCTGGCTGGCCTCACTTTGAGGCCACGCAATCATGGCCTCGGTTAAAAGTTTGGTTTAAAGGTTAAATGAGTTGATTGCGAGTATAGCGCTCCCACTTCAAAATAGTGCTTTCAGAGGCCATCAGGGCTGGTTTGTTCAGTTAAACCTACGTTTTGCTGAACAACTCTGTCATTTAGCTGGTACAGGGCACGTCGGCTTGAAGACAAGCCAATCTGGTACAGAAAACTTGTTCAGCAATCAAAGTACAGTCAACTCGTCACAGGGGGACCAGTTGACTGTATTTTGATCGCTGGCATGGGTGTCTAATAGTACCACAAATCAGAATTCTATCTTAGTATCACCTTGTTAATCTCGGGAAAATGAGGTTGCTGCTAAGCGGATCGATTAACCTTTGGACCAAATTTTTAACCAAGGCCAAAAATGATTACGCCTACGACCTGCACTATCATCCCGCACACCTGGCCGAAAAAGGAATAGCCCCGACCACGTGAACGGGCCGAGGCTACACAGGATGAACCCGTAGGCCCTCCTTTGGAAGCCTAAAAGTAAAAAATATCTGCCCGAAGGATAACCTTTTTAACATAGTATCTTGCGTTACCTCTACAGCAGGCTTGTTTCCACCACCAAAGTGAAAACTGAGCGATTAAAACCTCTTGGAATCTGAACAAGTTAGGTAGAGGTACAAAAAATCGGATATTACCTGCCTCTAAAGAGTACAGCAATGAACACCTCCTTTTTAACAGCAATGATGAGCAGCTTACTCCTTTTTGATTTTAGCTCTTCCTCAGACTGGTCTGGGTGGGAGGTACAGAACGACGTGGTAATGGGTGGGAAATCCTCCAGCGACCTCTCGCGAAGCAAAGAGGGAAATGCGGTTTTTACAGGGGATGTCTCCCTGAGGAATAATGGAGGATTTGCTTCTCTGCAATATCATTTTACGCCTAAAGACATCAGGGGCTATGATAAAGCCGTCATTCGCCTAAAGGGAGATGGAAAGCAATACCAGTTCCGGATAAAAGCTAATCTGGACGAGCGGGCAGCTTATATATATACTTTCAAAACCAGCGGTGAATGGCAAACCATCGAGATTCCACTTAACAAAATGGAACCCTCTTACCGCGGAAATAAGCTTGACCAGCCCAACTTCAATGCCAATGAGGTGCAGGAGGTCCGGTTTTTGATAAGCAATGGAAAAGCGGAGAATTTCAGGCTGGAAATCGATAAAATTGAGTTACTTTAAGGGGTAACTCGGCCTAAAAAAAAGGACAGATTACATTGCGGATGCCACACCGCAATGACCGCGCTGTGCTGTTGCGGTGTGGCCCAAAGGGCAGACCACCCTGAGACATGGCGTTCTCGTAGCGGCGTGTGGATAAAATCACGCGAAACCCATCCAGGTAGCCATACAAGTGGAGAGCATCTGTAGACTCCCCCTGTAAGTGAGCCAGTCAAAAGTAGAGGTCAGGCAGCTTGACGAAACTCAATGGGAGTTAAGAAGTTAAGGGCCTCATGGGGCCGCAGGTGATTGTAATCATACTGCCAGCTCTGGCACTGTTCCCGCACCTGCCGCAGGCTGGTGAAGAGGTAGGCATTGAGCAGTTCGCGGCGAAACGAGCCGTTAAAGCGTTCAATATAGGCGTTTTGGGTCGGACTGGCGGGTTGAATCCAGTGCAGCTCAATCTGGTGGTCCTGGCACCAGGTCTGCAAGAGCTGGCTGACAAGCTCGGGGCCGTTGTCCACCCGAATCCGGGCGGGCGAGCCATAGTGACTGACCAACTGTAGACTCCCCCTGTAAGTGAGCCAGTCAAAAGTAGAGGTCAGGCAGCTTGACGAAACTCAATGGGAGTTAAGAAGTTAAGGGCCTCATGGGGCCGCAGGTGATTGTAATCATACTGCCAGCTCTGGCACTGTTCCCGCACCTGCCGCAGGCTGGTGAAGAGGTAGGCATTGAGCAGTTCGCGGCGAAACGAGCCGTTAAAGCGTTCAATATAGGCGTTTTGGGTCGGACTGGCAGGCTGAATCCAGTGCAGCTCGATGTGCTGGTCCTGGCACCAGGTCTGCAAGACCTGGCTGATGAGTTCGGGCCCATTGTCTACTCGAATCCGGGCGGGCGAGCCATAGTGACTAACCAGCGTTGTGAGCAGGGCTACAACGCGCACAGCGGGCAGCGAGAAATCAACCTCGATACCGAGCACTTCCCGGTTCCAGTCTTCCACCACGTTGAGGGTGCGGAAGCGGCGGCCATCGGTTAAGGCATCGCTCATGAAGTCGAGCGACCAGCAGACATTGGGCTGTGAAGGAACTTGCAAGGGCCGCTTGACCCGCTCGGGCAGGCGTTTCTTTTTGCGCCGCTTGCCTAGCTGTAAGCTCATAGCCTGATAGATACGCCATAAGCGCTTGTGATTGACCAGTACGCCCTGCTTGCGCAACCGGTAGTAATACTTCCAAAAGCCCCACCCGCTGTGGCGCGTGACTAAGGCCTGCAAGTGGCCCACCAGGTCCGCATCGGCGGGCTGGATGCCCCCATGGCCCCCACCAGGTGGCGGGGCATAGCTGTTGCGGGCCAGGCTCACGAGCGTACACGCCTGGCGTTGGCTCAGCCCCCGCCCGCGGGCGTAGTGGGCTACGTCGCGCCGGGCCGTGGGGGTGGTTACTTTTTTCGCAAGACCTCCTTAATGACCTGATTCTCCAGGCTCAGCTCCGCGTAAAGCTGTTTGAGGCGGCGGTTTTCGTCTTCTAGGTGCTTGAGACGCTGTAACTCGCTGGTGCTCATGCCACCAAACTTGTTTTTCCAGCCGTAAAACGTGGCCTCGCTAATACTATGTTCGCGGCAAATCTGGGCGACGGTCTGCCCTTGGTCCTGCTGGCGCAGGATGCCCAGAATCTGGGCTTCGCTGAATCGACTCTTTTTCATGAGTAGCTAAAAATAGAGAAAGTGAAAAGTTACTACTTCTCTCTAATTTTGGCTGGCTCACTTTGAGGGGAAGCCTACACATCAAAAAGTGTGGGGCGTTCAGGTTCAACTGCTTGCTGACTAAATTGAGAAGCCGTACTTATCGGTCAATTCTGGCCTCGGTTAAAAGTTTGGTACAAAAGTTAAACGACGGGCTGGAAATCGGCCTCAGCTTGACCATGAATACTGTCCCTACATCAAATGAGTGGGCTTTTGTATGGTTTCCCGGAGAAGGCGAACTCGCCCTGAAGATTACGCGATAGCCAAGTCGCTAGCGAGCCTCACTTCGTTCATCCCGGGTTAACCTGTTAGCCGTTGGCCCTGCTGTCGGCAGAATCGCTGAGCATGCCAAACAGGTCAACAAGGGGGGCATCCGGATACGTAAGTGGTTCCACTTTCTGGCCCCATTTCTACCTGTCTAATAGCCACCGATTAACGGGGGCCGGCCGGTAAGGCATATCTCTCTAGCTCTGCCACCGCGCAGTGGTGAGCGTGAACCAGGCAGTGCCTGATGACCGGCTCGCTTAACCTTTGAGGTGGTCGGGTTGAAATGGACAGCGAGCTAAGATAGGTTGAAAAGATAGTGAAGCTCGACTTCGAGCGGGGTGCAGTAGCCCAGGGCGGAGTGCAGCCGTTGGGTGTTGTAGTAGTGGTCGAGGTACTCGGCTAGTTCGAGCCGGGCTTCTTCCACGTCGGCAAAGCAGGCTCCGCGGGGCAGCAACTCGGTTTTGAGCGTGCTCCAGCCGCTCTCGGCCAGCGCGTTATCGTAGGGGTTGCCGGGCCGGCTCAGGCTGGCAATGGCCTGGGTGCGGTCCAGTAGGGTGGTAAAGGCCTCGCTGGTGTACTGGCTGCCGCGGTCGGCATGCACGAGCAGACCGGGCGGGGGCTGGCAAACGGCCACCGCCCGGTTAAAGGCGGTCAGCATCGAGTCCGTATCCAGCGACTCGCTCACGTGCCAGCCCACCACGCGCCGGGAGAAGGCATCGCGCCAGCACGCCAGGTAGGCCCACTGACCGGTGGCCAGCGCCAGGTAGGTGATGTCGCCGACCCAAATTTGATTGGGGGCCGTGGCCGCAGGCCAGGTGGCTAACTTGTTCGCAGCGGCCACGGCCTGCGGGTTAGCCTGGGTGGTGCGCGGGGGCCGGGAGCTGGCGCGGGTGCATCGGGCGCGTAAGCCGCTGGTGCTGAGACAGACGTGCAGCCGCTGCCGGCCTACCGCGTGGCCTTCGCGCCGCAGTTGGGCCCGCAGCCGGCGGCCATAACGGCCAGCATGGGTGGTAAACACGCGCTGGGCGGCTACTTGCCAAGCAGGCAGCACTGGCTCTTGTCTCAGCACGGGCACGCGCTTACACCAGGCATAGTAGCCGCTGGTACTGACACCCAGCAGCTGGCACTGCTGCCACACGGGCCAGCAGGAAGCATGTAAGGCCATGAAAGCGAAGCGTTTCATCGGCCCGTCGGTTGCGAGAAGATGGTCAGCGCTTTTTTTAAAATGTCGCGCTCCATTTCCGCGCGGGCCAATTGGGCCCGTAACTGCTTGTTTTCCTGCGCCAGCGCTTCACTTCCTGCTGGACGAGCGGCTTGGGCGCGGGCGGCCCGTACCCACTTGCCCAACACGGCCTCGCTCATGCCCAACGCCTGTGCGACCCGCGTCGCCGCTTGCCCATCCTGGCTTACGCGGCGAACCGCCTCGGTCCGAAAGGCCGCATCATACTTCGTTCGCTGCCGTCCGTCGGCTGGTTTTGCTGCTTCCATGACAAGGGAAAGTTACTTTCTCCGTGTCCATTTTTACCCGACCACCTCGATGCAGTATTAGACGAATTGTCAGAAAATGCTAACTTAAACAACCTCTAAGCTTGCACCATGCCGTACTGCTTCAGTACGTCGGCGGGCACGCCGGTCCAGCGGTTGGGCGCGTTGCCGACGTAGCCAATGTCGGCCATGCCCATCTTGCTGGTAAAGAAGCCCGTGGCCGTGAGGTCGCGCATCCGGTTGAAGAACGTCACGCCCGGCAGCATATCGCGGGTGGCCCGCTTGGGGTAGGCAATTTTGGTCACCATTGCCAGCTGCTGCGGTGCGGCACACCCCACAAACGGCTGGCCGTAGCGCGTGGCACACTGCAAGTCCAGCCAGCGCAGCCCGCCGCGCAGGGGCAGCTGGTGCTCAGGGATATCCTTGACGATGAACTCCATAAACTCCGGCACCTTGGCGTCGGACGCACTCCCCGACTTTGCGTCTTTGGGAATGATGATGTCCGCCAGGACCGTGATGGTAGCCATTTCGTGCGGCGTGAAGAACGTTTCGGCGTGCAGCGCTTTGTCGCGGGCTATTTCAAACGGCTGCCGTCCGGCTTCGTCGGCAGCCGCATCGGCTGGCTTGGGGGCCCTGGGGGGCGCCTGGGCCGTATCGGGGCGGCAGCCGTCGAGCAGAAAGCCAGTGGCGAGGGTGGCTAGGCCGATGGCCTTTAAGGATTCGCGTCTTTTCATCGGAATAAGAAAAAAAAGCTACAGGCTGGCGCGCTGGCGCTGGTCCAAAATATACTCGCTGGTGCGCATGGACAGGGCCAGGATGGTCCAGGTGGCGTTTTTGTCGCCCTGCTGTACAAACGGGGAAGCATCCACTACGAACAGGTTGCGGCAGTCGTGGGCCTGGCACCACTTGTTCAGGGCCGACTTCTGGGGGTCGTCGCCCATGCGCACCGTGCCCACTTCGTGGATGATGCGGCCAGGGGCCTCCAGGCCGTAGTTGGTGTCGGCGCCCGGAATTTTGGAGGTGATGATGCCTCCCATTTCGTGCATGATGGACTGAAAGGTTTCCTGCATGTGCTTGGCCTGCTTGACCTCGGCATCGGTCCACTTGTAGTGAAATTTCAGGACCGGAATGCCGTACTTGTCCACCACGTCGGGATCAATTTCGCAGTAGTTGTCCTCCCGCGCAATGGCCGTGCCGCGGCCCGCCATGCCCACCTGCGTGCCATAAAAGCGGCGGTAGTCGTCCTTGAGCGAGGCCCCGAAGCCGCCGGGCTCCTGCAATTTGCCGTCGCGGCCGGGCACTAGGCCGTTCAGGTTCTGGATGCCATGGCCGAAGCCGTAGGCCGGCATGTGCATCCCGCCGCCGTACTCGATGTGGTAGCCACGGGGGAAGTCCAACTTTTTGTTATCCAGCCACCACGGCGTGTAGATGTGCACGCTGCCCACCCCGTCCTCGTTGTAGCGCTTGCGGTCCATGAGCTGGGGCAAAAAGCCGCCCAGGCTGGCCCCAGTCGAGTCGTGCAGGTACTTGCCCACCACGCCGCTGCTGTTGGCCAGGCCGTTGGGGTGGCTGGGCGATTTGGAGTTGAGCAGCAGCCGCGCCGACTCGCCGGCGCTGGCCCCCAGAATAACGATTTTGGCCTTTACCTGGTACTCCTGCAAGTCGTTTTTGTCGACGTACGACACGCCGGTGGCCAGGCCGTTGGCCCCGGTCAGCACCTCGCGCACCATGGCGTTGGTAATGACCTTGAGGTTGCCGGTTTTCAGGGCCGGAATCACCAGGCACGACGAGGCCGAAAAGTCGCCGTAGACCTTGCAACTGCGCCCGCACTGCCCGCAGAAGAAGCAGGCGCCGCGGTCCTTGTTGCCGGGCAGGGCTTCCGTCAGCACCGAGCCCCGGCCGGGAATCACCGTCACGCCCGCCTTGGCCGCGCCCTGCTTGATGAACAGCTCGTTGAGGCGGGGCTTGGGCGGTGGCAGGAAGATGCCGTCGGGCTCGTTGGGCAGCCCCTCCACCGTGCCGTACACCCCAATCAGGCGGTCCACCTTGTCGTAGAACGGCTTCACCTCGTCGTAGGTAATGGGCCAGTCGTCGGTCAGGCCGTCCAGCTGGTGGCTCTTGAAATCCAGGGGCCCCATGCGCAGCGAAATGCGCCCCCAGTGGTTGGTGCGGCCGCCCAGCATCCGGGCCCGGAACCAGTTGAACTCGGTATTGTCCTTGGTCGTGTACGGCTCGCCGTCCAGCTCCCAGCCGCCGTAGGCGGCATCGAACTCGCCGAAGGGCCGGGTGGTGGCGGCCCCCCGGCGCGGCGACTCGTAGGAGAACTTGAGCTGGAGCGCGTCCTTCACGGGGTCGAAAAACGGGCCGGCTTCCAGCATCAGCACCTTCAGGCCGGCGTGGGCCAGCACGTAGCCGGCCATGCCGCCCCCGGCTCCCGAGCCCACCACAATGGCGTCGTAGACGGTGGGTGATTCCTTGATTTGAAAATTATCCATGCGTGCCGGGGCGGGTTAGAGTTGCTCGATGGTGAGGGCCCGGAAGGCCACCTGGTGGCCGTGGTCTTGCAGGGCGATGTGGCCCTTGGGGTAGGCCCCGAAGTTCTTCCACGTCTTGAACTTGCTGCTCTCTATCAGGGCTTTCCACGCGGGGCTGCCCATCTGCACGTCTACCGTTTTGATGTTGTTCAGGAAGAAGGTGAGGTGGCCGTTTTGCTTGCGCAGCTTCACCCGGTTCCACTCGCCGGCGGGCTTGGCGGCGTCTTTGGGCGGGGCCACCATGTCGTAGAGGGCCCCGGCCAGGTGGGTGGCTTTTTTGTTGTCTTCCGCTTCTTTGTTGTCGAGCACCTGCATTTCGATGCCCGTTTCGTAAGTGGCTGCGAAGGCGGAGTCCTCGTGCACCCCGAAGATGATGCCGCTGTTGCCCCCCGGCGAAATTTTCCACTCCAGGTTCAGCTCGAAGTTTTCGTACTCGCCGTCCGTCACTAAATCGCCCTGCCCGGGTGCCTTAGGGTTCAGTTGCAGGGCCCCGCCCACCACTCCCCAGGCCGGCTCGGCCGTAGGCTTCAGGTAAACATGCCAGCCATGAGTGGTCTTACCGTCAAACAAAACTTGTGGCTTTGACCTGACAGGCGGTTTTTGCGTGAATGCCGCCAGGTTAAAAACAACTAAGGCTAATAGGATACTCAGGAAGGTCTTCATGTGCGGGGAGCCCGGAAGGGATTGGCTATTAATGAGGTGTGAGTTATTAAAGATAAGGCGTTAAATATCGCCGAGGCAAGCGGCGCGTGTCATGGCGTCGCCTGTGCCAAGTGCAGACCCAGCGCATCCAGTTCATCGGGCCAGGCCAGGCCGCCTACCAGGGCTAAGGTTGCTCGCCGCATCAGTACGCCGCCAGCTTGCGGGCCAGTATTTTCATGAAGTAGCCACCCACTACGGAGCGGGCCTGGAAGCCCTACTGCTGGGCATCGGTGGTTTCGTGCCAGTCGGTGAGGGACACGCGGGTGGGGTGTCGTTAGCAAACTGCCAGATGGGAGCGATCAAGGCCGCGAAGTCGGCCGGGTTGTCGGCCAGCATGGCGGTCCACAGCGTCCAGTCCGACTTGGTGTATGTACGGCGGCTGTCGAGGGGCAGGCCGTATTTCTGCTGGTGCATCAGGCAAAACGCTACTTCCTGCCGCGTTACTTCCGGGGAAGAGATTTTCAAGTCCAAGATATTGTCCCACAATAGGTTGTGCTTTTGACTCCACGAGCCGGCGGGCTTGTCGAACGTCAGGGCGTAGTAGTCGCCATCCTAGGCCATAGCCACCCAGCGCTTGGCGTAGTCGCGGGTCAGGGTCGTGTACTCATTGGCGGTAGCGATGTCGCCGAGTTACCGGGCCAGCTGGCCGTGGCAGGCGATGCCCATGATGGCCTTGGCCGAAAGGTTGGCATTGCGGGCCAGGTGGCCGGCGAAGTCGTCGGTGCAGAGCTGGTTGGCCGGGTCCAGGCCGTCGCGCTTGAGGTAGCCCACCCAGTGGGTGAGCGTAGACCAGTGGTCGCGGGCGAAGTCGGACTTGCCGTCCAGACGCACGGCGGCAGCGTTCATAATCAGTACGTTGCCGGCCTCCTCCACCGGCATGTCCTCGCCGTAGAGCTGTCCGTTGGCCTTCGGGTACGGGCCCAGGTCGTGGGCCGGGAGGCCCTTTTTCCAGCGGCCCGACTCGCTGTACTCGAAGATGCCGCGCAGCATCCCCTTGGCCAGTGCACTGTTGTACAGCAAAAAAAGCGGCTCTGACGGGTACGTCACATCCACGGTGTTGATGAAGCAGCCGGAGAGGTTTTCCCTCGAGAAGAACAGCAACTCACCCTTGGGCCCAGCTACGATGCTGTGGGCCGCAATGGACTGGTGGTAAGCCAACTGGTAAAGGTCGGCGTATTTAGGCCCCCCGGCGGCCGGCGCGTCGGCGTACAGCTACTGGCCGAAGGCGGTGGCTTTCTGGCGCAGGCGGGCGTAGTCGGCCTCGGCGGCGGCCAGGGCCTGCTCCATAGTCGTGGCCGGGCCGCGCCGCCACCAGGGGCGCAAGTTCTGGCCAAAGTACTGGACGGCGTACTGCTCGTCGTAGCCCAGTAGTAGGTGCTTTTCGACGGGCTGGGCGGCCACGTGGCCCAGGTCGAGCACGGCGGCCTGGGCCACGCGCTGCGCCGGTACCGCGCAGGCGGGCCCGGCCGCGGGCAGAGCCCTGGTACTGGCAAACGTAGTTTTGAGGATCTGGGGCACGCCGGTGCCGAGTAGGGCCCCCACCGGCGCGGCCAGGTAGGCGTAGCCCCAGTCGATGCGGCGGCCGTCGCCGGTTTTGGCCAGCACGGGCTGGGCAACGGTGCCCAGCGCCTGCCAGCGCAGGGGCCCGGCCGCGCCGGCGCGGGCCGCTACCTCCTGGTAGGGCGTGTCGCTGGCCAGGGTGCCGGCCTCGGCCAACAATACCTGGGTGGGGTGGGGCTGGCCGTTAGGGGCGACGGCGGTGAAGGTGACGTAGCTGACGGGGCGGGCCACGGTTTCCAGTTCGTTGAGCAGCAGCGAGGAGAGGAAGTTGACCGTGAGCCGCACCGGGCTGGCGGCGAAGGTGGAGGTAGTTTGGGTGGCCGCCACGGCCACGCCCATCTGGCGGGCCGTGGGCAGGCGCGGGGCGGGCAGCTCTTCATAGAGACCGGCATCGAGGTGGGCCCCGCTCTGGGGGTTGGCGCAGTTCAGGGCCAGCACGTTATCGCCCTGGCACAGGGCGGCGCGGCCAGCGGCGGGCACGTCGATGTGGTCGCACTGGCCGTCGGCCCCGGCCCGTTTGGTCAGCAGCACCCCATTGAGGTACACCTCTGCGTTGTCGTCGTGCCAGAGCAGCACCACGAAGGCCCCGGCGAGATTCGCTTTGCGCCGTACCCACACGTCGCGTCCGGTCCAGGCCGTGCCGGGCCGACCGGGCTCACTCTTGAAGGGGGCCGGCCCGGTTTTCCAGCCCATAGAATTGGCAAGAGCAGGCCGCTTCCAGCCCGCCACTGGCTGCTGAAACGTGTAGCGGACCGGGTACGACTGCTCCTCCGCCATCGCGAAAGTAGTCCGGTACCCGGAGGCTCCCTGGCCCAGAAACTGGTAGGCCCGGCCGTCCACCCGCACCACGACCTCCAGGGCCTGGGGCTTGCCAGCCCAGTAGCGGGTGGGGGCGGCCGTCAGCGTAGCCTGAAACGCCCACACGCTGAAGTAGGGCGTGTGCGTGATGAGCGGGTAGGCCGCCGCCCTGGCCCTGGGCGCAGGGCCAGCGGCAAAACGGATAGTTTCAGCGTTTTCAGGGGGTGGGAATAGTAGTGGCCGGTAGATTAGACGGCCGGGCAATCCTTTCCCCGGCCGGGCAGCAAAAAACTCATGTTAGCAGCTGGGGCTTTTCCTGGTACACCTTCCAGAGGAACTCGCCGAAGATGGTGTTGGCCCAGGCAAACCAGGCGCGGGTGAATTTCTTGGGGTCGTCCTTATTGAACGACTCGTGCATATAGCCCGTGCCGGCGTGGGTGGTTTTGAGGGCTTGCACGCAGGCGCGAATCTCGGCGTCGTCGGTGCTGGTGAGGCCGCGGGTGGTGATGGCGATGGGCCAAATCATGTCCTGCCCCACGTGGGGGCCCCCGATGCCCTCGGCCGCCGTGCCCTTGAAGAAGAACGGGTTGGCGCTGGAGAGCAGGAACTTGCGCGTGTTCTGGTACACGGGGTCGGTGGCGGGCAGGGCCCCCAGGTAGGGCAGGGCCACGAGGCTGGGCACGTTGGCGTCGTCCATCAGCACCTGGCTGCCGAAGCCGTCCACTTCGTAGGCGTAAATTTTGCCGTGCTGGGGGTGGTCCACCACCGCGTACTGGCGAAGGGCGGCTTCCACCTCGTCGGCCAGGGCCCCCAGCTCGCCGGCGGTTTTGGCGTCCTTAGCCAGGGCCGTCATCATCTCGGCGGCCTGGCGCAAGCTGGTCACGGCGAAGAAGTTGCTGGGCACCAGGAAGGAGTAGAGGGTGGCGTCGTCGCTGGGCCGGAACGCTGAGCAGATGAGCCCCACCGGGTGCACCGGGTAGCCGTAGCCGCTCATGGGCTGGGTGTCGGTAGCGTTGGTGGTATTGCGCTGGAAGTGGTAGGGCCCCCGGCCGTCTTTGCGCTGCTGGGCCCGAAAGGTTTGCAGCGTGGCCTGCACGGCCTGCTGCCACTGGGCGTCGAAGGGCGCGGCGTCGTTGGTCGTTTTCCAGTAGTGGTAGGCCAGGCGGATGGGGTAGCAAAGCGAGTCGATTTCCCACTTGCGCTCGTGCACGCCGGGCTGCATGGCGGTGCGGTCGGTTTTCCACTCGCCCACCTTCGTGGCGTCGCCGTAAAAAGCGTTGGCGTAGGGGTCCTTGATGATGCAGCGCGTCTGGCGGTTAATCACGCCGGCCACCAGCTGGCGCAGCTCGGCATCGCGGCCCACGAACTGCAAGTAGGGCCACACCTGGGCCGAGCTGTCGCGCAGCCACATGGCGTCGATGTCGCCGGTGATGACGTAGGTATCGGGCCGGCCGTCGCGCAGGGCGTAGGTCACGGTGGTGTCGAGCGTGCTCGGGAAGCAGTTCTCAAACAACCAGCCCAGCTCGGGGTCCTTCACCTTTTTCTTGAATTCGGCGATGGCGCTTTCCACGGCCTTGCTGCGGAACTTGCGGGTGGCCAACGCGGGGCGCACCGTGGGGAAGGCGGGGGGGGAGGCGGCCCAGGCGGGGCTGGCGTAGTACGCGGCCCCCAGCAGGGCCGTGTTCTGAAGAAAAATACGACGGTTCATGAAGCGAAAATGGGGATGGGCGAACGGGCAACCAATCCGGGTTACAAAATATGCCGGGCTTGCAGTTCAGCCAGGGCCTCCAGCAGCATCACGCCGCTCATTTCCGTGGAGGCGTCCACGGGGTCGGTGGGCAGGGCCGCCCAGCTGGTGCCAAACAGGTACTGCGGGCGGCGGGTGGCGTGCTGGCCAAGGCTTTGGCCGTTGGTTGCCAAAAAGCGCGCGTAGCTGGCCCGGCTGGCCGCGCTCGTGGCGGGCTCGATGGCCAGCGAGGTCAGGTAGCGTACCAGAATGCCCTTGAACAGGCCCCCATCGCGGCTGTTCTCGTTGCGCAGAATGCCGTTGGGCGAGAGGATGGGGTCGGCCAGGGTGTAGGCCGCCGTGCGCTCGGCGCCGGCGAGGTAGCCGCGCTGCTTGGTGGCCTGGTACAGGGCCAGCCCGGCGCCGATGTACACGCCCTGGTTGTATGTGAAGTGCATCCGCTTGTCAATCTGCCCGTCGCCCTTGCCGTTCACGCCGTCCCAGACCAGGCCGGTGGCGGGGTCCACCAGCGTTTTCTTTTCCCAGGCGTAGATTTTTTTCGCCCACGCCAGGTCCTCGGCGCGGTGGTCGAGCAGGTAGAACCGGGCCGCCAGAATGGCGGCGGGCGCGTTGGCGGGCGTGTTTTTGTAGCCGAGCTGCGTTTTGCGCCAGGCGATGCCCCCGCCCTGCTGCTCGTTCCAGCCGGTTTTAATATTGGCCCAGAGCAGGGCGGCCGTGGCGCGGTAGGCGGGGTCCTTGGTCAGCTCGAAGGCGCGCAGGCAAGCCAGGGCCTGCCACTCCATGTCGTCGTAATACTCGTTGAGGTACGTGTCGTGGTTCTGCGCCTTGGTGCCCACCTGCAACTGCTGCATCTGGGCCAGGTAGGCCGGGTTTTTGGTACGCTGGTAGCCGTCGAGCAGCACGTCGAGGCCGTGGGCCTGCCACCAGTAGTTGTAGTTGGCCTTGCCCGCGTTGTCCTCGCAGTAGTAGTGCTTGTCCGCGTCCCAGAAGTATTGGGTGAGGGCGGCCTGGGCCGAATCGGCCCGGGCGGCCCAGGCGATTGCGGGCATCTGCACGGGCTCCGGCGCGGGCGTCGGCGGAGTGAAGCTGAACAGCAGCCCGCCCAGCACGGCCGCGGCCACGCCGGGCCGGGCAACGCGGCTCATTCTGCCGGCTGGCTGGGCCCCAAGGCCAGCCGGGCCGCGGCGATTGAGATCAGAAGTGAAATGAGAGAGCACAGGCGGAAGCGAATGAAAGGGCGAGGAGGTGCAAAGGCGGTTGGGGAGCGGTCAGCCGGGGGCCCCGGTCAACCGCTCCCCAACCATCTCATCTAATTGCCAGCAGCGGTTAGCCAGGCCAACGCGCCGCAGGCCGGGCGCTACTTAGGCTTGGAGAACGAGTACGGCGCATCGTTGATGGCGGTGCTGCGCTGCTTGTTGGGCGTGGCGCTCATGTCAAAGTCGAGCACGGCGCCCTTCAGCAGTTCCTCGTGGCTGAGCCAGGTCTTGTCGTAGGGCTTACCGTTCACGGTCAGCGCGTTCACGTAGCGGTTGGCGGCCGAGTTTTTAGGCGCGTTCAGCACCACGTCTTTGCCGCCGGGCATGTGAATAATGGCCTTGGGGAAGAGGGGGGCCCCCAGCACGTACTGGTCGGTGGCGGGGCACACGGGATAGAAGCCCAGGGTCGAAAACACGTACCAAGCCGAGGTCTGGCCGTTGTCCTCGTCGCCGCAGTAGCCGTCGGGCGTGGGCAGGTAGAGGCGGTTCATCACCTCGCGCACCCAATACTGCGTTTTCCAGGGTTGGCCGGCGTAGTCGTAGAGGTAAATCATGTGCTGGATGGGCTGGTTGCCGTGGGCGTACTGGCCCATATTGGCAATCTGCATCTCCCGGATTTCGTGAATGACCTGGCCGTAGCCCGACTCGTCGAAGGTGGGCGGCAGGGCAAATACCGTGTCCAGGGTCGCCACGAACTTCTTCCGCCCCCCCATCAAGTCAATCAGGCCCTGGATATCGTGAAACACCGACCAGGTGTAGTGCAGGCTGTTGCCCTCGGTGAAGGGGTTGCCCCACTTGTAGGGGCTGAAGGGCGAAACGAAGGAGCCGTCCTTATTGCGACCCCGCATCAGGCCCACGGATTTATCGAACAGGTTGCGGTAGTTCTGGCTGCGCTTGGCGTAGAGTTCGATTTCCTTCTTGGGCCGGTTCAGCTTTTTGGCGAGCTGATAGATGGCGAAGTCGTCGTAAGCGTACTCCAGGGTGCGGGCCGCGCTCTCGTTCACCTTCACGTCGTAGGGCACGTAGCCGAGCTTATTGTAATAATCGACGCCGGCGCGGCCCACGGCGGGCATGGGGCCGGCGTTATTGGCCCCGTGCAACAGGGCCTGGTAGAGCAGTTCAATGTCCTGGCCGCGTGTGCCCTTGAGGTAAGCATCGGACACGACGGAGGCCGAGTTGTTGCCCACCATCACGCTGCGCAGGCCGGGGCTGGCCCACTCCGGCAGCCAGCCGCTTTCCTTGTAATCGTTTACCAGGCCCTGCTGCATCTCGGAGTTGATGTCCGGGTAAACCAGGTTGAGCAGGGGAAACAGCGCCCGGAAGGTGTCCCAGAACCCCGTGTCGGTGTAGAGGTAGCCGGGCAGCACCTGGCCGTTGAAGGGGCTGTAGTGCACGGGCTTGCCGGCGGCGTCCAGCTCGTACACCTTGCGCGGAAACTGGAGTGCCCGGTAGAGGCAGGAGTAGAACGTGCGCTGCTGCTCGACGGTGCCGCCGCTCACGTCCATCCGGCTCAGGGCTTGGTTCCAGGCGGTGCGGCCCTGCTGGCGTACGGCCTCAAAGTCCTGGTCCCCGATTTCTTTCAGGTTCAGCTCGGCTTGCTCGGGGCTGATGAATGACGAAGCCACCCGCGCCTGCACCTGCTCGCCCTTGCGGGTCTTGAAGCCGACGATGGCCCCGGCGTGCGCGGATTGGCTTTCCAGCACGTTCGGCACCAGGGCGTCGTCCTTGAAGATAACGTTGCTGGTGAAGTCGTGGTCGAACACCAGCACGAAGTAGTTCTTGAAATTCTGGGCCACCCCGCCGCTGTTACGGGTGGTGTAGCCGATGATTTTGCGCTGCTCGGGCAGTACCTTCACGTAAGAGCCGGTGCCCTGGTTCAGCGCGTCGATGACGACGTAGGCGCTGTCGGTTTTGGGGAAGGTGAAGCGGAAGCGGGCCGCCCGGTCGGTGGGCGTGATTTCGGTCGTCACGTCGTGGTCGGCCAAGTACACGCGGTAGTAGTTGGGCTCGGCCACCTCCGCCTTGTGCGAAAACCAGCTGGCGCGGGCGTCCTCGGCAAACACACGCTTGCCGGTGATGGGCATGATCGCAAACTGCCCGTAGTCGTTCATCCAGGGCGAGGGCTGGTGCGTCTGCTTGAAGCCCCGGATTTTATCGGCGCTGTACTGGTAGGCCCAGCCGTCGCCCATCTTGCCGGTTTGCGGCATCCAGGTGTTCATGCCCCAGGGCCGGCAAATGGCCGGGTAGGTGTTGCCGTTGGAAAGGTCGGGCTTGGAGTCGGTGCCCATGAGCGGGTTCACCCACTGGGCATAGTCGATGCCGGCAACGGCGGTGGTTTGGGCCCCGGCCGGGCCAGCGGCCACCAGGGCCCCGGCCGCGAGGGCGTAAATAAGGTTGCGCATTCAGCGAAGAAAGAAAGTGATGGGAAACTTACCGGTACGTGAGCTGCACGGCCGGATTAGCCGCGTAAGCCGCCCACAGCTCGTCAAGGGTTTGGCCGGTTTGCTGCTGCCAGATTTCCGGCGAGTAGATGCGGTTGCGGGCGGCCGCGTCCAGCGCGGTCACTATTTTGGGGTGCCCGTGCTGCTCCAGCCAGACCAGGAAGCGGGCCATGATGCGGTAGCTGTTGGTGTAGTTTTGCCCGGCCTTGTAGTTGGGTAGCTTCCGTCGCCCCGCACGTTGTTCACGCCGTAGGCGTAGCGCACGTAGTCGGCAATGCCCTCCGTGAGCCAGCCGGGGCAAGACCCGTTGGGGTAGGCTTGCACTACGTGCATCACCTCGTGCGTCACCACGCCCAGGTCTTCGGGGTGCTTGAGCAGCCACGCGGGGTTATAAGTGGCCACGCCGTTGCCGGTGGCGGCCACCCCGTCGTAGGCGGGGTCCACCACGAAGGTGATTTTCTTGAGCGTGCGGGGGTTGAAGCGCTTGGCTTCCCGCGGGTATACGGCGAAAAACGTGTCCATCATTCGCTGCTTAGTAACGGGCGAAAACGCGGAGTCCTTCGACACGAACACCAGCGTGTAGCTGCCCTTCGTCAGCGAATCCTTCGCCACATAGCCGGCCCCGGGTTTGGCCACCGGGGCCCCCTGGGCCGCGCCCGTTGCGGGCCGGCCCACGCCAGCGGCCACGAGGAGCAAAATAAGTGGTTTCATTCCCATGCTTACGCATTTTAGGGCCCCGGAGCGCCCCGCCCCAACTAGTGAGGTGCGGTATTCCGGGGCCCTGGTTTGTACTTACCAGCCGGGGTTTTGCACCAGCTTGTTGTTGTTGCTGATTTCGGCCGAAGGCAGGCCCCAGAGCAGGTATTTTGCCTGGAAGGGCGGTCCGACTTCCGCCTTGAAGCCCACCACATCTACGAATTTATTATTTACCACGTCGTAGGTTTTGCGGGTGCGCTGAATGTCGAAGTATGCCTTGTTTTCGTAGGCCAGCTCGTGGTAGCGCTCCTTCCACACGGCTTGCCGAAACTGCTCCTGGCTGAGGCCGGGGGTGAGGTTGGGCAGCTTAGCGCGCGTCCGGATGGCGTTCACCTGGGCATAGGCTTTGGCACTGGCCGCGCCCGCTTCGTTGGTGGCTTCGGCGAAGATGAGCATCACCTCCGGCATCCGCAGCAGGGTCCAGTTCTCGTCGCTTCCGTAGTTCCTGTTCAGGGCGCTTTCCAGCTGAAAGTACTTGTAGAGCGCGTGGGCGTTGAACTTGACGATGCCCGCCGCGGGGTTCTTGAAGGAGGGGTACTGCGAGAAGTAGAACTGCTGCTCCTGCGTCCGCAGGTCGCCGGCTTCGTAGCTATTAAAGAAACCATCGGTCGGAATCAGGGAGCCTGTTTCGTCGCCATAGGCCGAAATACCCGAGAAGTAAGGCACAACTTGCGAGCTGAGGCCGTTGGTGGCGATGCCATTGGCGTACTGCGCCTGCAATATCAATTCGCCCTGGTTTTTGTGCGGATTGTCGTGTAAATAGAGGTAGTTGTCGAACAGCGGGTAGTTACCGGCGTCAATTACCTTGGCGGCCTCATCGGCGGCTTTCTGGTAGTTCTCCTTGATTTGCATCGGGTAGCCGGCCGTGGTCAGGTACACGCTGGCCAGCAGCGACTGCGCCGCCGACTGCGAGATACGCCCGCTGCGGTCCACCACGGGTAAGCCGGCCGCTTCGGCCAGCTGCAAATCGCTGATGATGAGCTTATACACATCGGCCACCGGGCTGCGGGCGGGGTAGAGGTCGGGGCCGGGGCCCGTTACGGGGTTCGTCAGCAGGGGCACGTCGCCGTAGAGCTGGGCCAGCAGGCTGTAGAGGTAGGCCCGGATGAAGTACGCCTCGCCTAGCAAAGACTTCTTCTTGGCCTCGTCCATGCTGATGGCCGGGATGCGCGTAATGGCCAGGTTAGCCGATCCAATGCCGTTGTAGGCGCTGTTCCAGACGTCGGAAAAGAACGGGTTGGCCGGGTCAATGCTCTGGAGCAGCAGCTGCCCGTTGTTGAAGCTCTGGCCCAGGGTAGTGGCGTGCCCCGGCATCAGGTCCAGGGTTATCCAGATGGCCTCGCCGTAGCCGGTACCGTCCTGCACCAGGCGTAGGTTATCGTAGAGGCCGTCTATGGCCGACTGGGCTTGGCCGGCCGTGGTGTAGTAGTCGTCGGGCCGGAGGTTGGAGCGGCTGTCCACGTCCAGAAAATTTTTGCAACCGGTAGCCGCCAGCAGCGCCACGCTAAAAGCGGCGGGCCGGATAAAACGTTGGATGTTAGAAAACATAGGAGGTAGAAATTAGAGGTTAGGGTCTTAGGAATCAGGGTCTCAAAAAATAAGTCTTGTTAGGGAAGATTTAGAAGAAGTATGCCCCAGAAGCCAGTTACCAAGCTGGTACAAAATGAGCCGTGCGCGCTCCGGGTTGCTACATTTTTACTACTAAATTCTTAAACATTAAGACCCTAATTACTTAAAAAGACACATTCAGGCCGGCCGTAAAGCTGCGCGCCTTGGGGTAGTCGAAGAACTGAATCCCTTGCGAAAAGGCATTGTTGAAGGTGGACGTTTCGGGGTCGTAGCCGAAGTACTTCGTGATGAGGAAGTAGTTTTGGGCCGCTACGTACACCCGCAAGCGGGTCAGGCCGGCGCGCTTGGTCAGGGCGTTGTTGAAGTTGTAGCCGAACGAGGCGTTGCGCCCCCGGATGAAGGAGCCGTTCTCCACCTTGTAGGAGTCAATCCGGGTGTCGTAGGAGAGATAGGACGGCCGCACCTGGGCAATGCTCGTGTTCTGGTTGTCAGGAGTCCAGGCATCGGTCAGGGCGCGGGTGTAGCTGTTGGCCTGGCCGGTGCGGTCCTGAGCCGAGTGCTCGGTCAGGTTCATCACGCTGTTGCCGTAGGTGAACTGCAAATCCACCAGCAAATCGAAGTTCTTGTAGCGGAAGTTGTTGATGAACGTACCGAAGCCGGTCGGAATGTTCTTGCCCAGCAGCACCCGGTCCTGGTCGTTGATTTGCCCATCGCCGTTCTGGTCCTTGAACTTGAGGTCGCCAGGCAGGCGGTTATACTTGAGGGCTTGGTCAGCCTCCGCAGTGCTCCAGGTGCCCAGGCGCTCCAAGCCGAAGAACGAGCCCACCGGCTGGCCCACGCGCAGCACGTTGGTCTGGTTCAGGAAGTTTGGGCCGGGAAAGATATCGTCATTGGCCGCGCCCAGGGCCAGGATGCGGTTTTGCAAAAAGGAGATGTTGAATGTCGTGTTCCAGGTAAAGTCCGTGGTCTGCACGTTCACCGTGTTCAGGGCCAGTTCCAGGCCACGGTTGCGCACGCTGCCGATGTTGCTCGGGATGCTGCCGTAGCCGCTGCTGCGCGGCACCGGGGCGTTGAGCAGCAAATTGTTGGTAGTGCGCTGGTAGATGTCGGCCTCCAAGGTGATGCGATTTTGCAGCAGGCCCACGTTCAGGCCCAGATCAAACTGGTCCGCCGTTTCCCACTTCAAGGTCGGGTTGCCCAGTGAGTTAATGGCAATGCCGTTGGTACGATTGCCGTTGAACACGTAGCTGCTGGTGCCCAAAAAGCTCTGCGACACGTAGTTGCCGAAGTCAGGGCCACTGTTACCGGTGCGGCCGTAGCCGAAGCGCAGTTTCAGGTCCGAGATAATCGAATTATCCTTGAGGAAATCTTCCTCCGAGATGCGCCAAGCCACGGCTGCCGACGGAAACACGGCGCTCTTGTTATCGGCCCCAAAGCGCGACGAGCCGTCGCGGCGGATAGTACCGGTCAGCAGGTAGCGGTTTTTGTAGTTGTAGTTGGCCCGGGCGAAGAGGGAGAAAAATTGGTCGGCCTGGTAATCAGAGCTGGGCGGGTTGGGCGTCGAGCCTACGCCCAGGTTGTAGTAATTGTAAGCGTTGTCCACGAGCAGCGTCGTGCTGGCCCCGTTCGAGAGGCTATTGAAGCGCCGCGCGTCCACGCCGGCCACCACGTTCAACGTACCGTTCTCGCTGATCTGCTTGTTGAACGTCAAATAGTTCTGCCATTGTAGCGCCGTGGAGTTGAACGTGTTGAGGCTGGCGTAGCCCTGCTGCCCGCGCAACTGGATCAAGGTGCTGGCAAACGATGGGTCATTGCGCGATTCAATGGTCGTCCCCAGTACGCTGCGGAAATTCAGGCTCGGCAGAATGGTAAAGCTAGCATAGCCATTGCCCGAGAATATCTGGCGGCTGCGCAGCTCCTGGTCCTGCTGGGCAATCGCCACCGGGTTGTCGCCGCTCTCCATGTCGGGGTAGTCCTGGCGCTTGGCGTAAGTGCCGTCCAGGTACTTGGTGGGAAAGATGGAAGGCATCTCAATCATCATGCGCGGGATGTTGTTGCCCCCCGTAAAGTCGTTGCCGATGCTCTCGTTGATGTTGGAATAGTTGATCGTAGCTCCCACCTTTAACCACTTCTGTACTTGGTTATCAATTACCAGGCGGGCGTTGTAGCGCTTCTGGTAAGTGTTGATAATGGTGCCCTGCGCGTTGGCGTAGTTCAGGTACAGGCCGTAGGTAAGCTTGTCGTTGCCACCCGAAAACGACAGGTTGTGGTTCTGCGTCACCCCGGTTTGGGTGGTTGCATCCTGCCAGTCGGTGTCGTAAAGCGGGTTCAGGTTCTCGTCGAACAAGCGGTGCGGGTCGTTGGGGTTAGCCAGCGCCCGCCGCTTAATCATAGGGTTCTTGTTGACGTACTTACCAGCGGCCCAGCCAGCAGGGTCAAATTTCTGCACGTTCTGGTAGCCCAGGTCCTCAGTGGCCAGGAATCCCTTGGCATCGAGCACCGACAGCTTGCGGGCAATGTGGCTGACGCTCACGAAGGCGTCGTAGCTCACCTGCGAGCCTTCTTTGCCGCGCTTGGTCGTGATGATAATTACCCCGTTGCTGCCCTGCGAGCCGTAAATGGCCGTGGCCGAAGCGTCTTTAAGCACCTCGATGTTGGCAATGTCATTGGGGTTGATGCTGTTGATGCCCGAAGTCCAAAATACGCCGTCAACTACGATGAGCGGGTTGTTACCCGCGTTGATGGAGCCGTAGCCCCGGATGCGAATCACTGGGTTACCGGCGCCGGGCTGGCCTGAGTTCAGTGCCACACTCACGCCCGCTACCCGGCCTTGCAAACCCTGCCCGACGTTGATCACCGGGCGCTCGGTCAGCTCTTTGGCCGTTACACTGCCCACGGCGCCGGTCAGGTCCGAGCGCTTCTGGGTGCCGTAGCCCACCACCACTACCTCGTCCAGGGCCTTGTTATCCGTTACCAGCTTCACCGATAAGGTAGTGCGGCCGCCGAGGGCAATTTCCTGGGCTACGTAGCCCACCGAAGAAATCACCAGCGTTTCGTTGCCCGTGGGCAGGGTCAGCGTAAACCGGCCGTCGGCATCGGCGCTGACGCCCACGCCCACCGACCCTTTTACCACCACTGTAGCCCCCGGCAGTGGGCTGCCCTTGTCGTCTGTTATCTGCCCTTTCACCGTCGAGTCGACGTAGCGGAAGATGGGGGCCCCATGCGCTGCGGCCCGCGCGGCAGGCACTGCCACCGATGCTCCTACCGCGAGCAGCGATGCCCGGCACCAGTTACTGTTTAATAAAAAAGTTTGCATGGAAAAAGGGATGAGGGTGAAGAAAAAAGACGACCGGAAGGATGAGACGGCCGGAAACGAGAAGGCGATGAGAAAAATAAAAGTGAGCAATCGATTTTTTTCAGAAACAAACGAT
The DNA here is from genome assembly GCF_003149515.1 of Hymenobacter nivis. Lineage (NCBI taxonomy): Bacteria > Pseudomonadati > Bacteroidota > Cytophagia > Cytophagales > Hymenobacteraceae > Hymenobacter > Hymenobacter nivis. Next base: position 4,932,896 of record NZ_CP029145.1, read on the forward strand.
TGTTTTAGGGTGCTTAAATGTTTAAGCATCCCTGATGGGCTTTGTGACTCTTCAAACTGCTTTGCCCAAAGGCGGCAGCCGCTGGGCAAAGCCGCCAAAGAGCGGGGAAACGAAATAAGCAGAAAGAGCTAAAAAGTTATTTACTCTATTGATCAGGTAGTTATCAAGAGCTTCTTGCGTCGCAGAAAGCGGCAGAGAAACAAAGGGCGGCCGATAGAGGAGTCCGGTCATTCGGTGCTAGCTGCTTCGGCTAAAGCAACGGAAGGGTTTGGGCAAAGCTGCGGGGCAAAGTGTAGCGGGTTTTCGGGTGCCAATATCTACAATTTATTTTTATTATCATTATATAAAGGTATTACTAATGTTACGCACTGATTGCGCCTACGCTTCAGAAAGGGACTCCAGCTGCTTCAGCAAATACCCTTCCTACGCAATCCGTCAAAGTAGTGCGTAACATCAGGTATTATTTTACCAATTTGGCTCAAACCTTTTAGCATCCCCTTTAAATTGCTTTTCTTTGCGAACGCCTGGTTTGGCTAGCCGCGTTGCTGCCGCCAACGGCTTGTTTCCGGGTCCGTAGCCCGTAGCCTGTGGCCGCCCCCGCGTTTCGCCATTTTTTGTTTTCACCCCATCGTTGCCCCTGCATGACCACTTCCCTCCCGGGCCGGCTCCGGCCCGCCTGCAAACGATTCGCCTGGCTGCTGGGTGGCCTGCTGGCTTGGGCCACCGCCGCTCCGGCCCAAAGCCTCACCTCCTTTGTGGACCCCATGATTGGCACGGGCGGGCACGGCCACGTTTTTCTCGGGGCCAACGTGCCCTTCGGGGCTGTGCAGCTAGGGCCCCAGAATATTTTCAAGGGTTGGGACTGGTGCTCGGGCTACCATTATTCCGATAGCCTGCTGATTGGGTTCTCGCACACCCACCTCAGCGGCACGGGGGGCTCCGACCTGGGCGACGTGCTAGTGATGCCCTACACGGGGCCCCTCAAAACCGACAAGGGCCAGCAAAAGGCACCGCACCAGGGCTACCTCTCGCGCTACGCGCACAAAACCGAAACGGCCCGGCCCGGCTACTACGCCGTGACCCTGGCCGACTACGGCATCCGCGCCGAGCTGACGGCCACGGCCCGGGTGGGGATGCACCGCTACACGTTCCCGGCCGGGGCCCCGGAGGCGCACGTCATCATCGACTTAAAAGAAGGCATCAGCGATAAGTCCACCGATACGTACATCGAGCAGGTGGACGCGCGCACGTTCGTGGGCTACCGCTTCTCGACGGGCTGGGCCCGCGACCAGCGGCTGTACTTCGCCATCAAAACGTCGGTGCCCGTACCGCGGTTTGCCATTTACAACGAAGCTGCGCGGCTGACGGGCAAAAAGGGCCAGGGCGTGGCCATCAAGGGTGTGTTCAGCTTTCCTAAGTCGCCGGGCACGTTGCAGCTAAAGGTGGGCATTTCGCCCGTTAGCACGGAAAATGCGCTAGCTAACATCGCGGCCGAGATTCCGGGCTGGGACTTTGCCAAAGTGCAAAAAGCCGCCGATGCGCAGTGGAACCAGGAGTTGGCTAAAATCACCGTCGAGACGCCCGACCTGGTGGCCAAGCGCATATTCTACACGTCGCTCTACCACGCCTGGTTCGCCCCGGCACTCTTCAACGACGTCAACGGCGACTACTGCGGCACCGACAAAAAAGTTTACCCCAAGGCCCCGTTCGCCAACTACACTACGTTTTCGCTCTGGGACACGTACCGCACCGAGCAGTCCCTCTTCACCCTGGCCCAGCCCGAGCGGGTGGGCGACATGATGCAGTCGATGCTGGCCATTGGGCGGCAGCAGGGCAAGCTGCCCATCTGGCACCTGATGGGGAACGAAACCAACACGATGGTGGGCTATAGCGCCGTACCGGCCCTCGCCGAGGCCTACCTGAAGGGCACGCCGGGCCTGGACGCCAACGAGGTGCTGGCCCAGATGATTGCCTCCAGCACCCGCGACGACCAGGGCGTGCAGTACCTGAAGACCCTGGGCTTCATTCCGGCCGACAAGGAGCCCGAATCGGTAGCCAAGGCCCTGGAATACGCCATCGACGACTGGAGCATTGCGCAGGTGGCCAAGAAAATGGGCCGCCAGGACGACTACAAAACATACAGTGCCCGGGCCCTCTACTATAAGAAGTACTTCGACCCGAAAACGCGCTTCATGCGCGGCCTCACCACCGACGGCAAGTTCCAGCTGCCCTTCGACCCCATCCAGTCCATCCACCGCCAGAACAACTACACCGAGGGCAACGCCTGGCAGTACACTTGGCTGGTGCCCCACGACGTGCCCGGCCTCATCGGCCTGTTCGGCAGCGACGCCGCGTTTGTGCAGAAGCTCGACAGCCTGTTTGTGGTGCAGGGCAACCTGGGCGAGAGCGCCTCGCCCGACATTTCGGGCCTGATTGGCATGTACGCCCACGGCAACGAGCCCAGCCATGCTACCACCTACCTCTACGCCTATGCCGGCCAGCAGTGGAAAACTGCCGAAAAGGTGCGCCAGGTGCTGCGCGAAATGTACCGCGACCAGCCCGACGGCATCAGCGGCAACGAGGACTGCGGGCAGATGTCGGCTTGGTACATCATGTCGGCTCTTGGGTTCTACCCCGTTAGCCCTAGCAGCGGGGCCTACGTGCTGGGCAGCCCCCTCATGGACCGCGCCACCATCCGGCTGCCGCAGGGCAAAATGTTCGTCATTAACGCTAAAAATAACGGGCCTCAGAACCCTTACATCCAATCGGTTGCCCTGAATGGCAAGCCATACGCCAATAGCTACGTGCTGCATCGCGACATCGTGGCCGGTGGCACGCTGGAGCTGACGATGGGGCCCCGACCGAACACGGCGTTCGGCACCGCGGCGGCCAACCGGCCGAAGGTGGTGTACGAGTAACACCGCGTTGCTATGAATTATGAAGTAGAGATTATGAGTTGCGCCAGCTTTTACAGCTCGTGCCGCTCAGTAAATTCACAACTCCTAATTACCCCCTCCTTCCCGTGAAAAAGAAAATCCTCATCCACGACATCGCTAAGCACCTGGACGTGTCCATTGCCACGGTGTCGCTGGTGCTGAACGGCAAGGCCAAGGCGCAGCGCATCAGCGATGCGGTGGCCGAGCGGGTGCTGAAGTACGTGGACGAAGTAGGCTACAAGCCCAACCAGTTGGCCAAGAGCCTGCGCACGGGCAAAACGCACGTCATTGGCCTGATGGTAGAGGACATCGCCAACGCTTTCTTCGCCAAAATCGCTGCCCTGATTGAGCAGAAGGCCCTGGCTCGCGGCTACCGCATCATTTATTGCAGCACCAACAACGACGTGGCCCGCACCCGCGACCTGCTCACCATGTTACAGGAGCGGCATGTGGACGGCTACGCCCTAGCCGTGCCGCCCGGCCTTGAGGGCGAGGTGCGGGACCTAGTGCGCAGCGGTAAGCCCGTGGTGCTCTTCGACCGCCTACTGCCCGACGTGCTGGCCGATGCCGTGGTAGTGGACGGCCTCACGGGGACATACGAAGCTACCCGGCACCTGATAGCGCAAGGCTTCTCGTCGCTGGCCCTCGTCACGCTGCAATCGGAGCAGCTACAGCTGCGGGCCCGCCGGCATGGCTACGCGCAGGCCCTACAAGAGCGCGGCCGGCCCGAGCTGGTGCTGGAAGTGCCCTACGGCCAGGATGCCGAGCAGCTGGTGCAGTGCATTCTGCAGTTCGTGCAAGCGCACCCAAACTGCGACGCCATGCTCTTTACCACCAACTACCTGGGGGCCTACGGCTTGGATGCTCTCGTGCGGCTGGGCCGGCGCATCCCCGAACACATGGCCGTCATCTCCTTCGACGACAGCGACTTGTTTCGGCTCTACTCCCCGCCCATCACCGTCATCGCCCAGCCAATGGAGTTGATTGCCGAAAGCGTCATTAACGCCCTACTCGCCGCCTTGGAAGGCAGCAGCGAGCCCGGTCGCGTCACGCAAATCCAGTTGGCTCCGCAGCTACTGGTGCGCCAGTCGTCGGTGCGAGTTAGGTAGAGCAGTTTCCGCGCAGGTGTACTTGGGGTCGCACTAGATACTGTGATAAAAGGATTGCCATTCGGGCAAAACTTCTGTATTTTTAGGTCCCTTGAGGAGAGCTTTCGGATTCATCCTGCGTAGCCTCGGCCCGTTCATGTGGTCGGGGCTACTTCTTTTTCAGCCAGGTGCGCCGGGTGGTAGTGCGGGTCGTAGACACAATCATTCTTCCAGAGCGAGTAGCAACGCCCGAGTAGTTTGCGCATCACGGCAATCACGCCCGGCTTGCCGCTGGATTGATGGGCCCGTAAGCGGGCGTAAAAGGAGAGCATCAAAAAGTGTGGGGCAGTCGGGTCGTAGTCAAGGCAGGAGGGCGAGGGGCGGCTAACTGGCTCATCGCCCTTCACCAACAAGTACGGCTTCTCAAGTAACCTGCAAAGCGGTCGACCACCACTGCCCCACACTTTTTGATGCTCTCCAATTCTCTCCTGCTTAACTAGACCATCCCAATGTAGACCATCCCAATGGCCCTTCAACGGGTGTCACGCCGGCGTTGCTGTCCTGCGCTCCTTAAGGTCTTCTTAAAATATAGCCGCGGGCCCAGTATCTGCGTTTACCCTGGACGGCTATTAAACGGCCGGCTTATAAATGAGTACGTGCCAATCGTCTGCCTCGGTAGCTAATTAACCGCCGTTGCGATTTTTGACTCGTACTGGCCCGAAGCGTTGCCGTTTCGTGACGGCGCGTGGCGTTACTCACGGCTTACCCAAGTTCGACCACCTTATAGGAAACCAATATGATGTACATAACCAACGACAAGACCGACACCAAAACATTCGAAATGGCCGGCAAATGCCCCTTCGGCGGGGACCGCATCGGCGGCGCGGAAGGGTCGTCGCCTACTTTGTCCGACTGGTACCCCAATCGGCTGCGGGTAGAGCTTTTGCACCACAATGCCCCGGGTGCCAATCCGCTCGGTGAGGACTTTAACTACGCCGAGGCGTTCAACGCCATCGACTTGGAGGAGTTGAAGCAAGAAATCAAAGGCTTCCTGACTTCTTCGGTGGACTGGTGGCCGTCGGACTACAATAACTACGGCCCGCAGATGATTCGCATGGCCTGGCACTCGGCCGGCACCTACCGCATCGCCGACGGCCGCGGGGGCGCCGGGGAGGCGCTGCAGCGCTTCGCGCCCATCAGCAGCTGGTGGGACAATGGCAACACCGACAAGTCGCGCCGCCTCCTCTGGCCCATTAAGCAGAAGTACGGCAGCGCCCTATCCTGGGCCGACCTGATTGTGCTGGCCGGCAACTGCGGGCTAGAAGTCATGGGCTTCCCCACCTACGGCTTCGCCGGCGGCCGCCACGATGCCTGGGAGGCCGACGACAGCACCTATTGGGGCCCTGAGGTGTGGGACGGCAAAAAAGTGAACACGCCCGATAGCATGGTGACGCGCGACAAACGCTGGCGCGGCCAGAACGGCGATGCCGACTATGACCTCGAAAACCCGCTGGGGGCCACGCACCAGTCCCTGATTTACGTGAACCCCGAAGGCCCCTACGGCAAGGGCGACCCGATGGGCTCGGCGCGCGACATCCGCGTTTCCTTCTCCCGCATGGCCATGAACGACGAGGAAACCGTGGCCCTGATTGCCGGTGGCCACGCCTTCGGCAAGAGCCACGGCATGGTACCGGCGGCCGAAATCGGGGCCCAGCCCGAAATTGCGCCCATGGAGCAGATGGGCCTGGGCTGGCACAACCCCAAGGGCTCGGGCAATGCCGAAAACACGATGACCAACGGCATTGAAGGCAGCTGGACGCCCAACCCGACCCAGTGGGACAACGACTACCTCGTCAACCTGTTCAAATTTGAATGGGAGCAGACCAAGAGCCCGGCCGGCGCCCTGCAATGGACCCCGGTTGACAAGAGCGCGCCCAAAACACCCGATGCGCACATCCCCGGCCAGATGAATGCCCTGATGATGATGACGACCGACATCGCCCTGAAGGTGGACCCCGAATACCGCAAGGTGTGCGAGAAATTCCTCCACGACTTCGACGCGTTTACCCAGGCCTTCTCCAAGTCCTGGTACAAGCTGACCCACCGCGACATGGGCCCGCGCGAGCGCTACCTCGGTGCCGAGAAGGTAAACGAAAACGACCTGCTCTGGCAGGACCCCATCCCGGTAGCCGATTATGATGTAATCGACGCAGCAGATATCGCGGCGCTGAAGAAGTCAATTATAGCATCGGGTATTTCCGTGTCTGATTTGGTGTATACCGCCTTCTCTGCTGCAGTCACGCACCGCAGCAGCGACAAGCGGGGTGGTGCCAATGGCGGCCGGATTGCGCTGGCCCCGCAAAAGGACTGGGCGGTCAACCGCCGGACAGTACCGGTCATCGCGGCCCTGCGCACGGTGATGGACGAATTCAACGACCAACAGCACGGCGGCAAACGGGTATCGCTCGCCGACCTCATTGTGCTGGGCGGCTGCGCCGCGCTCGAAAAAGCCGCCGCCGATGCGGGCGTTGCAACCAAGGTGCCCTTCACGCCAGGCCGCCGCGACACCACGCAGGAACTCACCGACATTGAGATGTTTACATGGCTCAAGCCCGTGGCCGACGGATTCCGCAACTACCTCGATAAGGGCTTTGGCGAAATTTCGCAGGACGTTTCTCCGGAGGAGATGTTTCTTGATAAGGCGCAGCTCCTCTCCCTCACTTCACCGGAGTGGGTAGCACTGACGGGGGGTCTGCGCGCAATGAACGCCAATCACGACGGCTCGCCTTATGGCATCTTTACCGACCGCGTAGGTGTGCTCACCAATGACTTCTTTACGGTGCTGACAAGTCCGGATTTCGACTGGAAGAAGGCGGACGAGAAGGGCATGACCTTCTCGCTTGACAACCGCGCGACGGGTGAAAGCCGCTTCGTGGCGACCCGGTCTGACCTCATCTTCGGCTCCAACGGCCAGTTGCGGGCAGTGGCGGAAGTGTACGCCGGCAGCGATGGCCACAAGCGCTTCGTGAAAGCCTTTGTGAAGGCGTGGGATAAGGTGATGATGCTCGACCGCTACGACATGAAAGTCTGAGGATAATAAAGGTCAGAAAGGATGAGGCCATGCCCTTACTGAAAAGGATACTCGTTGCTCCATTTCGGTAAGGGCATGGCCTCACCCCTTCTATTACGCTTCCTGGTGTGGCACAACCAGCTCTTCAAGTAGCATTATAAGCTAGTCTTTTAGGTGAGTGGTGGCAATAACAGCCGAAAAAGTCACAGCAGCGAGGCGGCCAGCAGGCAAGGCCTAGCGCTACTTATGCGGGCTCCTAAACACTTCGTTTCCTGTTCTCTCCCCCTCTTTTATGAGTGATACCACTGCTAATCCGTTGGGTAGTCAGGCCTTTCGTTCGGCTCTAGCTGAACTGCTGGGCACCTTTTTCCTGGCCCTGGCCGCCCTTACCGTTGCGGCGCCCCTCACGCCTTTTGCGGTGGGGCTCACGCTGCTCGTTTTTGTGTATGCGGTGGGTAGTCTGTCGGGCTCCCACCTCAACCCGGCCGTGACTGTGGGGCTGGTGGTCAGCCGGCGTTTCCCGTTCGCCCATGGGTTGCTGTATATAGTGGCCCAAGTGGCCGGGGCCTTGCTGGCGCGCCTCGTGGCCGGGGCCGGACTGGTGGGCGAACTGGGCCACAGCTACCAATCGGGTACCATTGCCGCGGAGTTCGTGGGCTTTGGCATTCTGATGATTACGGTGGCCGCGACTACCGAAAAGCAGGTGGTCAAAGCGGGCAGCGGCATAGCGGTGGGCGGCGCGCTGCTGACCGGCCTACTGGTCAGCCACGGGGTGCTGAACCCCGCCGTAGCCCTGGCAATGGGCCTGGCTACTTCCCCGGCGATGTGGGCTACTTTGGTGAGCGCCGTGGTGTTCAGCCTATTGTTCTCCCTTATCCAACAAGCTAAACCCGCCGAAGTAAAAGAAGAATCGAAGCTTGTTTCCAAAGCGCTGGCCGATAATTCGCAATAAGCGGCAAATGGTAATCTAAAAAAGGGAGTGGGGTATAACGAGGTGGTCTAGTTAGGCAGGAGAGAATTGGGTAATATCATTAAGTTACTATTGGTGAAAGAGATATGGCTTTAAATAGCCGATGCTAGAACGGCGCAGGTCGTGGTTGTAGTAGTCAAAATACGCGGCAACGCTAGCTTGCCGTCGGCCAGGTCGGCAAATACGGGCCAGTCACGAAGTTCGAGCAGTTCGGTTTTGAGGCGCGACCAGCGGCTTTCGGCCTGGGCATTGTCGTAGCACCCGGCCCGTTGGCTAGGCGAGCGTTGGGCCTTCGCGTAGCGCAATAGGGCTTTGTAGGCGTTGCCCACGTACTGGCCGTCCCGGTCGGAGTGAACAATCAAGCCCGGGACGGGCCGCTGGGCTAGCAGTGCGCGTTATAAGGCCGTGGTGACCAGCGCCTCAGGCACATCGGCGCGTACCTGCTAGCCGACCACTTGCTTAGTGCATACGTCCTGAAAGGCGCAGCGCTGCCTGTGGATGGAATCGGTGGTGCACAGGGTGGACGCCTTGGGCTGCAAGGCTTTCCGCTCATGCCGGCGCAGGGCCGCGCGTAGGCGCTAGCGGCCTTGGTTAAAAGTTTGGCACAAAGGTTAAACGAGCCGTTGCTTGCTAGTCGCCAGTCGCTGCCCGGTTCACGCTCCCCACTGCGCGGCGGTGGGCCCAGAAAGGTACGCCTTGCTAGCCCCCGCTAATTGGTGGCTGTTATACAGGTATAAATGGGGCCAGAAAGTGGAACCACCTACGTATCCTGATGGCCCCACCTTGTTGACCTGTTTGGCATGCTCAGCGATTCTGCCTGCAGCAGGGCCAACGACTAACAGTTCAACCTGGATGAACTTGGCGACGACTCGCTGGAGAGTTGGCCTTGGTTAAAAGTTTGGTCCAAAAGTTAATCGGACGGAGCCGGAGTTTGCTCCCAATTGAAGGCGAAGAGGGCTTCGATATCAAAGCGCAACGAGTCCTTGAGGGCGTCGTCGGAGAAGTCAAACTCGCCGTGCAGGTTGATATGCTGCCAGCTGACGGGCGAGCTGACGGCGATGGCGTCGGCCACCGACTGGCGCTCGGCCGCCGGAGCCTGGAATAAATATTGATTGAGGTAGAGACAGTTCCAGCACACAATCGTGTTTTGCACGAGCCGTTTACAGGCGTCGGCTAACTGCTGCTCTTCCTTGCCGGCGTGGGGAACCTGCCCGTTTTGGCCATAGAACACGGCCCGGGTGAAGGTATGCGTGCTTTCGAGCTTGTCGAGTTGGTCGTCGATGCGCTTGCGCAGACTTTGGTTGTCCATGTAGCGGAGCAGGAATTTGGTGCGCACCACCCAGCCCAGCTCGCGCAGGGCCAGGTAGACGGGGTGCTGCTGGGAATAGGAGTTGAGCCGGCGCAGCAGGGTGGAGGCCGTGACGTGCTTTTGCTTGAGGCTCACCACCAGCCGCAGCAGCGTATCCCACTGGGCCTCGATAAGGGTGTGGTCGATGTACTTGACCGGGGCCAGGCCGTAGGCCGTCAGGTCGGGCACGTCCATCCCGGCATAGGCGTAGAAGTGCTGGTCCTGAAAGGACTGGATGCGGGACGCGAATTCGATGCCCAATAAGGCGGTGAGGGCGAAGTTGACTTCGGTAAAGCCGTGGGTGTCGGTGCTGTGAATGGTGGACTCGACCACGTCGTTGTGCAGCAGGCCATCGACCAAGTACGGGGCCTCCCGCTCGGACGAGCTGAAGGTAGTCGAGTAGAAGAGCCGGTGGCGGTCGTCGAGAAAGCCGTGGGAAACGATGCCCTTTTCCTGCCCAAAGTATTTATTGGAGTAGGTGGCGTGAATCGAATTCACGGCAACATAGTACTTGGGGTAGCGCAAGAGTAGGAACAGAAATTCCCGGTAGGCGCTCCTAACGTCAGAATGTAGTACGGAGCAAAGTGCTTTTGTCTCAATAAGTCACGTCTTGTAGTTGACAAGAGCCATTGATTAACGAGATACCCAAACGAGACGCATTTGTCAGGCAGCCGCCGCCTGTCATTCAGAACTGCCCTGGTAACGTTAAAACGCCCTTATTTTGAGACAGCCTGTCTGGCAAAATTCGAGGCCACGGCCCTAACGGGAATTTCTGTTCTTACTCTCGTATGATTGTGTGGCCTCAGGGTGAGACCAGCCAGAAAAGGAAACGGGGACATCGTCTTACTCTAAGTGCGGGGCCTTGGTGGCCTTGACGCTGCGCGCAAGAGACGGTGCCCCGTTTCCCGTTTTGCCGTTTTGTTATCCTTTACCAACAAGCTCTTACGTCGTCAGCGCACCACAGGCACGCTCGCCGCGCTCCCGCTACACCCTGGCCCGGCTCCCCGCCTGGATACCGCCGGTGACCAACGCCTACCCGCCTGCCTGCGCGAGCAGCCCGATGCCACCCTGGCCGAAGTGGCGCAGGCCCTGCTGGCAGCCGGTGGCCCGGTGCTGAGCACCAGCGCTACCTGGCGGGCGTGTGAGCGCCTGGGCTGGCGCCGCAAAAAAAGCAGGCACGCCGCTGAGCGCGACACGGAGTGGGTCGTAGGGTTGCGGAAAGAATTTGTGGAAGCACTGGCCGAAGAGGATTTTACGCGCTTCGTCTTTGTCGAGGAAACCAGCACGAATCTGATCTACTGCCGCCGCTACGGTCGCGCCCCTGGCGGGCAACGGCTGCAACCGGCGGTGCCCCTGCACAGCGGACCGAACGTGACGCTGCTGGCGGCCCTCACCCCCGCTGGCCTCGGGGCGCTGCTCTGCGTCAACGGGGCGGTAAACGGGGACGTTTTTGCCGCCTACCTGAACCAGGTACTTGGGCCTATCCTCCGGCCCGGCGCCGTGGTAGTGCTCGACAACCTGTCGGTGCATAAAGTGGCGAGCCTGGACGAAATAGCGCACAAATAGGGGGCGCGGCGGCTGTATTTGCCGCCCTACTCGCCGGATTTCAACCCGATTGAGCTCGCCTTCAGTAAGCTCAAAACCTGGTTGCGAACGGCACAAGCCCGCACCCGCGACCTGTTGGAAAAGGCTATTTGCGCCGCTGCCGAGTGGATAAGCGAAACCGACGCTAAAAATTGGTTTGACCACTGCGGATATCATGTACACTAACTTGGTAACCGCTCTAACATATTGATTACAATCAAGCCGGGCACTTGATTCTTGTCATGGTTCCGGTCGGGTGCCCAGCTAAACTTTGCGGCATGGTAACTAATGCGCCGAAGTGCCGTCAGGTAGCAAGGTGTAGCGTGAGTGCCGTTAGGCAGCAAGGTGTAGCATGGGCAAACAGCTTGTTCCACAGTTTGATAGCTGACGGCAGTTGAGCAATTCTTTCACTTCGCTTAATTCCTTTTCCATGAAAAAAATCTTGTTAGGTCTCGCTCTGGCCCTCGGTGGGCTGAACGCCTGCACATCCGCGGTAAGCGTGGAGAAGCGCGCTAATGTCAACTTCAATGAGTACCGCACCTTCGACTTTGCCGAGACGAAAGTCAAGAGTACCGGTGAGCAGAGCTCGTCGAGCAGCCTCGCCGCGCAGGAGCGCGTCAAGCTGGCCGTTACCAACGAGCTGATAAAGCGCGGACTAAGCCAGACCACCAGCAAGCCCGACCTGCTTGTTTCGACCCATAGCTACGTGGACCAGGCCGAACGCACCGTGTACAACACGTACGCCGGACCGGGCTACGCTTACCCTTATACGGTGGGCTACGGCGGGGCTTATCTGCCCATCAACTACGGCTACTGGTACACTCCCTCATATTACCAGAGGCCCCGCACCGTGCAGTACACGCAAGGTACGGTCATCATTGACTTCATCGACCGTCGCACCAACAACCTTGTGTGGCGCGGCTCGATGGACAACCCCGTGGATGACACCGGCCGTCTGGGCAGCGAGTTCAGCCTGTTGGCCAAAGACATTCTGGACAAGTTTCCGATTAAAACAAAGTAGGCGCTCGCAGCTAAACAATAGGCCCGCAACTTACGTTGCGGGCCTATTGCGTGTTAAGCCGCCTGCTTATTTGATATCTTCTCAGGAACCAGAAAATTCTATACGTCAACCGTCTAAAAGACAGCTCCTGAATAGCTACGCAACAGTAAACGATTTGTCCATGGTCCGTTGCCAGCTAGGCGTTTATTGAAATATATAAAACGGATAACTTGTACCTGACAACTTAAAAGTCCAGCCGCCAGACCATGAAGCAGATGCTCAATAAAGTGCCAGCGGTGACGCTAATTTTCTGGATTATCAAAATTATGGCCACCACTGTGGGCGAAACTGCGGCCGACTTCCTTTCCGTCAAACTTAAGCTGGGCCTGACCAACACGTCGTATATCATGGCGGGCCTGTTGGTCGTAGCGCTGGTGTTTCAGCTGCGGGCTAAGCGCTACATACCCGCGCTTTACTGGACGGTCGTGGTGTTTATTAGCGTGGTCGGAACGCTGATTTCGGATAACCTGGTGGATAACCTGGGCGTTAGTTTGGTGACCACGACCATCATCTTTGCCACCTCGCTGGTCGTGGTATTTGCCCTCTGGTACGTGCGGGAGAAAACGCTGTCCGTGCATTCCATCCAGACGACCCGACGCGAAATATTTTACTGGTCAGCCATTCTCTTCACCTTCGCGCTCGGCACTTCGGCCGGCGACCTGATTGGTGAAAGCCTGGGGCTGGGCTATCCGCTCTCGGCCCTACTGTTTGGGGGCCTTATCGCCGCTACGTTCCTGGCCTACCGCTACCTAAACCTGAACGCAGTGCTGGCTTTCTGGACGGCCTACATCCTAACCCGGCCGCTGGGCGCCTCCTTGGGCGACTTGCTGACGCAGCCCGCTAAGGCGGGCGGCCTGGGAGTAAGTACAATGATCATCAGCGGTATTTTTCTGACTTCCATTGTGCTGCTAGTCGGTTATTTATCGTGGCAGCCGCAGCAATCCAGCGCGGCCGACGCGCCACTGGCGGAGTAACTCCCTATCTGGTGGCTTTCACGGCCTAGCGCCTCCGCTCTAGCTAGGTTAGCCCGGCCCTACTGAAAGTCCTCAGATTCGGGCGGATACTTGCGGCCGATTTCGTCCTATGTTAGCTGCCATGCTATTTTGTCCTCTTACACCACACGGTCGGAGCCTTTGCTTATCCTTATTACTGATAACCAGCCTACTATCTTCCTTAGCTGGTTGGGCGCAACCCGCCGGCCCGGCCCGCAACCTGGATTTTTACCTGGTCCAGGCCCGCGACAACAGCCCACTCACCCACGAAATCCGCAACCAGGGCCAGGCCGCGCAGCTCGAAACCGAGCGCCTGCGCGCATTTTATACCAAAGCCACGGGGACACTGGTGGCCAATTACACCTTCGTGCCCGTACTCAGCCAGGACAACGGTCGCACCCAGCTCAGCTACTCGGCCGATGCCAACAGCAATCGCTATGTGGGCTACGACCTGGCCTTGAGCAACGGGGCACTTTACCAGGGCTACGCCCAGGTAACGCAGCCGCTGTTCAGCCAAAAGCGCTTTGAGGCCTACGCCCAGCAGGCCCAGGGGCTGGCCCTAAGCCAGCAGAACCTGGCCCGCCTCTCGCTCCACGACCTGGAGCGCTTCGTGGGCGACCAGTACATCCTGTGCCGCCAAGACCTAGACCAGCTCAGCTACGTGCGCGAGCTGCTCGATATTTTGGGCCGCCAGCGCCTGCTGGTGCAAAAGCTCGTGGATGCCAGCCTGCTCAAGCGCTCGGACTATCTGCTGCTCAATATTGAGGTCGAAACCCAGCAGATTTTCCTGAATACCTACCGCACCGCCTACCACCGCGATTTGCTGAATCTGAACGTGCTATGCGGCATCGGCGATACCAGTGAGGTGGCGCTGGCCCCGACTGAATTGTCTTTGCGTGGTCAGGGGCCACTGGTAGGCCTCTCGGGCTTCACCGAGCGCTACCGGCTCGACAGCCTGGTGCTAATGGCCAACCAGCGCGTCTTTGAAACCCGCTACCAACCCCTGGTGAGCGCCTTCGCTAATAGCGGCCTGAACGCCGTTGCCCTGAGCGACATTCCGCGCCGCTTCGGTGCCAGCGCGGGCCTGAGCCTGAGTATGTATCTGTTCGACGGCCATCAGCGCCAGTTTAGCCGTGACCGCACCAGCGTGCTGCTCGAAACTACCCGCGCCTACCAGCGCAACTTTGCCACCGTCAATCCCGTGCGCCAGCAGCAATTGCTGTATGAGTTACGCCAGATTGAGGGGCGCCAGCGCCTAGCCCGCGCGCAGATTGCCAGCTACCGCCAGGTACTCGACTCCTACAAGCGCGAAACTATTGCCGGCCAGCTTTCGGTAATATTTTACGTGCAGGTGCTCAAGAACTACGCCGTGGCTGCCCGCGACCTGGTGCTGCTGGAGAATAACCGCCTGCTGCTGGTGAACCTCTATAATTACTGGACGTGGTAGCCCTGCGGGTAAGGAGGAATGAGGAATATCTCCTGCAATTCTCAATTCCTCATTCCTCCCTACCCGCAGGCGCTGCCGCCAGGACGACCTAATGAAACGCCTTCTATTCCCTCTCCTCCTGCTCGCTGCCTGCCACGGCGGCGCACCCGCCGACGAAGCCAGCCCCACGCCCCGCGCCCAGGTGCAGGCCGTGCGGGTTTCGACCCAAAACCTGACCCAGTACCGCACCTTCCCGGCCACCTCCGTATACCCCCGCAAAAGCACCGTGACGGCTCCCGTGGCCGGCTACGTGACGGGGGTAAAGGTGCGCCTGGGCGACCGCGTGACGGCCGGGCAGGTGCTCTTTACCCTCGAAACCAAGGAGCGCCGGGCGCTGGGCAGTTCCATCACGCGCATTGACCCCAGCCTTAAGGGCTTTGGGCTGGTAACGGTGAACGCTCCTTCGCCGGGCATTGTCAGCGTACTTAATATTCAGCAGCCCGGCGACTACCTGCTGGAAGGAGCATCGCTCTGCACGGTTGCCGAGAGCAGTCAGCTCGTATTTCAGCTGAATTTACCCTACGAGTACCACGCCCTGGCCCAGGGCCGCCCGGCCTGCACCATCGTGCTGCCCGACAGCACCCGGCTGGCCGGTACGGTACAGGCCCCGCTGGCCAGCGTGAGTCCCGGCCAGTCGGAAATCTACCTGGTGAAGCCCGACCAGCCCACGGGCGTGATTCCCGAAAACCTCATCGTGCAGGTACGCCTGACCCAGACCCGGCAGCCCAACGCCCAGACGCTGCCCGCCAGCTGCGTGCTGGCCGACGAAACCCTGCACGACTTCTGGGTAATGAAGCTGCTAAACGACTCTACGGCCGTGAAAGTCCCGGTGACGCTGGGGGTGCAAAACCCCTCCGAAATAGAAATCAAGCGCCCGATTTTCAGCCCGAACGACCGGATTCTGAGCTCGGGCAACTACGGCCTGGCCGACACGGCCAAAGTGAAGCTGGTACGATGAGCGAGCCCACGACCCTCCCCCCCCCCGCGCCACCCCAAGCCGCCGCGCCAACCCCTGGCGACCCGGCCGGCCGGTCGTATTTCCAGACTTACCGCAAGCCCATTCTGCTGATGGGCCTGCTGCTGCTGGCGGCCGGTTTATTCGCGTACTCGCGGATGCAAACGGCCCTGTTTCCGGAAGTTAATTTCCCCAAAATCACCCTCATCGCCGATGCCGGACAGCAGCCCATCGACCGGATGATGATAACCGTGACTAAGCCCTTGGAGGCCGCCGTGAAGCGCGTGAAGGGCGTGACGGTGGTCAAGAGCAGTACCAGCCGGGGCTCGTGCGTGATTCAGGTTTTTTTGAGCTGGAACGTGGACGTGTACAGCACCAAGGCGCAGCTAGAAAGCCGCGTCAACGAGATAAAGGCGCTGCTGCCAGCGGGCGTCACCATCACCACCGAGGCCATGAACCAGTCGCTGTTTCCGGTGCTGGGCTATTCGCTGGAGAGCAACTCGCGCTCGCCCATTGCCCTGCGCGACGCGGCTAATTTACTGGCCCGGCCGCTGTTTTCGCAGGTGCCGGGTGCTTCCAACGTGGTGGTGCGCGGCGGCAAGGCCAAGGAATTTGTGGTGACGCCCGACGCGGCGCGGCTAGCCAGCCAGCGGCTCACCCCGGCCCAGCTGCAGGCGGCTTTTGCCAACACCAACTTCGTGCAGTCGGCCGGCCAGCTGGCCAGCTTCCGCCGCCTCTACCTTACCCTCACCGATACCCGCCTGAGCACCCTCGACGACCTCAAGCAGGTGGTGGTGCGGGCCGACTCGGGCCGCGTGGTGCGGGTGCGCGACGTGGCCACGGTAGATATTCAGGAGCAGCAAGAGTTCATCATCATCAACGCCAACGGCCACGACGCGGTGCTCATTGACCTGGTGAAGCAGCAGGGCGTGGACCTGACCACCTTCGCCGCCGATGCCCGCGCCAAAGCCGCCGAGCTGCGCCGCCTCCTCCCCCCCGGCATGACGCTGAAGCCCTACTACGACCAGTCGGTGTTCGTAACAGACAGCATTGACAGCGTGATACATAGCATTGTGGAAGGGCTGGCGCTGGCCCTTCTGGTAATGATAGTGTTTCTGCGCTCATGGCGGGCCAGCCTGGCGGTGCTGCTTACTATTCCGGTCACGGTCTGCTTCACGCTGCTGATGCTCTACCTGTTTGGCATCACCATCGATATTATGTCGCTGGGGGCCATCGCGGCCTCGGTGGGGCTTATTATTGACGATGCCATCGTCATCATCGAGCAGATATACCGAGGGCACGAGGAAAACCCGGAGTACGACAACGTGCGGGTGGTACGGGTGGCCATCGCGGGGCTGTTTCCGGCGATGGTGGCCTCGTCCTTGAGCACCATCGTTATCCACTTTCCCTTCCGGTTGATGAGCGGGCTGGCGGGTAGCTTCTTCAAGGAACTATCTGATACGATGCAGATTACGATGGTCTGCTCATTTCTGGTAACGTGGCTACTGCTGCCGGTGCTGCACCTGCTCATCGGCTACCGGGCGGGCAAGAATGCCCACGCCCACAATGCGGCGGCCGAGCAGGCCGAAAAGCTCAGTTGGCTCACCAACCTATTTGCCCGGCCACTGCTGGCGCTAGCGCTGCTGCTGAGCCTGGGACTCGGGGCGTACCTAGCCTCCGGGCGGCTCGAAACCGGCTTTCTGCCCGACCTCGACGAGGGCACCATCGTGCTCGACTACTTCATGCCGCCGGGCACCAGCCAGGCCGAAACCGACCGCGTGTTGCGGCGCGTCGAGGCAACTATTATTACTAAAAACCCTGAAATTCAGAGCTACTCACGACGTACGGGCACCCAGATGGGCTTTTTCACCACCGAGCCCAACTACGGCGACTACTCCATCCAGCTCCGGCGGGACCACAAGCTCACAACCCCCGAGGTTATCGCCCAGCTGCGGGAGCGCATCCACGCCACCGAGCCGGCCCTGGACATTGACTTCGGCCAGCGCATCGCCGATTTGCTGGGTGATTTGATGAGCAGTGCTAAGCCAATTGAGGTAAAAATTTTCGGCGACGACCGCAAAACCCTCGAAAAGCTCTCAGCCCAGCTCGGCCAGGCGCTGGCGCAGGTGCCCGGCGTGGCCGACGTGAACGACGGGTTGGTGGCGGCCGGCCCCACCATCGTGTTTCAGCCCGACGTGGCCAAGCTGGCCCGCTACGGCCTGACGGCCCTCGACTTTCAGGCTCAGCTCAGCAATCTCGTGGGCGGGCAGGTGCTGGGGGCCAACGGCGCGACGCAGACCAGCATCTCGCCGGCGCAGGCAGGCCAACTGGGTGGCATCCAGGTGGGGCAGGTGCAGGACGGCGAGCAGCTGCGCCAGGTGCTGCTGCGCTACGTGGACTTCAGCCAGAACTCCCTAGCCCAACTCAAAAAGCAGGTTATTGCCCTACCCAACGGCAGCGTGCGCCCACTGTCTTTCTTCGCCACTATCAGCGTGGAAGCAGGTGAAGTGGAGCTGCGGCGCGAAGATTTAAAGTCGGTGGCCGTGGTTACCGCCCGCCTCGCCGGGCGCGACCTGGGCTCGGCCATCCAGACTATCCGCCAGCGCGTGGAGAGACAGCTGGCCCTCCCCCCCGGCTACACCATCGTGTACGGCGGAGCCTACGCCGAGCAGCAGGCCTCGTTTCATGAGCTTTTACTTATTCTGCTCACGGCCTGCCTGTTGGTATTCGCGGTGCTGCTATTTCTGTTTCGCGAGTGGCTGGTGTCGTTGCTGGTAATCTTCATCTCCGTGATGGGCATCACGGGCTGCGTGCTGGGGCTATTTTTCGCGGGCATTCCGCTGAACGTGAGCAGCTACACGGGTATTATTATGATAGTGGGCATCATCGCGGAGAACGCCATTTTCACGGTGCATCAGTTCTACGAGTCCTTGCGCGAGACGGGCGACGTGGACACGGCCATTCGCTACGCCATCGCCCTGCGCATTCGGCCCAAGCTGATGACAGCCCTCGGGGCCATTCTGGCGCTCTCACCGCTGGCGCTGGGCATCGGGCTGGGCGCGCAGATGCAACAGCCGCTGGCCGTGGCCGTGATTGGTGGCTTTGTGGTGGCGCTGCCTATGTTGCTGTTTGTGCTGCCCACCGGCATGCGCCTGATTTACCTCCGCCGCGGTGGCGCGCGCGAATTAACCGAACATGAGGGATAGCTGGACAATGGCAATTAATTATCCCAGCCTACTCGGTACGTTCAATGCGGGCACCTTCAGACCATGCTCAATAGGATAGTATCGCGGCCAGACTATAGCGGGCAGCTCTCGTTATTTCTCGACACCAGGTGGCGCGCGTGGGAAGCTTTACCACAGATTAAGCGCGGCGCTGCCCAATAGTAGCAGCCCGCAAAAACTGCCACCCACTGACCGTTACGTTTTCGCGCCGTAGCGTCACCAGTCACATAATGGTAGCCAGAAAGCTGGTTACTGAAGGGTTATGGGATGAACCGAATTATTCCCGCGCTTGTGAGCGTTTTCGGCACTTGGACCCTGTTTAGCACGTTGCCCGCGATCAGGCCCATGAGTAGGTTGTTCAGCACTTTGCGCCGTCGCGTTCCTTTCACGCCACTCAGCCAAGTAGCTTTGGCGGCCGCCTGGCCCATGCGGCGGCTGAGCACGCCCGCTAACCAGCGGGTAATGCCGCTACGTCAGGACAACAGTCTTGGCTCCCGGTCTAATTTACCGGGCGCGGCCAGCTTCGGCGACAAGCGCGGTGAGCCGGCAACTCCCAAAACTCTTCAGGATTGAGGCCGACCTTCACCCGCAGCTTCGGCGCGCGCCGGATTCTTCCTAAATCTTCTTACTCCCTCTCTTTTCTTATGACCCCTCCGCTGAAAGCCACGCTCGGCAAAGTACCGGCCGTCACCCTCGGGTTCTGGGTTATTAAAATCGCGGCCACGACCCTGGGCGAAACCGCCGGCGACGCGGTTACCATGTCCATGAATCTGGGCTACCTCACGGGCTCGCTCATTTTCGCCGCCATTTTCATGGTCGCCGTCAGCGCCCAGATTGCGGCCAAGCGCTTCCACCCGTTCCTTTTCTGGGGCGTTATCGTCGCGACCACCACGTTTGGTACCACGCTGGCCGATTTCTTCGACCGCTCGTTGGGTATCGGGTACGTGGGTGGCACGTCGGTGCTGCTAGCGTTGCTGCTGGGCTGCCTGGGCCTGTGGTATCGCACGCTGGGCACGGTATCGGTGAGCCGGCTCACCTCGCGCCCGGCCGAGATTTTCTACTGGGCCACGGTCATGTTCTCGCAAACCCTGGGCACAGCCGCCGGCGACTGGATGGCCGATGCCGACGGCGGGCTGGGCCTGGGCTACGGGGGCGGCGCGCTGGTATTTGCCGCCGCGCTGGCGGTAGTAGCCGCTGCGTATTACTGGACTAGCATCTCCCGCACCGTGCTATTCTGGGCGGCATTTATCCTCACGCGCCCATTAGGGGCCACGGTGGGCGATTTTCTGGACAAGCCCGTGGCTCACGGTGGCCTGGCCCTGAGCCGGTACACGGCCTCGGCGGTGCTGGCCATTTTCATTCTCGGTGCCATCCTTATCCTGCCCCAGCGGGCGGAGGAAGTGCCACCACTGGCGGCTGACGAAGCCTAAGCGTGGCCCCGGCGGGTGGGCCTGATTTCGCTCGTCGCTCGCTCTTATTGCTGATTTTATATCCCCCCCCTCACACTGTGAAAATCCTGCTGGTTAGTGATGAGCCCGCCCTAACCCAGGATGTGCAACGAATTACCCTTGCGACTTCCCATTATCTCGCTGATTATCAATAATATAATTAAATTCAGAAAAGGGTTGACCCTATTGTCTCTAGGGGGGCTCTCATGCCTGGGGCTCAGTGCCCACAGCCAGCAGCCGCCCCCACGGGCGGCGGCCCGGTCGGTCCAGCAGCTGCTGGCCACGCCCCAAACTGTGACAATAGGCTACTACGATGCTTCTGCCCCGCCCAAGCCGCGGATTAAATCGGGCGACGTGGTGCAGATGCAGACGCTGGTGGCGTATACGCCCGCGCTGCTGGAAGAAGCGGGCCCGCCGCCCGCCCAGGTGTAGCCCGAGCTACGGGCCATCATCCAGCAGGTAACGGACAAAGGGCCGGGCATTCACATCCTCACCGGCCCCATCTACGTGGAAGAAGCCCAGCCCGGCGACGTGCTCGAAGTGCGCATTCAGGACGTGAAGCTGGCCGTACCCTACGCCTATAACGCTTTCATGCCCGGCCACGGCGCGCTGTCCAACGATTTCCCGTATGCCCGCTGCGCATCGTGCCGCTGGACCTCAAGCGCCTGGTGGGGCTGTTCGCGCCCGGCATCGAGGTGCCGCTGCGGCCCTTTTTCGGCAGCATGGGCGTCGCCCCGCCCGACGTATCGGGCCGCACAGCTCCTACCCGCCCTGGATAAACGCAGGCAACATGGGGTCGCACTATAGTAGGAACGGAAAACAACGGTAAGGAATTTTGAGCAGGGCTATTGCCTCAAAAAACGTCCGTTTTAACGCTAACAGGGTCGTTTTTAGAAAGCAACGGTTTCGACAAAGCTAATTTGTTGCTTTTCCTTATCTCACCTATCAATGGCTCGTTTTAACCTCAAACACTGACTTATTGAGACAAATCGGCTAGTTTTTCGGGTTAAGAAAGGCTTACCGTTGTTTTCCGTTCCTACTATTATGCGAACCCAAGCACCGCCCGCGCTCGACGTGGCGATGGTGTGAGTGTACTACTCCTCAAAAACTGGACAGTTTAGCGGGGCACGTTAAGTAATATGTTTATGCTTGAATGTGTTGGTTTGAGTGAAGACCTGGGCGGGTGTCTGGCCGCGCAGGCTTTGGTGGGGTCGGCGATGATTGTAGTAGGCACACGCGTGTAATTGCTGGTGCAGGTGGTGGCCATCATCGGCCGGGTTGAGGTACTGTGCTCCCATTTAACCGTGCGCCAGAGCCGATCAATGAAGGCATTGTCGGTGGCGCGGCCCCGGCCATCGCGGCTGATGCGGCAGCCGGCGGCCAGCAGCGCTTGTTCGTAGGCCAGACTCATGAACTGGCTGCCCTGGTCGGAATGGAAGATGTGTGGGGCCGGGGCGACACGCAGGGCATCGGCCAGGGCCTGGAGGCAGAAGCCGACGCCGAGCGAGTTGGAGAGCTGTCAGCTCAGCACGTAGCGCGCGTGCCAGTCGAGCATGGCGGCCAGGTAAAGGAAGCCCTTGGCCATGGGCACATAGGTAGTGTCGGTGCTCCACACCTCATCCGGGGCCGTCGCCGGCCGGTCCCGCAACAGGTAGGGATAGGGCGTAACGCCTTGTCCCGGCACACGCAGGCGCGGTTTGGGATAGACCGGCTCGTGGCCCATCAGGCGCACGAGCCGGCGCACCCGCTTGGCATTGACGGCGTGGCCGGCCAGGCGCAGGTGGTCGCGCAGGCCGAGCATGCCCTTGAAATTGTGGTTGGTAAATTCATCGTCGAGCAGCCGCATGCGCTCCAGGTTGTACGCGCCTTCCCCGCACGGCTGGTAGTAAAAGCTACCGCGCGAGAGGCGCAGGCCCTGGCATCGGGCCTGCACCGGGTTGGCCGGGTCGGCGTGGGCGACCAAGGTGCGTTGCTGGGCTACCGACATGGTCCTAGTATTTTTTTTAGCAGCGCGTTTTCCACTTGCAGCCGGCCAATGGCCGCGTACAAGGGCTCTACATCCGGCACTGCTTCACCAGCAACGGGCATTTCGGCGAAGGCCTAGGATGCCTACTGGCGCAGTTGCAGCTTCCAGCGCGTGATTTGGGCCACGGCCAACTGGTAATGGGTGGCCAACTCGGCCAGCGGCTGGCGCTCGGTGAGCGCAGCCAGGGCCACCTCGGCTTTGAACTCAGCCGTGTAGCGACGGCGGGTGCGTTTTGGGGTCATAATCGAGCTAAGCTAGCCCGCTTTATGTGTCCAGGTTTTGGGGAGTACTACAGACAAGTGGCCGCTACCCCCACAACGCGGGCAACTTATTGTATTTAGCACCAAGCCAGAACTGAACGGGTATGTACTTTGGACGGCAGGAAGCTGGGCTGCGGGGGTAGTAAGTTGGTTCATGCTACAAACCAACTGGCTGTGAATGCAGTCTTTCTGCGTTGCGAAAAAACTTCATAAATATGCCCGTTAACAAAAATGCATTCGCCCGCTACGGTTGGATTGACGATTGCCTGCTTCGTCGACAACGCTAGAAGCCTTAATGGAATTTATAAGCGAAAAGGTGACCGATTTTGGGGTAGGGCAGGAAGATGGTATCAGCAAACGCCAAGTACAGGAAGATATTAAGCAAATGCGTCCAGGTGGCATGACCGGCTACGAAGCGCCGATTGAATACGACCGCGAAGCCAAAGGATACTTTGAGGTGGTCGGGTAAAAATGGACATGGAGAAAGTAATCTCCCCTTGTCATGGAAGCAGCAAAACCAGCCGGCGGACGGCAGCGAACGAAGTATGATGCGGCCTTTCGGACCGAGGCGGTTCGCCGCGTAAGCCAGGATGGGCAAGCGGCGACGCGGGTCGCGCAGGCGTTGGGCATGAGCGCGGCCGTGTTGGGCAAGTGGGTGCGGGCCGCCCATGCCCAAGCGGCCCGCCCAGCGGCCAGCGACGTGCTGGCGCAGGAAAACAAGCAGTTACGGGCCCAATTGGCCCGCGCGGAAATGGAGCGCGACATTTTAAAAAAAGCGCTGACCATCTCCCAAATGCTTGAGGCGCATTTTTACAACCGACGGGCCGATGAAACGCTTCGCTTACATTGCCCTGCATGCTCCCGGTTGGCCCGTGCGCACGCAGTGCCGCTTGCTGGATGTCAGCCCCAGCGGCTACTACGCGTGGCAGAAGCGCGCGCCGACTAGGGCCGAGCCAGCGCTGCCCGCCTAGCAAGTAGCCGCCCAGCGCGTGTTTACCACCCATGCTGGCCGTTATGGCCGCCGGCTGCGGGCCCAACTGCGGCGCGAAGGCCACGCGGTAGGCCGGCAGCGGCTGCACGTCTGTCTCAGCACCAGCGGCTTACGCGCCCGATGCACCCGCGCCAGCTCCCGGCCCCCGCGCACCACCCAGGCTAACCCGCAGGCCGTGGCCGCTGCGAACAAGTTAGCCACCTGGCCTGCGGCCACGGCCCCCAATCAAATTTGGGTCGGCGACATCACCTACCTGGCGCTGGCCACCGGTCAGTGGGCCTACCTGGCGTGCTGGCGCGATGCCTTCTCCCGGCGCGTGGTGGGCTGGCACGTGAGCGAGTCGCTGGATACGGACTCGATGCTGACCGCCTTTAACCGGGCGGTGGCCGTTTGCCAGCCCCCGCCCGGTCTGCTCGTGCATGCCGACCGCGGCAGCCAGTACACCAGCGAGGCCTTTACCACCCTACTGGACCGCACCCAGGCCATTGCCAGCCTGAGCCGGCCCGGCAACCCCTACGATAACGCGCTGGCCGAGAGCGGCTGGAGCACGCTCAAAACCGAGTTGCTGCCCCGCGGAGCCTGCTTTGCCGACGTGGAAGAAGCCCGGCTCGAACTAGCCGAGTACCTCGACCACTACTACAACACCCAACGGCTGCACTCCGCCCTGGGCTACTGCACCCCGCTCGAAGTCGAGCTTCACTATCTTTTCAACCTATCTTAGCTCGTTGTCCATTTCAACCCGACCACCCAGTCCGCCCAAAGAAGGTGCGCAGTTACGCTAAACCATTTTTTCTCGCTCTGGACAGGCTGATGGCGGTCATTCTAAACGACCCCCTGCCCGTGGCGCCGGAGGTGGTCACGGGATTCTTTCGCGCAGCCGTGTGCCGCGCAAACCATCTCCGCTTCTCCGGGTTCTGTCCCAAATCGGACTTCTCCCCCCGTTCATGAACCACGTGCCCCCCGCGGTCGCTGTCGACCAGGACTACGCCCGTTACACCGCCGCCGACCGGTGGGTGTGGCAAACCCTTTTTGAGCGCCAGATGCAAGTCCTGCCCACCGTCGCCGCCCGCCGCTTCGTCGATGGCCTGCCCACGGTCGATTTTCGGGCCGACAAAATCCCCGATTTTGCGCAGGTGAACCCGTTGCTGGCCACGGCCACCGGCTGGCAACTGGTGGCCGTGCCGGGCATCGTAGACGACCGCACGTTTTTCGAGCTGCTCGCGGCGCGTCGCTTTCCGGCCACGACCTGGCTGCGGACCCCGGCCCAGCTCGACTACCTCGAGGAGCCCGACATGTTCCACGACGTCTTTGCGCACGTGCCCCTGCTCACTGACCCGTACTTTACCGACTTCCTCCGGGCCCTGGGCGTCCTGGCCTTGCGCTACCTGCACGAGGGCCACGCCGTGGAACTGCTTTCGCGCCTATACTGGTTTACGGCCGAGTTTGGGCTAATTGCGGAAGGCGACCGGTTGCGCATCTACGGCGCCGGCATTCTCTCCTCGGCCGGCGAAACAACGTTTTGCCTCGGTGAGGCGGCGGTTCGCCGCCCGTTTGACGTGGCTGCCGTTCTGGCCACGCCCTACGTGAAGGACCGCATGCAGGACGTGTACTTCGTCATTGACTCGTACGCACAGCTGGCCGCCGCCGTGCCCGTGCTGGAGGCCGAGCTGCGGCAACGGTTGCCCCGCCCGCCCAAGGCCGCGGGCTAGCGGGTGCTGCGGCCCGTCGGCTCGGCCACGCGGGCGACTGCCCGCGAAGGATTGCCCGCTCCGCGCCGCAGCATCCGCCGCAGCATCCGCCGCAGCATCCGCCGCAGCATCCGCCGCAGCATCCGCCGCAGCATCCGCCGCAGCATCCGCCGCAGCATCCGCCGCAGCATCCGCCGCAGCATCCGCCGCAGCATCCGCCGCAGCATCCGCCGCAGCACCCGCCGCAGCACCCGCCGCAGCACCCGCCGCAGCACCCGCCGTCAAACCGGTCTCCTGCCTGCGGTTCGGACACACCAAAATAAGGCGTGTTGACGAGGCGGGCGGCGCGGCTGGAAACTACAAATAAGGGAGTCGGTGCTGCCCCAACCACGCGCTGTTCGGTCGAAGGAAGATTGCATGCGAAAAGGATGGTCCTGTTAGAAACCACTGTCAAACCGGCCCGTGGTGGTCAAGGTTAGGTAAACAGAAGCAGGACGTACTGTTGCTGCTCGGTTCTGCAACAGCCCCTGTGAGGTGGTCTTGGGGTGGTCTAGCCAAGCCGGACAGCGTTAGGGCGTTGGAGCGCCTCCAGAAGTGTGGGGCAGCCGGGTCAAGGGGTTCTCAGCACAAGGTCCGCCGGCCGTGGCCAAGCTTTTAGTGAAAATGGCTGCCCCACGCTTTTGGAGGCGTTCCTACAATGAACCCAGCAACTTATTCCCCCATGCCCTTTCCATGTGGATAGAACAAGATCATAGCCTTCAATGCCGCTTCCGTTTTGCTGATTTCAAGGTGGCCTTTGCGTTCCTTACCGAAGTGGCAGTTGAAGCCGAGCGTCTCGAACATCACCCTTGGTTCAGCAACGAGTATAACGTGGTAGCATTTCGTTTGTGCACCCACGATGCGGACAATAACGTGACCGCGCGGGACTATGAATTAGCAGCGGCCATTGATGCGATAGCAGGGCAGTACAATACTCTTTAGGATCCATTACGTGAGAGCATCAAAAAGTGTGGGGCAGTCGGGTCGTAGTCAAGTCAGGAGGGCGAGGGGCGGCTAACTGGCTCATTGCCCTTCACCAACAAGTACGGCTTCTCAAGTAACCTGCAAAGCGGTCGACCACCACTGCCCCACACTTTTTGATGCTCTCCTATTTTACACCTTGCCCCTGCAAGCGGCCCTGGGGGCCCTGCGCCTCAATAGCCGCGACGAAGCCGTCCGCTACGAGCCCCTGACCGGTGGGCCCAATGCCGCGCCTACGGCCGCCGTGGCCTGTACCGACTGGGCGCGTTACCCTTACTCGGTCATCCTGGTGCCGGGCAGCGGCCCCGAGCAGCCCGGCGTGGCGCTCGATTCGGCAGGAGCCAGGCGCTGCCGGCTGGCCGCGGCGCGCTACCGGGCGGGGCAGGCGCCGTTTATTGTGGTGTCGGGCGGTCACGTGCACCCGTGAGGTGGTCGGGTAAAAATGGACAGAATAGGGTCTTAACTTTCCAACTTTATGAAAGACAGTCCCCCACCTACCAAACGTCGGCGTTACGATGCCGCCTTCCGGGCCGGAGCCCTGCGCCTGGCCGGTGAAAGCCGCTCGACTCAGGCCGCCGCGCGCGCCTTGAACATCGACCCCAAGCGCATTTACAAGTGGCAGCAGCAAGCGCTTACGCCGGTGGCGGCCGCCCGTGGGGCGGAGCTGGACCCAGCCACGGCGGCCGAATTGCGGCCGTTGCGGGCTGCCAATCAGCGGCAGGCCCAGGAGTTGGACAATTTAAAAAAAGCCATCGCCATCTTTTCCGTGACCGACAGCCAATGAGTCGTTACCGCTTCATCGAGGTGCAACGCGCTCAGTGCCCCGTGCGCCGGCTCTGCCAGGTGCTGGGCATGCCGGCCAGCGGCTATTATGCGTGGCACCAAGCGCAACGGCAGGCAGTCAACCAGGAGCCACCCGCCTGGGAAGCGGCCTTGGTCCAAGTTTTCGCGCACCACAAACGCCGCTACGGCACCCGCCGGCTGCGGGTGGCCCTGCGCCAGAAAGGCTACCGGGTGGGCCGCCAGCGGCTACGTACGGCCATGCGCCGACGGGGGCTGCACGCGCTGCAACCCAAGGCCTACACTCCGCGCACCACCGACTCGCCCCACGGCCTGCGCTGCGCGCCGAATCGGCTGCTTGACCAGCCCAAGCCCACCCAGGCCAACCGGGTCTGGGTCAGCGATAGCACGTACCTGCCGCTGGCCAACGGTGACTGGGTGTACTTGTGCGCGTACCAGGACATGGCCAGCAAGCAGGTACTGGGCTGGCAGGTGGGAGTTTCGATGCCGGAGGAGCTTATTACCCGTGCCTTGCAGCGCGCTTTTTGGGCGTAACCGCCCACGCCCGGCTTACTGGTCCACTCCGACCGGGGTGGGCAGTATTGTGGCAACGTCTGTCTACCGGCAACTGCTCCACGACCACCAGGCCCTGCGCTCGCAGAGCCGCCGGGGCGATTGCGACGACAATGCCCAGGCGGAAAGCTTATGGTCGCGCCTCAAAACGGAGGTGCTCGAGCTACGGGAGCGGCCCGTTTTTGCCGACCTGGCCGACGCCCAGGCCAGCGTGGCCATCTATTTTGACTACTATAATCACGAACGTTTGCACTCCAGCATCGCCTATCAACTGCCGTATCACACTCACCAACAGCTTCTTCAACTTAATGCCCTAAACTGTCCAGCGTAATCGGACCACCTCACAGCACCTCTATATTGCGTGCAGTTCCAGACGCATGATATTGAATTTATGGAAGAGGTTGAGGTAATTCAGAGTTGTAAAGGATTGCTAGAGCGGTTTCCAAATCACTGTACATGATATCCACAATGGTTAAACCAATTTTTGGCATCCTGTTCGGTTACCCACTCGGCGGCGGCCCGGATGGCTTCCTCCAGCAGGTCGCGGGTAGGGGCCTTGGCGGTGCGCAGCCACGTCTTGAGCTTGCTAAAAGCCAGTTCAATGGGGTTGAAATCAGGCGAATAAGGCGGCAGGTAGCGCAGCCGTGCCCCGTATTTGCGCACGATATCGTCCAGCCTGTCCACCTTATGCACGGAGAGGTTGTCGAGTACCACCACGTCGCCCGGCCGCAGGGTGGGGCCGAGCACCTGGTCGAGGTAGGCGGCAAACACGTCGCCGTTGACAGCCCCGTTGACAGCCCCGTTGACGCTGAGCAACGCCCCGAGCCCGTCCGGGGTCAGGGCGGCGAGGAGCGTCACGTTCGGGCCGCTGAGCAACGGCACGGCCTGGTCCAGGCGCTGGCCGGCCGGGGCCCGGCCATAGCGGCGGCAGTAGGTGAGGTTAGTGCTCGTCTCGTCCACGAATACGAAACGGGTAACATCTTCTGGCTGAATGGCTTCCAAAAACAAGCGGCGCAAGGCTACGACGCGTTCGGTGTCACGCTCGGCGGCGTGGATGCTTTTTTTTTGCGCCCCCACCCCAGGCGCTCGACCGCCCGCCACGTACTCGTGCGGCTCAGGGCCGGGCCGGCGGCGGCGGCCAAGGCGAGGCTTATTTCGGCCAGTGTCGCGTCGGGCTGCGCCACCAGACAGGCCCGCAACAGGTCCTGGCCCGCAACAGGTCCTGGCCCGCCGGGTCCAGGCGCGGCATCGGGCCGCCGCTCGCGGGCAGGGCCGCCAGCGAACCGCTCGTACGTTGACGACGCAAAAGCTTGTCCACGAAGGAGATGGAAACGCTGAATTGCGCCGCCACTTGGTAAATCCGGGCCTGCGGCGCGGCACATGCCGCCGCTACCCGTTCCCGCAAATCAATCGAATACGCTTTCATAACAGAAGGTACGTGAAATTCTGTACATTGAATTGGAAACCGCTCTAAGAGCGTGTTAGGGAATCGCGGTAGGGAAAAAGAAAACGAGCCAGTAAGTTGCGGGCGGAGTTCCTAGGCTCCCGCCCGCCTTATGGTCGACTCGCATCAACCCCTCACTGACTCGCAATGGCAAGTTATCGCTCCGTCGTTGCCTACGCAACGAAAACGTCGTCATTGTCTACGCCAAGTAATTGATGCCGTGCGCTATGTCTGCCGCACGGGCTGCCAGTGGCGTTGCTTGCCCAGCAGCTTTCCCCCGCGGTCGGCCGTGTACTACTACTTCCGTCGCTGGCCGCTCACCGGCCGGTGGCAGGCCCTAACGGATGCTGTCAACCAAGCGGACCGGCTGGCCGCCAACCCCCTCGCTCGTCTGCCTCCATAGCCAAAGCGTGCGCCTCGCCCCGCGCATCTGTGAGCACCGGGGCGTCGACGGGGGCAAGCACGTCAATGGCCGTAAATGTCGGATTTTGACCGACGTACAAGGCCGCATTCTGGCTTGCCGGGTCCATGCGGCCAACGGGCACGACGGGGTAGAAGCCCTTGCCCTGCTGCCGGCCCGACCCAATTGGGCCAGCGCCTAATTACGGTGGTGACGGACAGGGGCTATCGCGGGCGCTTTGCCCGGCACCTGGCCCGCCTCGGGCTCACGCACCAAATTGGCAGCCGCCCGCCCAGTGCCCGCGGCTTCGTACCCGTGACGAAGCGTTGGGTCGTGGAGCGCGCCTTTGCCTGGCTCACCAGCTTCCGGCGGCTGGCCATCGACGACGAATACACCCCGCGCTCCCACGAAACCTAGCTGCTGGTGGCCAACATGACCAGGTGTCTCAATCGTTTAGCTCCCGCTTAATTTCCTAACACCCTCTAAACCAAGGCTATCGTGCGCCTCAACCACAAGCGCGCCGCCGAGGAGTTGGCCGAACACGTCCGCTACCTGCGCCCCGCCTACCAGGCTCTTCGCAAGCAGTAAACCGCCCTGGCCTTCCCGCTGCCGTAACGGCGGCCACCACCGGCCCGCAAGCCTAGCCCACCGCGTTAACCCCGCAGATGCGGCCGTTAGTTCTGCGCGCCCCACCCCGGCGGCTATCGGCTGTCATCTTCCCGGCCCCACTTGCGTACGTCTACCAGCGGGTTGGGATAGTCAACGCCCAGGCGCACGGCGAAGTGTTTCTGTTCGTCGTTGGTGAGCAACCCCACCGCGTGTACCTTGTCGGCGGGGACGTGCTCGAGTTGGGGCAGCCAGTGCTTCACATACTCGCCGGCGGGGTCGTAGTAAGTGGCTTGGCGCAAAATATCGAAGTAGCGGGTCTCGCGGGGGTCGTTGCCGACGCCCGCTACATAGAGCCAGTTACCCCAGTTCGAGCACGGGTCGTAGTCGATGCCCTGGCTCTCGAACCAGGCCGCGCCCCAACGCCAGTCCAGCTGCAAGTCCTTGACCAAAAAGCTAGCGACGTTCTGCCGCCCCCGGTTCGACATGAAGCCAGTTTCGAGCAGCTCCTTCATGTTGGCATCAATCAAGGGCACGCCCGTCTCGCCGAGCCGCCACTGCTCAAAGGTTCTCTGCGCCGATTTGGTAGTGGCCGGCATGTGCCGCAACGGTTCCTCCTTGAGTCCATTCGACCGAAAAATCCGGTTGCCGAACTTGACGGCTACGAAGCGGAAGTAGTCGCGCCAGAGCAGCTCGAAGCCCATCCAGTACGTTGATTCATTTTGGATCCGCTCGGTTTCGTAGCGCTGGATTTCGGCCAGCACGAAGCGCGGCGAGAGGCAGCCCAGCGCCAACCAGGCCGAAAACTTGGAGGAGTAATCCAAGCCCAGCATACCGTTGCGGGTTTCCTTATAGGTTCTGAGCAGGTCTTTGGTCCAGAAGTAGTCGTGCAGGCGATGAAAGGCTTCCGTCTCGCCGCCCCGAAAAGCCGGCCGGTACTCGGCCGCCGCGGGCACGGCCGGCACGGTTCCCAGCTCCAGGGTTTCGTTGAACTCCAGGTTGTCGGGCACGGCAAACATGGGTCGCACCTTCCCAAACTTCTCCACCTTGTTTTTGAACTGAGTGAAGACGTCGGGCAGGTTGCGCACTGGCATCGGCAGGTCATCAAGGTGGTGGAGCGTGGTTTGCCAGAACGTGCGCAGGGTGCGGCCGGCGGCCAGCAGGCGCTGCTCCAGGGCCGTTTCCACCGCCAGCTCCTCCTGCGTCACTTCCTCAGACGCGTACACCGCCTCGGCCCCCAGTTCCTGGGCCAGGGCCGGCAGTACCTCCTCAGGAAGTCCCACCCGAACGATGAGGTTGGAGCCTAACTGCCGCAGCCGCAGCCGTAGATCCTGCACCGACTCGGCCAGAAATTGCTGTCGCACGGGCCCAGTTTTGGCGAAACCCAACGGATGCTCGGCCAGCAGGCGCGGATCAAAGACGTAAACGGGCACTACCTGCACGGTTTCCTGGGCAGCCTGCCAGAGAGCCTCGTGGTCGTGGGTGCGCAAATCGTTGCGATACCAAAGAATAATTTTCATATGGGTTACGGAAATTAAGTGGTAGAACCTGGCGCAGTTCTGCGGTTGGGGTGCCGGGCGCAGAAGAAACGAGTTTGGATTACCGCTTAGCCAGCGGCCCCGCCGTTGAACAACCGGACCAGTGATAAGTCTGAGGTGGTCTAGTGCTCAGTCAGGCAAATTAGCTGCCCTAATTTTCTGATAGTGCCGGTCGAGTTTGACGCGCGCTTTTTCCAGGGTGAACTGCCATTTTACGGTGGCCCGCGCCGCATTGCGCTCGGCCACGCACGCGGCGACGTGGGCGGTGAGTTCGTCTTGCGTGGGGATACGCTGGTGCAGGCACTGGCGGGCGATGGCCGAGCGTTCGAGTTCGACCATGTTGAGCCAGGAAGCGTTTTTAGGCGTGTAATGCACCTCAAAGCGCGCGGCCAGCGCCCGGGCTTCGGCGGCTGGCAGGTGCTGGTAGAAGACGGCATCGGTATGGGTGTTGAGGTTGTCCTGCACCAACACGATTTTCTCGGCCTGCGGGTAGGTGGCGGCCAGGGCCTGCCTAAAGCGGCAGTAGTCAGCCCCGGTGCGGCGGGCCGAGACCTCGACCAGGCGCTGGCCGAGGCCCGGCTCGAAGGCCACCAGCAGGCAGGCCGTACCCTGGCGCACGTAGGTGCTGCTTTCCCGGCGGGGCCGCCCGGCTTTGGCCGGTTGCTCGCCCACGGCGGGTTGGGCCGGGACCGGCGGCAGGGGGACGGGCTGGCCGTGCAGCACGCACGGGCGCGCATCGAAGCAGACGACCGGAAAGAGCGGGTGGTAAGGCCGCTCGTACACGGCCAGTACGTCTTCCATCCGCGCAACAAACGCGGCGTTCACTGCCCCCAGGCACCAGTGCTGCTGGCGGTGAGGCGGCAACTCGTTTTTTTGAGCACCTGCGCCACTGTTTCGTGGGAAATGGTTTCTACCAGCGCCAGCTCCACGGCCTTGTCAGCCAGCAGACGCAGCGTCCAGCGGCTGTGGCCTACCGGGGCTGGCGTGCAGGCCAAGGCGGTGAGGGCGGCCCGCTGGGGCCCGTCGAAGCGCGGGGGCGTGCCACTACGCGGGGCCTCGGTCAGCGCGCACTGCCAGCCGCCTGCTTCGTAGCGGCGGCGCAGTTCGCTTACGGTCTGCCGGTTCAGGCCGACGGCCTTACCGGCCGCCTGTTGGCCGATGCCCGTAGCCAAGGCCAGCAGAGCTTGGGCGCGGCGCACGGCCCGCACCGGGCGGCAGCCTGTGCGGGTGAAGTTTTCCAGGGCGGCCTGGTCGGCGGCCGGTAGGGTAAAAGGGGTGATTGGTCGGGCCATACCAGGCTAACCTAAATTGCCTGCATTCTGTTAGTCAATTTGCCTGACTAAGCACTAGTTAAGCAGGAGAGAATTGGGTGATGTTGGCAAGTAGTTGCTGGTGAAAGTGCTAAGGCTTCGAATAGCCGATACTGGCGTGGCGGCGTTTGTGATTATAGTAGTCAACATAATCGGCCACGCTGGCTTGCGCGTCCGCTAAATCCGTGAAAACAGGCCAGTCGCGGAGTTCGAGCAGTTCGGTTTTGAGGCGCGACCACAAGCTTTCGGCCTGCGCATTATCGTCGCAGTCGCCGACTCGGCTATGTGAGAGCTGGGCCTTCGCCTCGCGTAGCAGCGTCTCATAGCTGTTGCCCACGTACTGGCCGCCCCGGTCGGAGTGCACAACCAGCCCAGGCGCAGGCCGCTGGGCGAGCAAGGCTCGCTGCAAAGCCTTGGTAACCAGGTCCTCGGGCATATCAGCCCGTACTTGCCAGCCCACTACCTGCTTGGTGCACACGTCCTGGAAGGCGCAGCAGTAAACCCAGTTCCCATTGGCCAGGGGCAGGTAGGTAATGTCGCTGACCCACACCCGATTAGCTTGGGTCGGTTTTGGCTGGTCCAGCAGCCGATTCGGGGCGCAGCGCTTGCCGTGGGTCGAATCGGTGATGCGCGGCACAAACGCTTTGGTTTGCAACGCTTTGCGCGCTTGGCGACGCAACACTGTGCGGATGGCTTGCCGCCCTACCGGGTGCCCCAACCCGCGCAACTCGACGCGTAAGCGGCGGGTGCCGTAGCGGCGTTGATGGGTATCAAACACGTCGACTAACGCCGTTTCCCAGGCCGGCTCCGCGGGGGCTGTAGCTCGCGCCGCCGCGCCTTTACGCCAGGCATAGTAGCGGCTGGGTACCACACCGAGGGCCTGGCAAAGCACCTGCACGGGATAGTGAAGACGTTGCTGATCAATGAACTGTAATTGGATCACAGCGTCGGGGTGGTCGAGAAGATAACGATGGCTTTTTTTAAAATCTCCAGTTCTTGGGCCAGGCGTTTGTTGGCCTGACGTAGGGCGCGCACCTCGGCGGCCTCGGCTGGGTCAGCCGGCAAGGGCTGTTGAGTCGCTTTCTGCCAGGCATAGAGTCGTTTGGGGTCAATGTTCAAGGCGCGTGCGGCGGCCAGCGTAGAGTGGCTTTCGTTGGCTAAGCGCAAGGCTTCGGCGCGGAAGGCCGCCTCATAACGCGGCCGTTTCGTGGGAGGAGCTTTTTCCATGAGGTTGGGAATTTAGCACCCAATTCTCTCCTGATTCACCCGACCACCTCAGGGCCCCGGCCGGCGGCGTGAGGTAGATGCTCACCCCCGTGCGCGTCTTGGTCTGCGTTAGCCGCAGGATGCGCCCGCCGTCCCATTCCTTCACGTTGCCCGCGTGCAGGGCCGAAAGGTCCGAGTAGCGCAGCCCCGTGTAGCAGCAAAACAAGAACGCGTCCCGCACGGGCCCCAGGTTGTCGGGCAGCTTCACCGTTTCTAGCCGCCCCAGTTCGGCGGCCGTCAGCCACACCTTTTCCACGTCTTCCCACTCCACCCGCAGCTTGCCCGGGTCCACGGCCAGCGCTTGCCCCCGCTCGTCGCGGGCCCACGCCAAAAACGGCTTGAGCTGCTTGACCACGCCCGCCACCGTGTTCTGGGCCGACCCGCGCACGTCCCGCAAATGCCCCAGCAGCCCGTCGTGCACCTCCGCGTCGTAGTCCGCCGTCGTCAGCCGCCCCGGCCGCGTCGCGGCAAATTCCAGCAGCGTGTTGTGCGCCGTCTTGTAGCCTTTCAGGGTGTGAAACCGGAACCCCCGGGCCCGCAGCACCTCGATGTACGCCCCGAACAAGTCCGTGAGCAGCGGCGCGGGCGGTAAGTCCGCCGCCGCCACTTTCGGGGCCAACGCCTCTTTCAATAGGGCTGGGGTGACTACTACGCTCGTTGTGCGCAGGTCCCGGTACGCCTTGGCCACCCGTTCCCCTAACGCATCGAGCACGTCATTCGCGTCCTGGTACCCAGCGAATGATTTCCGGAACCGTCCTTTTTCGGCAAACCATCCGGCCGTCTCACACCGCTCCCCCGTGCTCAGCCGCAGGCGCTGCCCGTCGAAAGTTGCCACCAAATACACTTTGCAGCGCCCAGCAGCATCCGGCTGGTCAGTACGGCGTTCAAACTTGATTATCATGACCAGGAGAAAGTAGTGGCAAAAGCAGTGGCACGTACAGTGGCAGTTTTCCCGTAGTAAGTCGGTATATACGGGGTAGTGCATCAAATGCAAAAACCCCCGAAAAGTGCTTCTACTACGTAGTAAGCGACGATTCGGGGGTTCCCGTAGCAGTATGTCGTACCCGGAGCCGGAGTCGAACCGGCACATCTTGCGATATTGGTGTTTGAGACCAACGCGTCTACCGGTTCCGCCATCCGGGCAGGATGAGTTTTGCAGAACAATTCCGCTCTGCCGGCATCAGGAGCGGGCCGTAAAGGTAGCCACTTGCCGCTGGATGCGCAACAGGTAGCGCTTCTTTAAGTAGTACGTGAGGACCTGGCGCAGGGCAGCGGGGCGGTGGTCGGTAGGAAGCTGCTCGTAGCCAGCGAGAACGGGCTCGATGCCGGCGTCGAGGGTGTCGGCCAGGGCCTGGGCTTCGGCGGCTATGGGGCCCACGGCGGTGGGGTCAGGGTCCATTTCCAGCTCCATCAGCTGCTCGTTGAGGTCCATCACGTCCATCAAAAAATTGGGCGGGAGCTGCTCCGACTGGCCTTCCACCAGCAAGCCATGGTGGCGCAGCAGGTAAGCCATACGTTGATCGGCGTCGGCCAGGGTGCGGTAGGCATCGGTATTGAGGGTGGCCTGGCGCAGCATTTCAGCCTGGTTGTCGGGGCTGGAAGTGGCGTGGAAGTCGGGGTGGGTTTCGCGGCTTTTGGCGTAGTAGAGGCGCTTGAGGGTGAACTCATCGGGCCGGAACGACTCGGGCAGGCCGTAGAAGGCGAAGTAATCGGCAGGGGCAGGGGCGGAGATGGCGTCGGGCATGGGGCGAAGGTAGGCCGGCGCGGGGCCGGGCGGTGGGCCCTGCTTACCGACAAAGCCGCTTGATGGTTTTGCCCGGTTCGGCGGCCCAACGGTGGGCCCCGGCGAGAACGGCCCCGCGGAGTTGGCCAGCGGCCAGGTTTTCCGTTAATGGCGGGATACGTTCTTTCTATGGTGCTCAATGCCCTGCTGCTCGTTCGTTGGGCGCTTCGCGCCGCTGTATGGGGGCCCTGCTGGGCCTGGTCATGGCTTGCGGCGGCAAAAAATACACCGCCGACGGTGGGGCCGCGGGCCGCCGGGGCCCCGGCGGCAAAGACGGTGGCCCGCCCAAAGTTCTGCCCTACGTCGTGGTGTAGGTGCAGCCGCGCATTACGTTGCTCCACAACGATTTCCCGGCTATCATCCAAGGCCAGCAAACCCTGCTCGGGGCCGGCCGGGAAGTGTCGAACGGGCTGTACGCCTACCAAACCGTCGGCCAGAAGGTCGCCATCCGCACCAACCAGCTGGTGGCCCTGCAACGCGCCGTCGACTTCACCCGGGAGCTGCTCAAGTACAGCTCGGCCACCTACACCGACATGCTGACCTCGCAGCAGAGCCTGCGCGCTGCCCAGTTCAGCAGCGTGAACGACTGCCTCCGGCAGCTCCAGGCCACCACCGACCCCCACCACGCCCTGGGCGGCGGCTGGCGCTAGGGCTCCCCGGGCCCCGGGTCGGAAGCCACGGCATTCTGGTAAAGAGGGTAGGGACGTAACTAGCTCCCTACTGCGCCGTAAGGAAGGGGAGTTGTTTTAAATGTTCACCTTCTCCTCGCATGAAACGTATTTTCTCATACCCGGCCGCGCTGGCCGCCGCCGGCCTGCTGCTGGGCGGCTGCAACAGCAAGCCCACCGAAACCAACACCGATAAAACCGCCGTGGTGGTGCCAAGCGAAACCAACGCGGCCTCCGATAGCACCGCCACCGTGGCCACGGCCGCCGGCACCGGCGCCGTGAAGCCCACCGGTCCCAAGCCCGCCTGGGGGCCCAACCTCACCCCCGCGATGGCAGCCGTGATTGAGCAGCTGATGAGCTTCAGCCCGAAGCCGCTGCCCACGCTCACCGCCGTCCAGGCCCGCCAGCAGCCCAGCTTCGCCGATGCCCTTAAAAAGCAGATGCAGGTGAGCAACATCCCCACACCACCCATGAACTGCGATACGATGAGTGTAACGGTGGCCCCCGGCGTACGGGCCCGCGTGTACACGCCCAAGAGTGGCACGGCCCCGTTTCCCGTCATCGTGTATTACCACGGCGGCGGCTGGGTAATCGCTACTAATGACACCTACGCCGCTTCGGCCCAGGCCATGTGCGAGCAGGTGGGAGCCGTGCTGGTGTCGGTGGAATACCGCAAGGGCCCGGAGCATAAGTTCCCCACTGCTCACGACGATGCTTTCGCGGCCTACCAATACGTGCTGAAGAACGCTGCTTCGATGAAGGGTGACCCCAACCGGGTGGCCGTGATGGGCGAAAGCGCCGGTGGCGGCCTGGCCTGCGCCGTGAGCATGATGGCTCGCGACCGCAAGGTGGCCCTGCCCAAGTACCAGGTGCTGGTATACCCCATCGCCGGGTACGATATGACCACGCCCTCGTACCAAAAATACACCGATACCGCGCCCCTGAACGCCCCGGCGATGGCCTGGTTTTTCAAAAACTACCTGCGCAGCCCCGCCGACGGTAAAGACCCCCGCGTGAACTTGGTGGCCGCCAACCTGAAAGGGCTGGAACCCACCACCGTCATCTCGGCCGAGTATGACCCGCTGATGAGCGAAGGAAAAACCCTGGCCGATAACCTCCAGAAGGCCGGCGTGAAAGTCGATTACAAACTGTACGACGGCACGACGCACGAATTCTTCGGCATGGCCGCTGTGGTGCCCCAGGCCAAAGAAGCCGAGCAGCTCGCCGCCGCTAACCTGAAAAAGGCGTTCGGCAAGTAGTTCTAGCTGCTCTACTGCTCACATAAGAACGTCATGCTGAGCGCAGCCGAAGCATCTCTTCCGCGCCAGTAATCATTTACTGCTGCGGTAGAGATGCTTCGGCAGGCTCAGCACGACGTTCTTTTTTCGTAGCGCCCGCCCACCCGCCCGGGGCCCTATTCCGCCGCGAAGCGCACGTCCACCTGCGAGTCGAAGTACTGGCCGAACAGTTCGGCGGCATTGCCCTCGCAGATGCCCAGGCACAGGTAGTCCTGGCTGTTGAATACGACGACGGCCTCGCCGGCGGGCGCGGCCGAAAAGTGCGGCTGCACCCCCTTCAGCACCTCGCGCCCGAAGTGCACGCTGAACGGCCGGCCGTGGCCCACAGCTTCCACGGCGGCGCGCGAGATGTTGGTAATCAGGTTGCCGTAGTGGTCCACGTGCGCCACGTGGCCCGTGATGCGGTGGTCCAGCAAGCGCAGCTGGCGGTTGGTGCGCACGTACAAGTCGGCAGCCGGGGGGCCCAGGCTGGCCAGCGGCGCGCCCTGGGCCAGGGCCACGGCGGCGGGCAGCAGCACGTCGCGGGTGGGCGAAGCGGTGGCGGCGGCCGGCAGTGCCACCCAGGCCTCGGGGGGGCCGTCGCAGAGTAGGGCCAGGATGCCGTTGTCGGCCACCGCGAAGTAGTGGCCCTGGTACTGGGCCGCGTGCCATACCGACTCGGGCCCCGCGCCGTGGTCGTTCACGCCCACCACGTGCACGGTGCCCGTGGGAAAATCCCGAAACACGGCCTGGAGAACGTGCACGGCGTGCGCGGTGTTGAACGGCTCGACGCTGTGGCTGATATCAACCACCGGCACGCCGGGGGCTAGGCGCAGCAGCCGGGCCCTGAGCGCAGCCACGTAGTGGTCGCGGTAGCCAAAATCCGTCAGCAGCGTTATCAATCCCATGCCCGCGTTCCGTAGTTTTTCGTAGTATTGTTGAGCCGCCCGCACCGGGGCAAAAGTAGCCGGTTTGGGTGGATGCCCGGGCCTTTGTAGGTGGTTCGGGATTCCTATTTTTCATCACTTCCTCATCTCCAAAAGATTGGTCGAAAAAGTCATCACCCTTGAAAACGTCTCCCTGGTGGATTTCCTCGGGGCCGATAACCAAAACATCCGCCAGCTGGCGGCCGCGTTTCCGGGCTCCAAAATCATCAGCCGCGGCAACGAAATCAAAATCCAGGGCCAGACAGTCGTCATTGCTCGCATTAATGATATCCTCAGCTCGCTCATCGAGCACTACCACCAGTACGGCATCGTCACGGACCGCGACGTGAACCAGTACCTCTCCGCTACCTCGGAAGAAGCCGAGGGCCGCGTGCTGGCCGCCTCGCCCGACGTTATTCTGTTTGGGGCCAAGGGCGGCGTCATCAAGGCCAAAACTCCCAACCAGCAGAAACTGGTGGATACCGTGATGAAGCACGACCTGACCTTCGCGCTGGGCCCCGCCGGCACCGGCAAAACCTACATTTCGGTGGCGCTGGCCGTGCGGGCGCTGAAGAACAAAGAGGTCAAAAAGATCATCATCTCGCGCCCCGTGGTGGAGGCCGGCGAAAGCCTGGGTTTCCTGCCTGGCGACATGAAGGAGAAGGTGGACCCCTACCTGCGCCCGATTTACGACGCCCTGGAGGACATGATTCCGGCCGAAAAGCTGAAGTTTTACCAGGAAAACAAGATCAT
Source organism: Hymenobacter nivis (assembly GCF_003149515.1). Classification (NCBI taxonomy): domain Bacteria; kingdom Pseudomonadati; phylum Bacteroidota; class Cytophagia; order Cytophagales; family Hymenobacteraceae; genus Hymenobacter; species Hymenobacter nivis. The sequence continues at coordinate 4,972,366 of NZ_CP029145.1, forward strand.
CGAAATCGCGCCCCTGGCCTACATGCGCGGTCGCACGCTCAACAACGCCTTCGTGCTGCTCGACGAAGCCCAGAACACCACGCCGAGCCAGATTAAGATGTTCCTGACCCGGATGGGCCCCACGGCCAAGGTGATGGTGAACGGCGACCGCAGCCAGATTGACCTGCCTACGCGCCAGAAATCGGGCCTGATGCAGGCCATGGATATCCTGAAAAACGTGCAGGGCATCGGCTATGTCGAAATGACCTCCGAAGATGTGGTGCGCCACCGCCTGGTGAAGGAAATTGTGGAAGCTTACGACAAGTTCGACACCGACGAAATGAGCCGCCAGGCCGCCCAGGCCGGGGCCCCGCCCCGCCGCGACGAGCGCCACGAGCGCCGCCTGCGCGAGCAGCAGGAACCCGGGAGCCCCACCCCCGGAGCCGAGCTGCCCGTGAACCACGAGCAGGCCCTGTAGCCGGCCGGTTGGCATTTTTTTTGGAATATTAGCGGGGCCCGGGCTGAAAAGCCGGGGCCCCGTTTTCCGTTCACCGGTTTTTAAACATCCCGTTCTATGTCAGCTTCCGCTTACCGCGTCACCGATTTGCGCGACCTCGACGCCGCCTTCACCATCCGTAAAACCGTGTTTGTAGCAGGCCAGGGCGTACCCGCCGCCCTCGAAAACGACGAGCACGACCGCCGCGACGCCCGCCACTACCTGGCCCGGGCCCCTGACGGCACGCCCGCCGGGGCTGCCCGCTGGCGCGAAACCGAAAACGGCGTGAAGCTGGAGCGCTTCGCCGTGCTGGAAAACTACCGCAACCAGGCCATCGGGGCCACGCTGCTGTACGCCGTGCTGGCCGATGTGCGCGCGGAACTGCCCGACAAGGAAGTGTACCTGAACGCTCAACTCCGCGCCGTACCGTTCTACGAGCGCCACGGTTTCCAAACGGAAGGGGAGATGTTTGAGGAGGCCAATATCCAGCACTACCGGATGGTGCTGGGGTAGGGGGCCCCACCAGACAAGCCGAAAGAGGCCATTTCCGCACGCGGAAATGGCCTCTTTTTACGGGTGGCAGGCCAAGCTGTTTTGGCAACGGTTTTACGCCCGGGCCTTTTGTGTTCGCTCTCGCGGCATAATTTTTTTTCAGGGTTGCGAAAAGCTTTTTTAGCTTTAGCAAGGATCTGCTCAACGTTGAAAAAGAAACGTAACCGGCTTCAAAAGCTCTGGATGGCCCTGGGGCCCTCACGTTACAGCAGTGCCGGCCGCTGGGTGATTTCGTGGTAGCACACGTGGGCCGGGCTGAAGTAGTGAAACACCATGCTCCGGCGCGTCAGCGCCTTGTTGCGGTGCGGCTCGCCGCCGTGCAGCAAGTTGGCGTGCCAGATGAAAACGTCGCCCTTCCGGGCCAGGAATACTTCTTTCCGCAGGCCCAGCGCCACCACGCGGCCCTCGATAAACTGCTCATAGGCGGCGTAGCTTTTGTCGCCGATGAGCCAGGCCGTGCCTTCGTTCTGGTAGTCGGCGTTAAGGTAGTAGGGCAGCGTGTGGCTGCCGGGGAAGTAGTGCAGGGGCCCGTTTTCCGTCGTGATGTCTTCGAGCGCGACCCAGGCCGCGGCCAGGCCGCCGAGCGGATACGTGCTCATGTGGATGCTGTCGGAATGGGTGTGCTGCTCGCTGCCATTGATGAAGTTAATACTTTGAAACAATGCCGCCTCGTGGCCCAGTAGGGCCGAAATGAGGTCGCGCAACCCCGAGGCTTCGCCCGCGTGCCGGATGCGGGCCGACTTGCGGTACACGAACATAAACTTGTTGCCGTAGCGCCGCGCCACCTGCTTGCGGGCGATGAGCCGCGCCAGCTCGTCGTTGATGCCATCCACGGCGCCGGCGCTAAAAAAGCCGGGCAGCACCGCAAAGCCGTTCGCCTCAAACCCGAGCAGGCTGGCTTGCCCGGCCCCGCCCAGGGCCCCGAAAGCGGGGCTGGCCGCCAGCCGCTGGGCCAGGGCGGGGCCGGCGCTGGCATCGGGCGCGGGCAAGTGGGCAAAGTCGCGGCTGCTGATGGGCGAAAAGTAGCGCTTGCTCAGCCCCAGCTTTTTATAAACCGGCACGTTGTGCAGCAGCCGGCTACGCTGGAAAATGTTGTAAACGGCGTAGCTGAGCTTGAGGCGGCGAATTAAGGAAAGCATCGGGAGGGCAGAAAGTAGGCCGCCAAGATAATGGCGGCCAGCGGTTGGGGCGAAACGCGCCGCTAGCCTGGCAGCGCGGGCGCGCAATGCTGGACCGGCGGTTGTGCCGGCCAGCGGCTACATTGCCGGGCCCTATTCTTTTGCCGGGGCCCGCACGAACACGAAGATGATTACCTGGGCCAAGTTTCCTTTCCTGCGCTACACCCCCGCGCTGATTTTGGGCATCGTGGCCTACATGGTACTGGGCGCAGGCTGGCCCACGTTATGGCCCGGGGCCCTGGGACTGGCCGCGGCCAGCGCGGCGTTGCTGGCCGGGGCCGTGCGCCGGCCCCACCCCGCCGCTACCGATGCTGCCGGGCTGCTCGCGCTGCTGGCTGTGGCGGTGCTGGGGGCCGCCCTGGCTCAGCGCGCTACCGAGAGCCGCCGCCCCGACCACCTCGCCCAGCTGGGGCCCCGGGTGGAGGCTTACCAGGCCGTGGTGGACGACTACACCGTGGTGCGGCTTGCCACCTACGCCACCACGCTGCGGGTACGCGCCGTGCGCGTGGCCGGCCGCTGGCGCACCGCCACCGGTGGCATCCGCGTGTCGGTGCCGCGCGCGGGGGCCGGGGCCCCGCCGCGCTACGGCGCGGTGTGGCTCGTGCGCGGCCACCCCGATGCCAGCAAGGGGCCCCTGAATCCCGGCGAGTTCGACTACCGCCGCTACCTGGCCTTTCACCAGGTGTACCACCAGCAATTCATCCACCCCGATCAGTACCGGGTGGTGGGCATGGCCCCGCCCAACTATCTGGTAGCCGTCAGTATGCGGGCGGCTAAGCAGATTGAAGGCGTATTCAAGCACTACGTTAAGGAGAAGCGCGAGTACGCGCTGGCCTCGGCGCTGGTGCTGGGCATCAAGGACGACGTAGACGCTGATACTAAGCAGGCCTACGCCGCCACCGGCACCACGCACATCATGGCCGTGTCGGGGCTGCAAGTGGGGCTGCTGTTTGCGGCCCTTACCTGGGCTTTGCGGCTCAGCTTCGGGCGGGTGCGCGGGTTTCGGTACTGGTCGGCGGGGGTGGGGCTGGCCGTTATCTGGGCCTACGCGTTTCTAACCGGCCTTTCGCCCTCGGTACTGCGGGCGGCGGTGATGTTTTCCTTCGTGATTGTGGGCCGCGCCGCCGGCCGGCAGGAAGGCATCGTCAACACGCTGGCCGTAGCCGCATTTTGCCTGCTGCTGTACGACCCGTTTCTGGTGGCCGACGTGGGGTTCCAGCTTTCGTTTCTGGCCGTGCTGAGCATCGTGTACTTGCAGCCGCGCATCGCTCGTTGGTTTGATGCCAAGGCGTACTTTGCTGGCCGCCAGCGCCCTTGGCAATCCAAACCCGCGCAAGCCGCCTGGCGCGGCACTGGCTGGGCGGCCGAGGCCGTGTGGCAAGCCACCGCCCTGAGCCTGGCCGTGCAGGTGGCCACGTTCCCGCTGGGACTCTACTACTTCCACCAGTTTCCACTCAGCTTCTTGTTTTCCAACCTGGTAGCGGTACCCATTTCCAGCGGCGCAGTGTACGTGGGCCTGGCCCTGCTGCTGCTGAAGGGCGCGCTGGCGCTGCTGGGCCTGGTGCTGCCCGCCGCCGCCAACGCGGCCCTCGACCTGCTGCCGCAAGGCTTGGCCTGGGTGTTCGAGCAAATGATTTGGGCCTTCAACGAGTACATCGGCTGGATTGGCCGGGCCCTGCCGGGGGCCCTGGTGCGCGAAATCCACGTCACAGCCGGGCAAACGGTGCTTGTGTTTGGGCTGCTGGGCGCGTGGCTGGTCTGGCAGCGCACCCGCCGCCTTGTCTGGCTGGGCGCCGCGGCCAGCGTGGCGGTAGTGCTGGCCGGCAGCCGCGTGGCCGAAGCCCGCGCCGGGGCCCCGCTCGAAGAGTTCGTGGTGTACAGCATCCCGCGGCGCTCGGTGGTGGGCTTTTGGCAGGGCCCTACGGCCGAGTTCGTGGCCGCCGACTCGCTGCCGCTCTCCGAAACCGAGCGCACCTACCGCCTGCTGCCCGGCCTCATCCAGCGCGGCGCCCGGGCCCCGGCCTGCCGCGTGGGCTGGCGCGGGGCCACCGTGCCCACCCGCCGCCTCGCCGACGCCGACAGCACTAATCCCAAGTTTTACCTGCAAACCAGCCCCGTGGTGCTGGCCTCCTGGCGCGGCCTGCGGCTGGGCTTTGTGAGCGGCCGCCTGGGCCCGGCGGCCCGCCCCACGCCGCTCGACGTGCTGGTGCTGCGCCGCAACGCCCGCGTGACGCCCGGGGCCCTGGCGGCCACTTTCGGCCCGCAGGCGCAAGTGGTATTTGACTCATCGTGCAAAAGCTGGTATGTGGCCCGCCACGATTCGGCCCTGCACGCCCAGGGTTTCCGCACCTGGGACGTGGCGGCCCAGGGTGCGTTTCGGCTGCGCCCGCCGGGCCGCTGAGATCCGCCGCCGGCCGTCGGGCCCCGGCGCCAGTTGGGCAGCCGCGGAGCTATTTTGGCTGGGTATGGGGCTGGCCCGGGTGAGGCGCGCTAGCCATTCGCCGGTTTTTTGCGTTACTTACCAGCCGGGACGCCACCGTTCGGTGGCAGGCTGGGTCTTTTTTCCGGTGCCCGTTGGCCCGCTCCACGCTTCATTCGCACGCTCATGGACCACCTGCTTACGCCCCAACTCGAAGCCCTGCGCTACCTCACCTACGGCTGCGAGGACCGCATTGCCTACATTACCCTCAACCGCCCCGAAAAGCGCAACGCCCTGAACGCCGACGTAGTAGCCGAACTAAAGCGGGCTTTTGAATACGCCGAGAACGACGAGGACTGCAAAATAGTGGTGCTGCGCGCCGCTGGCGACGTGTTCTGCGCCGGGGCCGATTTGGCCTACATCCAGGAGCTGCAAGGCTTCGGCTACACCGATAACCTGGACGACAGCACGCACCTCATGCAGCTGTTCCACCAGGTGTACACGCTCAAAAAAGTCGTCATTGGGCAGGTGCAGGGCCACGCCATCGCCGGTGGCTGCGGCCTGGCCGCCATCTGTGACATCACCTTCGCCGTGCCCGAGGCCAAGTTTGGCTACACCGAAGTAAAAATTGGCTTTTTGCCGGCCATCGTCAGCGTATTTCTGCTGCGTAAGATAGGGGAGGCCCGTACCAAGCAGTTGCTGCTGAGCGGCGACGTAGTATCGGCCCAAACGGCCCTCGACCTGGGCCTCGTCAATTTCCTGGTGCCGGCCGATGAGCTGGCCGCCACTGTGCGCACCTACGCCCAGCGCCTGTGCCGCGAAAACTCGGGCCAGAGCATGGAAGTAACCAAGGAAATGCTGGCTGCCCTGCCCGAAATGGCCCTCGAAGAAGCCCTGCGCTACGCCGCCCAGCGCAACGCCGCGCTGCGCGGCTCCGACGATTGCCGCCGCGGCATCGGTGCGTTTTTGAGCAAAGAGAAAATTAGCTGGTAGGGCCCCCGCGGCCTATTTTAAAACCAACCGCCGCCTTACCCGGTTAGCTCCACATGCCCGCTCTGCTTGCTGCCGCCGTCACCCTTGCCACCTTCGCCTTCATGGAGTTTTGGGCGTGGTTCATGCACAAGTACGTGCAGCACGGGCCTCTGTGGGTGCTGCACCGCTCCCACCACGTGCGCCACCCGCACCCAGTTGAGCGCAACGACCTGTTTTTTGTGATTTACGGGGCCCTGTCGGCAGCGCTGTTTATTACCGGGGGTAGCGGAAGCCGCTGGTGGTTTTGGGTGGGCGTGGGCATCGCGGTCTACGGTGCTGTGTACTTTTTTGTGCACGATGTGCTGATCCACGGCCGCCTGCGTTTCTGGAAAAAATCTCAAAACGCCTACCTGCGGGCCCTGAACATGGCCCACAAGATGCACCACAAAACCACCGGCCGCGACGGTTCAGCCGAGTTCGGTCTGCTGTGGGTATCGCCCAAGTACTTGCGCTTGGCCCGGGCCCAGTCGCAGCGGCGGGCCCCGGCGGCGGGCGAATAAGCTGCCAGCGCTAGATTAGTGTACATACATTACTAGCAATGGGTTAATGAGTTTTGCTACGGGTGCATAAGTAATTCTTATGGCTGAATCGTAAAAAATTAACATGGTGGGGCCCCATATTTCAGCCGTGGCCCAGTCAGTTGCCGTAACTTGCATGACCATTCAGCCGAATTGGGAATGTGGGCCCCAGGGCCAAGGTTCTCAAAGAATTTTCGGCTGAGTCGTTGGTTGTTTACTCCGTCACGAAACCAAGGCTCTATGACTTCGCTAGAATTTACTTCGCAAGTGCAGCGGATATCCCTCACCCTGCGGCCCGCAGCCCTGAACCTCACCCGCGACGCCGACGACGCGAAGGACCTCGTGCAGGAAACGTTGCTTAAAGCCCTCTTGAATAAAGACAAGTTCAAAGCGGGTACTAATTTGAAGGCGTGGTTGTACACCATCATGCGCAACACCTTCATCAATAACTATAACAAGATCACCAAGCGTAGCTCCAACATTGATTCGACGGAGTATTTCCAGTATTTCAACACCGACCAGAATTACATTACACACAACGGCGCCACGTCCGATTTTGTGGTGCGCGACATTAACGAGGCCATTGCCAGCCTCGGCACCGATTACCGCACGCCGTTCATGATGTACTACATTGGCTACAAGTACCTGGAGATTGCCGAGAAGCTGCAAATCCCCATCGGCACCGTAAAAAACCGCATTCACATTGCCCGCAAGGAGTTGAAAACCGCCCTGCAAGTGTACGCTCCGGTTGGTGCCAGTGCCGCTGATTTGAGCGATGCCGTTGAGGACTAGGTACAAAAAAGCCTTCATTTAAAACTATCCGCCGGCCCCGGCGTTGCATCAGCAGCGCTGGGGCCGGCGCATTTATTGGCGGCCCTTCCCACCACGCCTTGCTAGCTTGCTGGTCTAATTCTTCCTTTGCCTTGCCCACTCCCACCGCTTCCCACCACGCCGTTGTCATCGGGGCCGGCTTTGCCGGCTTAGCCGCCGCCAGCACCTTAGCCCAAGCCGGCTGGCGCGTCACGCTGCTCGAAAAAAACGAGGGCCCCGGGGGTCGTGCCCGCGTGTTCCACGCCCAGGGTTTCACCTTCGATATGGGCCCCAGTTGGTACTGGATGCCCGACGTATTCGAGAAATATTTCGCCCGCTTCGGCAAAAAAGTGGCCGATTACTACGAGCTAATACGCCTCGACCCGTCGTACCAGGTTATTTTCAAAGGTCCCGAAGCGGTGGATATTCCCGCGAAAATGAGCGAGCTGCGGGCTTTGTTCGAGCGCTACGAGCCGGGCAGCGCGGCCCGGCTCGACGAGTTTCTGAAGCAGGCCGCCTACAAGTACGAGGTAGGCATCAACCGGCTGGTGTACGCGCCCAGCCGCTCGGTGCTGGAGTATGCCGACCCACGTCTGCTCGTGGACATGCTACGCATGGACGTGCTCCAGAGCATGCATAAGCACGTGCGCCGCTTCTTTAAAGACCCGCGGCTGCTGGAGCTGGTCGAGTTCCCGATCCTGTTCCTGGGGGCCGTGTCGGAAAATACGCCGGCGCTGTATTCGCTGATGAACTACGCCGACCTGGCCCTGGGTACCTGGTACCCGCTGGGCGGCATGCACAAAATTGTGGAGGGTATGGTGCGCCTGGCCGAGGAGCTGGGCGTAGAAATCCTTTACAACCAGGAAGTAACGGAGATTGTGGTGGAGCACGGCCGCAGTACTGGCGTGCGCACCGCCCAGGGCTTTTTCGCGGCCGATGCCGTGGTGGCGGGGGCCGACTACCACCACATCGAGCAGGAGGTGCTGGCCCCCGAGTACCGCCACTACGACGAAAAATACTGGGACGGCCGCACCATGGCCCCGTCGTCGCTGCTGTTCTACCTGGGCGTGAACCGCAAGCTCGACAAGCTGCGTCACCACAACCTGTTTTTTGACGAAGACCTGACCCAGCACGCCCGCGAAATTTACGTCCAGCCGCAGTGGCCCACCCGGCCGCTGTTCTACGCCTCGGCGCCCAGCAAAACCGACCCCACGGTAGCCCCCGAAGGCCAGGAAAACCTGTTCCTGCTCATTCCTGTGGCCCCCGGCCTCGACGATACCGAGGCCACTCGCGAGCGGTACTACGACCAGCTGATGGACCGCCTGGAGCGCCACTGCGGCCACCCCATCCGCGACGCGGTGGTGTACAAGCGCGGCTACGCCCACCGCGACTTCCAGGCCGATTACCACAGCTACAAGGGCAACGCCTACGGCCTGGCAAACACGTTGAAGCAAACCGCCATCCTCAAGCCTACGCTTAAAAGTAAGAAGGTGAGCAACTTGTATTTTACGGGTCAGCTTACTGTGCCGGGCCCCGGGGTACCGCCTTCGCTCATTTCGGGCCAGGTAGTGGCGGGAGAAGTGTTGAAAGAAATTAAAAATTGACAATTAAAATTAAAAACGGAGCGGGTTGCGGTGCCCTGGCTCAGCCGTCTTAATTTTTAATTTTTAATTCGTCAAATGGACCACGTTAAACTATTCACTGATACCAGCTTAGCGTGCAGCAAGCTCATTACCAAGCGCTACAGCACATCGTTTTCGCTGGGTATCCGCACGCTCGACGAGAGCCTGCACGCGCCGGTGTACGCCGTGTATGGCTTCGTGCGCTGGGCCGATGAAATCGTGGATACCTTCCACGGCCACGACCGGGCGGCACTGCTGGCCGATTTCCAGCGCCAAACCGCCGAGGCCCTGGCCACTGGCCTCAGCCTGAACCCGGTGCTGCACGCCTTCCAGGCTGTGGTGCACGAATACGGCATCGACCAGGAGTTTATCGATGCGTTTCTGCACAGCATGGCCCTGGACCTGGAAGACCAGAACTACCACCCCGGCCTGTACAACGAATACATCTACGGTTCGGCGGAAGTGGTGGGGCTCATGTGCCTACGCATTTTCTGCCACGGGCAGCCAGCCATGTTTGAGCAGCTGCGGGGCCCTGCGCGGCGGCTGGGGGCAGCGTTTCAGAAGGTGAATTTTCTGCGCGACATCCGTTCCGACTACGAGGACCGGGGCCGCGTGTACTTTCCCGGCGTGGCCTACCACCGGTTTGATGATGGCGCCAAGCGCGAAATAGAGGCCGACATCCGGGCCGATTTTGAGGCGGGTTACGCCGGTATCCAGCAGTTGCCGCGCCCGGCCCGGCTGGGCGTATACCTGGCGTACGTGTACTACCTGAAGCTGTTTTATAAGATTAAGAATCTGCCCGCGACGCATATTTTGCACCAGCGGGTGCGGGTACCCACCAATACCAAGCTGCTGCTGCTGCTGGGCTCGTATTTCCGCTTCCGGCTGGCGCGCTTGTGAGCGGGCGGCGGGCGGTAGCTTTGGGGCCTCATGAACTGCCTATTGGTCTCTTTGCTGCTTGCCCTGGCTCCGGTGGCGGTCGCGGCGCGCCCGGTAGCGTATCCTTTTGCCATGCCTTCTCCCTACGAACCCGCGCTGTTGCGCCGCCACTACGAACTCGCCGCCGCTGATAAAGCTGCCGGCGAAAAATTCTACCAGCTCCTGGCCGAGTATCACGACCAGGATGCCCTGGTGCTGGGCTACAAAGCCGCCGCTCAGGCCATCCGCGCCCGCGACGCTTCCATGTTCAACAAGCTCACCTACGTGCAGGATGCAGCCCGCACCTTCGCCCAAGCCGTGGCACTGGCCCCCGATAACGCCGAAATCCGCTTCCTGCGCTTCTCCGTGGAAAGCAACCTGCCAGCCTTTCTGGGCCTGAGCACGCACGTCGACGAAGACAAGGCCTTTCTGCTTAGCTCAGCCCTGGCCCACCCCCGGTCGGGCCTCGACGCGGAGTCGTTCCGCACGGTGCGCAGCTTCCTGATAGCCCGCGGCCACGTGAGCACCGCCGACGCTGCCCGCCTGGGCGAAGTACCGGAATAGCGCACCCCAACCAAAACGAGCTTCCCCATTCAACGGGCCCCCGGCAGCACTCCTCATTTGGGAGCCGCCGGGGGCCCTTGTCTATAATGGAGAATAATAAAACTTACTGTAGTACAAATAATAATTGTAAAATTAAAATAGTAATGTTTCTGCCCGCTGCGAGCAGCTAAAAAGCGTCTAAAAAAGTATTTTGGATTGATCAAAATACTTAGTTGAAAATTTATAACATAAAATACTAATGATCAATAAATTAATTTTTAAAATAGATTATAAATCGAGCTTTGTAAACAGCAGGATTGGATAAAACGACTATTATTGTTCTGCATAGTAACCTAAACTTTAGATCGTCTGTATTGAAGGTTCACTTGGATTAGTATAACTTCGCCCAATGAAATAAAGGTTCCAATGGCATGAAGATGGTTTTAATTGAGAAATTGTTATAAATAATGCAATTAAATCTTGCGAAATACCAAGACCTGCTTCTCTGTCAATTCATTCTTTGTAAAGTTCAATAAAATATCTTACTGTTAAATTTTATATCCACTCAGCTCACCAGACACACTACCATGAAACATTCTTACTCACCATTAACAAGTTGGCTGCGGTGGCTCTGCCTCTGCTTGCTACTGGCCATGCCCGGATTAGGCTTTGCCCAGACGGTTACGCTTACACCAAATACTGCGGGTGACCCTCAAGATTTTAATAGTGTCCAAGTGGGCAACGTGTCAGGTTCTAAAGCATATACGGTAACTGGAAACGCTTTAACAGGCGATGTCACCATCGCCATTCCTCAGTATTTTGAGGGTAGTAAGGACAATGCCAATTTTTCAACTTCGACAGTAGTATTCGCAAAGAATGGCACTAGCCTGCCTGCTGGGTCAATCTTATACCTGCATTATAAGCCTGCGCAGCCTGGAAGCGATACTACGTTTGTTAATGCGACTACCAATAAGAAATCATCCCCACCAGTTTCTTCTAATTATATACAATTGGTGGGTACCGGCACGCCGGGTTCTCCCATCATTATGGTGAACCCAAATGCATTGCCAAATTTTGGAAGTCAAGCAACTGGCACTGCTTCTGGCTCTTCTAAGAGGGTCGCGGTAACGGGCTCGTCGCTTACGGCTAATATTACGGTACAGGCCCCAACTGGCTTTGTAGTAAGTAGCGATAGCATTACTTACGGCACAACGGCAACACTTGTGCAGACCGGCGGCACTGTGAGTACCACGTTGTACGTGAAATTTAAGCCCACAGCGGCAGGTGATATCAATGGCAACGTAACGCTCTCCAGCACTGGCGCCACCGATAAAACGGTGGGCGTTTCGGGCAATGGGCTGGCACCCACGCCTACACTGAGTGTGTCGCCCACTACATCAACTGATTTCGCCTCAGTGGTCGTGGGTAACTCAAGCACAGTCAATGGGTCTTTCACCGTCAGTGGCCAGAACCTGCAGAGCAGCGTGACCGTTACGCCCCCCACCGGATTTCGCATCCGCACGGGGTCTAATGTATTTTCCACAAATGCTATTGTGCTGACGCAAGCCAACGGAACGTTGCTGCAAACTATAATCGACGTACAATTTACGCCCATTGTGGCTCAATCGTATCAAGCATCGGTATCGCTTAGTACAACTAATACTAGTGCAACAATAGCCGTAAGCGGTACAGGTAGCCCGGCTCCGGCTACTGCCACCTTAAATGTAAGCCCTGCCTCCCTTGACTTTGGGGTCGTAACAAGTAGTGGTAGTGCTGGTGTCCTTCGCTTTGATGTGAGCGGCACTAAGTTGTCAGCCGATGCAGTGCTAACGCCAAGCAGTACTAATATACAAATTCGAAATGCTTCAATCGGAGGTCCCTTTTTGAACAATCCCATTACGCTGGCCCAAACCGATGGTACAGTGGTCGTTCAAACCATTGAAGTGAGGTTAGTAGCTAGTATACCTAAAGGCGCTTATGAGCAACAGGTAGGCATAACAAGTAGTGGTGCGCCAGATGTGCAGAAAGCTGTACTTGCTACTAATCCCAGCGGGGCTGTGTCGGCTATTTCGGTATCAATCCCAGCTAGTAATGATTTTATATTTGCGGCCCAACGCGATAATATATCGGCTTCGCAATCATATACTGTATCTGCTAATAACCTGTTGCAAGACTTAGTGGTAGCCCCGACCGGACCAAACGCTTCCTATTTTGAGGTGTCTAGCGATAATTCGAAATTTTACCGCCAATTGAGTATTCCTCGCAACACTACAGATAACAACGTTGCTCTTACGACAATATATGTGCGCTTCGTGCCTGGGCCTAACCAATTTACTGTAATTGCTACCATCAGTAATTCCAGTTCGCCGGCCCCAGCGGCTGACCTACAAGTATCGGGTATTAGTCAGCCTACCATTCGCCTGAGCAATTTTCCTGTGGCTTTTCCTGACGTTGTAAAGGGTAACGTCTCGGCGCCAGTATCAGCGCGCCTGCAAGGTTTCCTAATAGCTGGTACTGTAAACGTTCAGTTTCCTAGCGATCCTGGAGCTGATTCAGCGTTTCCTGATCGTAACCCAGAAGGTTTGCCGCAATATGAGTTCTCGTTTGATAACGGTGCAAGCTATTCTAAATCCATGGATATAACTCCGAACGATGCTGGCAATTTCGTCCGAGACATTAAAGTGCGTTTTGCTCCGGTTCGAGTAGGCGATGCGACATCGGCGATGCAATTCCGCAATGCCAGCCTGAACAATGATAACGGCACTGCTTACCAGCCTCTGCCAAATAGTGGTAGCGTGGTATCAGGGTATTCAATTGCTATTGAACCCACTGCGCAGTCGACAGCAATCATAGTGCGGTCGGCAGATCGTACCAGCGCTACAATTACTTTTAGGTTGAGTAATCCACCAGCTGGAACCAGCTATGGTGCAAACCGACTTGTCATAGCCAGTACTACCTATTCGCAGTTACCGCCCAGCCTGTTTCCTGTTGATAAATCTACTAAGTACACTCCGGGTAACTTCAGTAATGGTGCTTATGAATTCGGTGCACCAGCCAATAGCAGGGTTGAAGCGTCTGGTAATACTTTCACAGTATTCAAAGCAGCAGATACAAGCTTTACTGTCAGTAAATTGGACCCAGACTTGACGTATTACTTTTACTCTTTTGAGTACAACTCTGACCGGCTGGCGGGAGCCGAGAACTACCTCGTGCCCAACAACCAGCCCTTGGCGCCGCTGCCGGTAGAGCTGGTGTCGTTCACGGCGCAGCTTCGCAACAAGCAGGTGAACCTGAACTGGGTGACGGCCAGTGAGAAGAACAGCCGCAGCTTCGACGTGCAGCGCAGCTCGAATGGCCAGACGTTTGCGACCGTGCTGACGAAGTCGGCCCAGGGTAACAGCAGCGCCCGTACCACCTACGACGCCGTGGACCGCCAGCCGCTGCCGGGCCTGAGCTACTACCGCCTCAAGCAAATCGACAACGACGGCACGGTGGCCTACTCGCCGGTGGTGTCGGTGCAGAGCGATGGCGCGGTGGACATCAGCATCTACCCGAACCCGACGAGTGGTAAGGTGACCATCACCCTGCCCGCGGCCCTGGCTGCCAGCGCTCCCCGCGTGCGCATCAGCGACCTGATGGGCCGCGTGGTGCAGGAAGTAAGCCTGCCCGCTTCGGGCGAGATTGACCTGGGGGCCCTGCCCGCGGGCACCTACCTCCTCAACGTGGGCGGCCAGCAGGTGCGCAGCCGCGTGGTGAAGTACTAGGTACAGGCAATCCGTAATGAGAGGGCCTTCCGCAATTGCGGAAGGCCCTTTTTTGTGCCGGTGGGCGGTGCCGGCCTACCTTGCGGCCATGCATTGTTTCTATCGTTTGCTGGGGGACTTGCTGGTCCTTTTGTCCGGCTGCCCCGCTGTTGCCCAAGGGGTTGTGACGGGCCGGGTGGTGGACGAAAAAGGCCAGCCTGTGCCCTACGCCAGCGTAGCCCTGGCCGACGGCCGCACCGGCACCGCCACCAACGAGGTGGGCGAGTTTAGCCTGCGGGTGCCCGCGCTGCCGCAGCAGCTCGTGGTACTCAGCATTGGCTACGGGCGCGCCGGGGCCCTGGCTACGCAGGCCGGGGCCCTGCCAGTGGTCATCGTGCTCAAAGCCAGCGCCGTGGAGCTGCCCGAGGTGACGGTGCGCGCCAACGCCGAGGCCGAAGAGCTGGTGGCCCGCTGCTACGCTAAGCTGCTGCGCCACCAGGCCGACGCGCAATACGGCCGGGGCTTCTACCGCCAGAAAACTCGTGAGAACGGCCACTACCGCGAGCTCTTCGATGCATTTTACGACGTGAAGCTCACGCCGCGCGACATGCCCAGCTGGGTGCTGGGCGAGGCACGCTACGCCTTTGTACCGGGCATTTTGAGCATGAAAAACTTCTCCATCTACACGCGGGCGCTGCCCGTTTTTCAGTTGCCTGGCGGGACCAGCCGCACGGCCCAGCCCCTGGGGGCCAATGCCGCGGAGCGTTTCCGGTTTGTACTGCGCCAAACCCTGCGCGACCAGGGCCGCGAGCTGGCCGTGGTTGACTTTGGACCCCGCGTGGCCGGCGACCCCGTGGCCAGCGGTACCCTTTATATCGACCCGCGCACGGCGGCGCTGTTTCGTTTCGAGCGCGATATGCCCACAGCCGGCAATTTCACTTCCAGCAACCCCGCCATCCAGCTTGGACTCTGTACGTTGCATACTACCACCAATTTTGCGCCCCTGGACGACTCGCTTAGCCGCTTGGCCAGCACGCAAGTAGTGTCCAATATCCAGATGACGATGAAGGGCGTGCCATCGGAAACAACAACGACTTCCCAGTTTTTTCTCTACGAATACGGCCCGCCGACGCCCGGCCAGAAGTACCGGGCCATGCCCCAGGACGTGAACGATCTGGCGGAAATCAAGAAGCGCCGCTACCATCCCGAGTTCTGGCGCGATAATGCCGTGGTGAAAGACAGCCCGGTGGAAGCCCAGGTAATCCAGGATTTTGAGGGCCGCCGGGTCTTCGGAAGATTATAGCCGTAACCTTACACGGGTTTTTCTGGTTACCCTGCTACTATGCCGCCTTTATTGCTCAGTGTTCGCATCGACCCTAACTCCGGCTTCTGCTTCGGAGTCATCTATGCCATTCAGATGGCGGAAGATTTGCTCGACGAGCAAGGCTACCTGTACTGCCTGGGTGACATTGTACATAACGACGAGGAAGTGCACCGCCTGCAACAGCGTGGCCTGCGCATCATCTGCCACGAGCGGCTGGCCGAATTGCGCGACGAGGCCGTGCTCATCCGGGCCCACGGTGAGCCGCCGAGCACCTACAAGCTAGCCCTGGAAAATAACCTGACGCTGATTGACGCCAGTTGCCCGGTGGTGCTAAAGCTGCAAAACCGTATTAAAACCAGCTTCGACAAGCGCGAGCAAATTTTCATCTACGGCAAGCACGGCCACGCCGAAGTGCTGGGTCTACTGGGCCAGACCGGCGGTAAGGCCGTGGTATTCGAGAATCTGGCCGAGCTGATGACCCACGAGCTGCCCTCGGCGCTGACGCTTTACAGCCAAACCACTAAGAGCACCGCGAGCTTCTATAATATTAAAAATGAGCTGGAAAGCCGGGGCTACCAAGTGAACGCCAACGACACGATTTGCCGGCAGGTGAGCAACCGCGACAAAGATTTGCGACGCTTCGCAGCGCAGTTCGACCAGATTGCCTTCGTATCGGGCACCAAAAGCTCCAACGGCAAGGTGCTCTACCAGGTGTGTAAGGACACCAACCCGGATACCCACTTCATTTCCAACGTCGACGACATCGACCGCGCTTGGTTTCAGCCGGGGCAGTCGGTGGGCATCTGTGGGGCCACCAGCACGCCCATGTGGCTGATGGAGCAAGTGCGCGAGGCCCTGGTGGGCCTGTAATTTAAAAGCTAGTATTGATGAGCGTATCCACTGCCCCTTCCGTACCGGCCCGCCGCGTGGCCCCCGCGCCGCTGGCCGGCAAGGGCGTGGCGGCAGCCCTGCTGATTATGGTGGCCTGGGGCGGGCTGCTGGCTTGGCTGCTGGCTGGCTACCAGCCCAACTGGCACGCGCCGGGCCCCTATTTGCTGGTGCTGCTCCAAACGCATCTCTACACCGGGCTGTTCATTACGGCCCACGACGCTATGCACGGCGTGGTGAGCCCCAACAAGCGCCTCAACAACGCCCTGGGTACGGTGGCTACGGTACTGTTTGCCTACAACTGGTTCCCAAATCAGCTGCCCAAGCATCACGACCACCACCGCCACGTAGGCACCCAGGCCGACCCCGATTTCCACTCCGAAGACCACGCTGGCTTCTTGCCCTGGCTGGCTCGCTTCGCCTGGAACTACGTAACCTGGTGGCAAGTGCTGCTGATGGCTGTGACCTACAACGTGCTGAAACTGTATTTTCCACAGACCAACGTCATCGCCTTTTGGATGATACCGGCGGTGCTGGCTACGTTGCAGCTGTTCTTCTTCGGTACCTACCTGCCGCACCGCGGCGAGCATGAACCCGAAAACCGGCACAAGTCGCGCAGCCAGTTGCGGCACCACGTCTGGGCTTTCGTCACCTGCTATTTCTTCGGTTACCACTTCGAGCACCACGACCAGCCGTACCTGCCCTGGTGGCGGCTATGGAAAACCAAGGTCTGAACCAGTATTCAAAACTTGACCCAATAAAAAAGGCCCGCCGAAGCGGGCCTTTTTTATTGGGCTAGGGCCCCGGGGCCCTATTGGTGGGCCGGGGCGGTTTTCTTGCAGCACTCGGGCAGGCGGCTGTAGGCGCGGGCATCAGCGGTTTGCTCGTCGGCGTCGTAGCCGGTTTTCTGCACGGCGGCGCGCAGGGCGGCGGTGTTAGTTTTTTCGGGGCGGTAGTTCACCGTGAGCACCTTGGTGGGCACGTCGAGGGTGGCGCTTTGCACGCCCTTCTCGTAGGCCATGCTTTTCTCGATGCGCGCCTTGCACATATCGCACACGGCCGAGGTTTTGAACTTGACCGTTTCGGTGCCGGCCACGGCTTTGGCGGCGGCGGGAGCAGTTTGGGCCTGGGCGCTGAGGCCGGCCGCGCTGAAGGCGGCGAAGAGGAAAAACGAAAGAGCTTTCATAAAAATGAAAAGAGATTAGAAGGCGAAATAGTGCGAAAATTAAGCTAGGTTTTAATCTATAAGGTCGTCACGCTGAACGAGTGAAGCGTCTCTACCGCTTCGGTGAATCGATTAGTTTACTTACGTATTAGAGATGCTTCACTTCGCTCAGCATGACGATATCATATATTGAAAACCAATTGGTTACTCGACGCGGTAGCGGAGGCCAACATACGTGAGGCGGCCGTACACGGGGCCCCACACCATTGCGGCGTCGAAGGTGGGGCTGAATGGGAAGGCGGCGCTTTCGATGGGGTTGGGCTGGCGGTAGTTGGTGAGGTTTTCGACGCCGGCGTACACCTCCAGGCGCTTGAAGGCGCGCGTAATTTGGGTGTTGAGCGCGGCGTAGCGCGGGGCGTAGTACACGGCCGGGTTTTGGCCGGCGGCGTGCTGGTGGGCGCCGTCGTTGCCGAGGTAGGCCAGTGGCCGCTGGCCAAACCACTGCACCGTGAAATCGGCCCGCCACTTGTCGAAGGCCGAGGCGTAGCCCAGGTTCAGGAAGGCGCGGTGGCTGGGGGTGAGGGGTTTGGGCAGCAGCTCGTTGCCGTAGGTGGTGCGCACGTCGAGGTACTTGTAGGCGCCCTTCACCTGAAAGCCCTTCACGGGCTCCACCTGCAACTCGGCCTGCACGCTGCGGGCGAAGGAGCGGTTCCCGGGGCCCAAATTGTTGATGAGCACGAATTGGGGCGCAGTGTACATATCGGCCACCACCTGGTTGCCGAACATGGTGTCGTAGTAGTCGGCCACGAACGTGGCTTGGCGGCCCCATAGCTCAAAATACTGCGTGAAGCTGCCGCCCAAGTTCCAAGCCGTTTCGGGGCGCAGGGCGTTGCCGATGACGAAGGTGCGGGCGCTGGCCAGCAGGTAGGCGTTGTCGGCGATGGGGTTGGCCATGCGCCAGCCGCGGCCCGCCGAGAGCCGGAAAATGGAGTTTTGGGTGGCGTCGTACTTCAGGTTGAAGCGCGGCGTGACCTGCCAGCCGTACAGGTTGTGGCGGTCGGCGCGTAGGCCGGCCACTATGGTCAGGTTGCGGCTGTTCTGGTACGTGTACTCGGCAAAGGCTCCGGGCACTAGCTCGCGGCGGCTGCGGTGCTCGCGGGCGTAGGTGTCATCCGGCGTCTCGGTGCCGTAGGTTTGGCCGGTGCCCAAAAACTCGCGGTAGTCGTCGTACAAAAAGCTCAGCCCCGCCCGGTAGCCGTGCGTGGTGCTCCCGATGATGCTCTGGAACAGCAGCGTGGCTTGGCCCGTGCGCTGGGTGCCGTCGTAACGCCGGGCCCCCGTCACCTCACTAAACGAGTAAGTCGAGTTGAAGTCGTGGCTCGTGCCGTTCATCAGCAGGCCCAGGCTCTGGAAGGGGCGGGTGGGCCAGGTGTACGACGTTTTGGTGAAGGCCGTGTAGCGGCGGGTGGTGTTGGTGGTGCCGTAGGCCTGGCGGTAGGCGTCGGGCGCGTCGGGCCGGAAGCTCAGCTGGCCGCCCTGGCGGTCTTCGTGCAGGGCCCCCAGGCCCACCTCCGTCACCAGGCCGTGGCCGGAAAGGTACTTCCACTTGTTCACGGCGTTGAATTGCGTGGCCAGCGGCAGGTCCAGAAAGCCGTCGCCGTTGCGGTCCACGCGCCGGCCCAGGTGGTCGGTGTGCAGCAGCAGCACGGTGCTCCACTTCGGGTTAAGACGGACCGAGGAGTTGAGGTTGACGTCGAACTTGCCCAGGTCGTTGGCGTAGGCGTTGAACAGCAGCTGGTCGGTCTTTTCGGGCTCCTTCAGCTTGATGTTGATCTGGCCCGAAATGGCCTCGTAGCCGTTCACCACCGAGCCCGTGCCCTTGATGATTTCAATGTTTTCAATCCAGGGCCCCGCCAGGTAGCCCAGGCGGTAGGGCGCGGCCAGCCCGCGCAGGGCCGGCTGGTTGTCCACGGTCAGCAACGAGTAGGCCCCGTCGAGCCCCAGCAGCTGAATCTGCTTAGCCCCCGACACGGCATCGGAGGTCGTTACCTCCACGGCGGCGTTGGTTTCGAAGCTCTCGGCCAGGTTGCAGCAGGCCGATTTGGTGAGGTCGCGGGCCGAAATTACCTGCGTGTTGGTGGGCGTGATGGCCGAGTAGGCGGGGGCCCGGGTGGTTACCGTCACCTCGCCCAACTCCAGGCCGGGCCGCAAGCCCACCCGCAGGTAGGGGCTGCCGGCGGCGGGCACGGCCACCGTATCGGGCCGGTAGCCGAGAACCTGCACCACCAGGCGGCCGGCGGCCCGGGCCGGGCGGGCCAGCACAAAGTGGCCCGCCGCGTCGGCGGTGGTCGTGGGAAAACTGTCGGCCGTAGTGGGCGCGTCGGCCAGCCAGCGCAGCAGCGCGCCGGGCAAAGGCGCGGCCGTGGTTTGCTCCGTGACTTCGCCCCGCACCGGGCCGGGCACGGCCTGCGCCCAGGCGGCGCTGGGGGCCCCCAGCGCCAGCAGCAAGCCGCTGGTAAGCAGCGGGCTGAGCCCGCGCAAGGATTTCATAATAGCTGTAAATTAAGGTTTTCCGAAAACAGAAAGTCGGGCCAAAAAGCCGCGACGGCGGTCGCTGCACCAGCGGCCGCCTCATCCGAAAAACCCTAAACCACCAGCTTACCTACCCAGCGCAGCAGGGCCCGCCCGCCCCGCGGCGGGGGCGAGGCATCGGCCGCAAACCAGCGCGGCCCGGCCGTGCCCCTCGCCGCTTCAGAAACCGGCAGTTGCGGCCACGCCGCACCCGGCAGCCAGGCCGCCAGCAGGGGCCCCGGCACCGGCACTTTCTCAAGAGCGTGCGCATGGGCCGGGGCCGTCAGCTTGTGCCAGTGGCTGCTGAACTCGCAGCAGTTGTCCTTGATGCGCGGCGGCGCCGTGGCCCCGTAGCACCTACGCGGCGCTGCCCCCAGCAGCGCCAGGTTGGCCCGGCTGCGCCCGCTGAACCGGCAAGTGTGCTGCTCCACCGTGAGGCCCACCGAGGCGGTGAGCACCAGCACGGCCAGCCACAGGCTGACGATTCGGTGGGCGAGGGAACGGGGTTTCACGCCGCAAAGGTACGGCCTGGGGGCCCCAGTGGTACACAAAATTCGGCCCCGCCGCGTGCACAACTTCCGCCCCGGTGCTTAGTGCGCCAGGACAGCCTTGGCGCGCTTGTGCTTAGATCTCAGCTTGCCGTGGCTAGGTATGGCCTCGGCCGGCGGGGCCGCCCGCACCTGCTCGTAGGCTAGGCGTTGCAGGGCCACGGCGTCGGGCGGGGCAATGTTCAAGTCGGCCGCGGCCTGCTCCTGGGGCCCCAGGGCGCGCGGGTCGTAGCCGGCGATGGTGGCCAGCAGCACGCAGGCGTTCAGGTAGGCGCCCTGCGGACTGGGGTGATAGTGGTCGTTGGTCCATAGGTCGAGCTGGCCGGCGGCGGGTGCGTAGGGGTTGGGCATCGCCACGCCGGTTTGGATGGCCCGCAGCCAGGTATCGCCGGCCGGGGCTACGCCCGCGAAGTGGCCGTTGGCCGCCGCCAGGCCGTAGTAGCCGGCGTGCAGGTCGGCCGTCATCGAGTCCACGGGCTGGCCCGAATATGGCTTGTCGGGCGGGTAGGTGAGGTCGGCGCGGGCCCAGGTTTCGTATAAGTACACACGGGCGGCAGGGTTGGCTTGGTGCACGGCTTGCTCCAGGCGGGTGCCGTAGTCGTAGAATTCGGCCCGCTTGCCGCTGCGCCGCGCCGGCAGGGGCCCCGTGCTATACTCCTGCAACACCACCGCCTGCCAGCGCGGCTGGTTGATGACGCTCAGGGCGTTGTCGTAGTGGAACTTGAGTGTCTGCCCGCTCAGAGTTTCCGAGTGCACGTCGTAGTTCAGCCCCGCCTCGTCGGCCAGCTTCTTGAAAATACCCGGGATGCCGCCCCAGGGCCCCAGCTCGGGCGGGTTGCCTTGGCGGGGTGTGCCCTTGGGCTGCCCGTAGTTTTCGTCGGTCACGGCAGCGGCGTTGTACTGCTGCACCGGCAGGTGGGCGCCGTGGGTGAAGCTGTTGCCGACGAACAGAATGTGCACCGGGGCCCCCACTTGGGGCCGGTCTTGGGCCCCGGCCGCCGGGCCGTGGAGTAGCAATGCCGCACCAGCGGCCAACGAAAGCGCGGGGAAACGCCAGGAGAAAAAGCGCATGGGCAGAACGGTTAGGGTGGCCCCGAAAGTAGCTGCCATTTTGGCAAATATCCACACCTCGCCAAGCGAATGTGCCCCTGGGGCCCGGAAACGGGCCCTGAATTGTGGTAAATAATGGTAAATTGTGGTTGTTATTCAAAAGGCCGCCCGTACTTTTGTTTACTTCCCTTCCTTTTCCCTGGCTCCGCCATGCACCTGCTCTCCGGCGAATACGAATGCAAGCTCGACCCCAAGGGGCGGCTCGTGCTCCCGGCCAAGGTTAAGGGTAACCTGCCCGACGAGTCGGGCAATCAGCTGGTGCTCGTGCGCGGCTTCGAGCCTTGCCTGGTGCTATACCCGCGGGCCGCCTGGCGCGTCATCCACGACAAAGTGATGGCTCTCGACGAGTTTAACGAGGAATACCGGCAGTTTCAGCGCAATTTTTTCCGGGGCATGACGGAGGTGGAGCTGGACAGTATCAGCCGCTTTATGCTGCCGCGCACCATGCTGCGCTACGCCGGCATCGAGAAAGAAGCCATTGTGGTGGGCCTGGGCAACCGCTGCGAAATCTGGGACCCAGCTCGCTACGAGGAGTTCCTGATTAAAGACCAGCAGACCTTTAGCCAGCAGGCACAGAAATTTTTGGCCACCGACTCCACCTTGGCCGTTTGATGATGGAACCACGCCCCAACGATACCGCCTACCACCGCCCCGTGCTGCTGGCCGAATGCCTGGCCGGGCTCGACGTGCAGCCCGGCGGCCGCTACGTGGACGTGACGTTTGGCGGCGGCGGCCACTCGGCGCGCCTGCTCGAGCGCCTCACCACGGGCCACCTCTATAGCTTCGATCAAGATGCTGACGCTGAGGCCGAAGCCGCTCGCCTGGCCCGGCCGCAGTTCACTTTCGTGCGGGCTAACTTCCGCGACCTGGCCGCCGAGCTGCGCCGCCGTGACGCCCTGCCCGTGGACGGCCTGCTGGCCGACCTGGGCGTGAGCTCGCACCAGTTCGACACGCCGGAACGGGGCTTTTCCACCCGCTTCGACGGGCCCCTCGACATGCGCATGGACACCGACGGGGGCCCTACGGCCGCCGACGTGCTCAACGACTACAAGGAAGCCGACCTGCACCGCATCTTCGGCATGTACGGCGAAGTGACCAACGCCCGCACCCTGGCCGCCACCGTGGTGCAGGCCCGCCGCGGCCGCCCGTTGGCCACCATCCAGGAGCTGAAAACGGCCATTCAGAGCGTGATGCCGCGCGGCAAGGAGAACAAGTATTTAGCTCAGGTTTTCCAGGCTCTGCGCATCGAGGTGAACCAGGAAATGGACGCTTTGCAGGAAATGCTGCTGCAAACGGCCGACGTGCTGCGCCCCGGCGGCCGGCTGGTAGTGCTCAGCTACCACTCGCTGGAAGACCGGCTGGCCAAGAATTTTATCGGCAAGGGGAAGTTTTTTGGGGAGGTAGAAAAGGACTTTTTTGGCCATGAAACCAAGCCGTTCACCGCTCTCAACCGTCGCCCTGAAGAGGCCTCGGCTGAGGAAGTGGCCCTGAACAGCCGCGCCCGCAGTGCTAAATTGCGGGTTGCGGTGAGGAATTAAAAACGAAGAATTAAAAATGAGCCGTTCTCCTCAAGTCCCGGGGCCCCACCTCAACTTTCTCTAGGGCTCAAACGGCAATTAAACGCCGTTACCTCTTCATTATCAGTTTAAACCAAATTATTTTTAATTTTTAATTCATAATTTTTAATTCATAATTTTTAATTAAAATTTTGGCCGCCAATACCTACCGTCCCACCGATGCGCCGCGCCGCGCCAACGTGCCCCGGGCTCCCGAGCCGGTGCCCGGGCCCCCGCCCGTGCCGGTCGCCGTGGCGCCGGAGGCCGTGGCGCCGGAGGCCGTGGCGCCGGAGGCCGTGGTAGAGGCCCCGCGCCCACGCGCAGCGGCCCCCGAGCGCCCGGCCCGCCCTGCGCGTCCGCCCCGCCCGGAGCGCGTGCCCCGCACTTGGAGCCTGTTCTCGGTTTTTGACCGGATGACGAGCGTGGACGGGCTTTTCCGCGAGGGCCTGCCGGTGCGCTACCTGCCGCACCTGCTGTTCGTGATGTTTCTCACGCTGCTCTACATCGGCAACACGCACTACGGCAACCGCATGAGCCGCAACATCCAGCGCCTCAAGCAGGAAACCGAAGACCTGCGCGCTGACTATACTACCTTGAAATCGGACTACATGGAGGCCAGCAAGCAGAGCGAGGTGGCCCGCAAAGTGGCGGCCTTCGGGCTGGTCGAAAGCTCGTCGCCGCCCTTCCGCATCCAGGTGCCGGCCGGCCACCTCGACGCCGCCGCCCTGGAACTGATGCCCGTGCTGACGGCCGATACGCTGGCCGCTCGCGCCGGCCGCGACTCGCTGGCTGCCCAGCGCGCCGACGCCCTGGCGGGCCGCCGCAGCTACGCCAACGCCGGCATCGACGGCGAGCCCGAAATTGCCGCCGCCATTCCCGAAGATTCCCTCGCCGCTGTAGCGCCGGTGCTCGCACGCCGAACCGTTAAGGTGCTGATGGACAAGCCGAAGGCGAAAGTAGCGCGTAAGCCCGGCGATAAGAAATCAGTTAAAAAGAGTACAAAGAGTACAACTAAGTACAAGAAAGAAGCTGCTCGTACCCAATCTATTACCTTCCACCGTCGATGAAAGGCAGCGTAAAAAAGTCAATTGTGACGCGGGTACGGCTGGCCTTTTTGGGGGTGGCTGTCTTCTCGGGGCTCATCCTGTGGAAGGCTACGCGCATCCAGTTCCAGGAGGGCGCCAAATGGCGGGCCCTGGAGCAGGAGCGGCGCATCAGCTACCAGCCAGTGCCGGCCACGCGGGGTAATATTTTCTCCGATAACGAGAGTATTATGGCTACCTCGCTGCCCTTCTACCGGGTGGCCTGGGACCCAGGCGTGGTGGAAGAAGCGGTGTTTCAGGCCGGGGTCGATTCGCTGGCTTGGCAGTTGTCGCACTTCTTCGGCGACCGAACTAGGCAGGAGTATAAGCAGCGCCTAACCAATGCCCGCCGCGCTAAGGACCCGGCCCTGCGCTACATCCGCCTGAACTCGCGCCAAATTAACTTTCAGGAGAAAAAGCTGCTGGCCCAGTGGCCCATCTTCCGGGCAAAGCGTAACCGCGGCGGGGCCATTTTTGAGAAGGTCGACAAGCGGTTCCGGCCGTTTGGGGGCCTGGCGCAGCGCACCGTGGGCTTCGTGAACGAGCAGCAGCACGGCGCGGGCCTGGAATTCACCTTCGAGCCCAGCCTGGCGGGCAAGGCCGGCGAAGCCCTGTTTGAGCGGGTGCCGGGCGGCATTAAACCGCTTTATGACGGCACTGAAATCAAGCCCCAGCCGGGGTACGACATCAAAACCACGCTTGACATCAACTTGCAGGACGTGGCCGAAAACGCCCTCTACAAGTCGCTGGTGGACAATAACGCCCAGTACGGCTGCGTGATTCTGATGGAAGTGGCAACCGGCGAAATCAAGGCCGTGGCCAACCTGGGCCGCGCCGCCGACGATACCTATAAGGAAGACTACAACTACGCCTTTGCCGACCAGGGCCGCACCGAGCCGGGCTCGACCTTCAAGTTGGCCTCGATGATGGCCTTGATGGAGGCGTACCCCGACATCACGCTCGACGATGTGGTGGACACGGGCCCCGGGCGCATGGCCATCGGGGGGGCTGTGAAGACCGACTCGCACGCCAACGGCCGCATCACGGTGCAGCAGGTGTTCGAGAAATCGAGCAACATCGGGGTGGCGCGGCTGGTGCAGGAGCACTTCGCCGCCAACCCCGCGCAGTACACTGACTACCTCAAGAAATTCGGGCTCGATAAGCCGCTGGGCTTCCAGATGAATGGCGAGGCGCTGCCTTATGTGAAGGACCCCACTGACCGTAGCTGGAGCCGCACCTCGCTCTCAACCATGAGCATCGGCTACGAGTTGAAGCTGGCTCCGCTGCAAACGCTGGCTTTCTACAACGCCGTGG
This sequence comes from Hymenobacter nivis, assembly GCF_003149515.1. Taxonomy (NCBI): domain Bacteria; kingdom Pseudomonadati; phylum Bacteroidota; class Cytophagia; order Cytophagales; family Hymenobacteraceae; genus Hymenobacter; species Hymenobacter nivis. The sequence continues at coordinate 4,997,734 of NZ_CP029145.1, forward strand.
CCAACAACGGCGTGAAGGTGGCCCCCATGATTGTCAAGCAAATCAAGCAGGCCGACCAGGTAGTGCAGGAGTTTGCGCCCCGGGTGCTGATCCCCAAAATCTGCTCCGACAACACGCTGCGCAAGCTGAAGGCCATGCTGGAAGGCGTGGTGGCCGAGGGTACCGCCAGCCGGATTCGGCCCAAAGACTATACCATCGCCGGCAAAACGGGCACGGCCTGGAAGTTCAAAAACGGCCATTACACCAAAACGTACTCGACTAGCTTCTGCGGCTACTTTCCGGCCGACAAGCCCAAGTACAGCTGCATTGTGGTGATTGACTCGCCCAGCCGCGGCCGCGTGTACGGCGGCGATGTGGCCGCCCCGGTATTCCGCGAAGTGGCCGATAAGTGCATGGCCCGCGACCTGCTGAGCCAGCGCCCGCTGCTGGCCAAGGCCCGCCTGAACAAGAGCCGCGTGCCGCTGGTGCGCGCCGGTATGCAGGATGAGCTGGCCCTGGTTTGCCAGAAGCTGGGCCTGGCCGGCAATACCCAGGCCACCGGCGGCGAGGAGTGGGTGCGGGGCGCGTCCGACACGGCCTTCCACGCCCGCACCGTGGCCTTGGTGGTGAACCCCATGCGCGCCGGCCGCGTACCCAACGCTCGGGGCCTGAGCCTGCGCGATGCGCTGTTTCTGCTCGAAAACCGGGGCTTGCACGTGCGGGCCCTGGGTACAGGCCGCGTGCGCGCCCAGAGCCTGGCCGCCGGGGCCCCTTATAAGCGCGGCGACGCCATCACCCTCACGCTGGTGGAGACGGGGCCCCGCGACGATGCTCCTCGGGCCCTGCCCGCGCCCGAGCACACCGACCTGGCGGAGAATATCCTGCTGGTGCCCACGGAAGCCGAATCGGTGACCGCCAAAGCTTCGCCCAGCAAGGCCAAAGCCGCGGCTCCCAAAGGGGCCCCTGCCAAACCCAAGGCGGAGGCAAAAGCTAACGCCAAGGTGCCAACCAGAACCAATTCCGCCGCTAAGTCTAAGGCTGATAAAGCCAGGCCGAAATCTGATGCCAAAGCCAAACCGGCCAAAACCCGCCTGGCTACCGACAAGCCCCGCAAATCGGCGCGCAACGCCTGACCACCTTCCTCGCCTCCAAAGCCCCGCTGCCCCGCGGTTTTGCCCTTGATTTCTCTTCCGCTCTTTTCCTTGCTCGCCGACGTGGCCGTGCTCCAGCAGCAGGGCCCCGCCGACGTGCCCATCACCGGCCTCACCCTCGACTCGCGGGAGGCCGGGCCCGGGGTGGCGTTTTGCGCCCTGCGCGGCACGGCCACCGATGGCCACCAGTACATTGAAACCGCCGTGGCCCAGGGCGCGGCGGCCGTCATTTGCGAGGAGCTGCCGGCCGTGCTGCGCCCCGGCACCGCCTACGTGCGGGTGGCCGACAGCGCGGGGGCCCTGGGCCTGGTGGCGGCGGCCTTCCACGGGCACCCATCGCGCCAGCTGAAGCTGATTGGCGTGACGGGCACCAACGGTAAAACTACCTGCGCTACGCTGCTGCACAAGCTCTTGCGCGAGCTGGGCTATCACGCCGGCCTGCTGAGCACGGTGCAGAACCAGATTGATGAAACCGTCGTCCCCGCTACCCACACTACCCCCGACGCCATCCGGCTGAATGCGCTGCTGGCCCGCATGGTGGCCGCCGGCTGCACCCACGCCTGCATGGAGGTGAGCAGCCACGCTGTGGCCCAGCACCGCGTGACGGGCCTGCGCTTCGCGGGCGGCGTGTTCACCAACCTCACCCACGACCACCTCGACTACCACGGTACGTTCGACAATTACCTGAAGGCCAAGAAGGGCTTCTTCGACGCGCTGCCCAAAACGGCCTTTGCCCTCACCAACGCCGACGACAAGCGGGGCCCCGTGATGCTGCAAAACACCGCCGCCCGCCGCGAAACCTACTCGCTTCGCGGGGCGGCCACGTTCCGGGCGCGCCTCATTGCCAACGAGGTGCACGGCTTGTTCCTGGAAATTGACGGCCGTGAGGTGCAGTTCCGGCTCATCGGCGTGTTCAACGCCTACAATTTGCTGGCCGTGTACGGGGCCGCGGTGCTGCTGGGCGAAGACCCCACGGAGGTACTCACCATTCTCTCGGGCCTGACTACGGCCCCCGGCCGCTTCGAGCCGGTGGTGTCGCTCCGGCAGGGCATTACGGCCGTGGTAGACTACGCCCACACGCCCGACGCGCTGGAAAATGTGCTCCAGACCCTGCACCAAATCCGCCAGCCCCAGCAGCGCATTGTCACGGTGGTGGGCTGCGGCGGCAACCGAGACGCCGCCAAGCGCCCCGTGATGGCCGCCCTCGCCGCTCGTCTCTCCGACCATGTGGTGCTCACCTCCGACAACCCGCGCTTCGAGGACCCGCTCGAAATACTGGCCCAAATGCAGGCCGGCTTGCTGGCCCCCGATGCCGCCCGCGTGCGTACCCTGCCCGACCGCCGCGCCGCCATCCGCGCTGCCCTGGAGTGGGCGGGGCCCCACGACATTGTGCTGGTGGCGGGCAAGGGCCACGAAAACTACCAGGACGTGCAGGGCGTGAAAACGCACTTCGACGATAAGGAAGTCCTGCTCGAATTATTTGAAACTTTGAACAAGTAAAGCCGGGGGGCCCGCTCCGCTTTATTCGCCGTTGCCCATGCTCTATTACCTCTTCCGCTACCTCCACGAACATTTTCACGTGCCCGGCACCGGGGTGTTTCAGTACACCACGTTCCGGGCCGGCCTGGCGGTAGTGATTTCGCTGCTCATCGCCCAGTTTTTTGGCGGTCGCCTCATTCGATTGCTCCAGAAGAAGCAGGTGGGCGAAAGCATCCGCGACCTGGGTTTGCAGGGCCAGAATGAAAAAAAAGGCACCCCCACAATGGGCGGCCTCATCATTCTGTTAGCTATTCTGGTGCCGGTGCTGCTGCTGGCCCGGCTGCGCAACATCTATATTATCCTCATGCTGCTGAGCACGGTGTGGCTTGGGCTGATTGGCTTCCTCGACGACTACATCAAGGTTTTCCGCAAGAACAAGGAGGGCCTGAGCGGGCGCTTCAAGGTGCTGGGCCAGGTGGGGCTGGGCCTTACGGTGGGTTGGGTGCTGTTTTTCTCGAACGAGGTGACCGTGCGCCAGTACCTGCTGCCCAACGGGGCCCTGTCGGAAGTGGACGCCAGTAAGGTGTACCACGACGTGCACCTGATGATTACCACCGTGCCGTTCATGAAAAATAACGAGCTGAACTACGGCGACTTATTCGCTAACGCCGGCACGTTCTTCAACGGCCTGTATGCCATCTTCTACATCCCAATTGTCATCTTCCTGATAACGGCCGTCAGCAACGGGGCTAACATCACCGACGGCCTCGACGGGCTGGCGGCCGGCACGTCGGCCATCATCGGCATTACGTTGGCTATCTTCGCCTTTGTCAGCGGCAATGCCTTACTGGCTGATTATCTGGACGTCATGTTCATCCCGGATTCGGGCGAGCTGGTTATTTTCTGCACGGCGTTCGTGGGGGCCTGCATTGGATTTCTGTGGTACAATTCGTACCCCGCGCAGGTATTCATGGGCGATACCGGCTCGCTGGCCCTGGGCGGCATTATCGCCGTGCTGGCCCTCATCGTGCGCAAAGAGTTGCTAATCCCCATTCTTTGTGGCGTGTTTCTCATTGAAAACCTGTCGGTTATCCTCCAGGTCGGCTACTTTAAATATACCAAGCGCAAGTACGGCGAAGGCCGCCGCATCCTGCGCATGTCGCCGTTGCACCACCATTACCAGAAGCTGGGTTACCACGAGTCCAAAATCGTATCGCGGTTTTGGATTGTGGGTATTATGCTGGCCGTCATCACGTTGGTAACCCTCAAGCTGCGCTAATTATGAACATTGTCATCCTTGGCGCGGCCGAAAGTGGGGTAGGGGCAGCGTTGCTGGCGCAGGCCAAGGGCCACGCCGTATTCGTGTCGGACCGCGGCACCATTCAGGTCGGCTACCGCGAGAAGCTGGCCCGGGCCGGGATTGAGTTTGAGGAAAACCAGCACACGCTGGCGCGGGTTCTGGCCGCCGACGAGGTAATTAAAAGCCCCGGCATTCCCGAGAAAGCGCCGGTCATCCAGTCCCTGCGCGAGCAGAAAACACCGATTATCTCCGAGATAGAGTTCGCGGGCCGCTACACCAAGGCCAAGTGCATCTGCATTACCGGCACTAACGGCAAAACCACGACTACGCTGCTTACCTACCACCTGCTAAAGGAGGCAGGCCTGAAAGTGGGCCTGGGCGGTAACGTGGGCCGCAGCTTTGCCGAGCAGGTTATTGCTGATGAGTACGACTATTACGTGTTGGAAATTAGTAGCTTCCAGCTCGATGATACCCACGAGTTCCGGCCTTGGATTGCCGTGCTGCTCAACATCACCCCCGACCACCTCGACCGCTACAACTACTCGCTGAGCGAGTACGCCCACGCCAAGCTGCGCATCGCCCGCAAGCAAGACAGCAGCGGCTATTTTATTTACAACGCCGACGATGAGAACATCACGCGCTACTTCCAGGCCGCGCTGCGGCCGGTGATGAAAATGCCGTTTGGCCTGGAGCGCCGGCCCGACCTGCACCTGGCGGGCTACTACAAAGCGGCGACGCAGCTCTGCGTGGACCTGCTGCCCGGCTACTATAGCAAAACGGAAATAATCAGCACGGCGCAGTCGCCGCTCATCGGCCAGCACAACCGCCAGAACGTGCTGGCGGCCGTGCTGGCCGCGCGCGTGGCGGGCGTCGGCATCGCTCAGATCGAAGGGGCCCTGGCCACCTTCCGAAACGCCGACCACCGGTTGCAATCCCTGGGCGTAATTGCTGGCGTGGAGTACATTAACGACAGCAAAGCCACCAACGTGGAAGCCGCCTGGTACGCCCTTGGAGGCCTTAAATCCCAAATTGTGTGGATTGCCGGGGGCACCGACAAGGGTAATGATTACTCACCGCTCGTGGACCTGGCCCGCCAAAAAGTTAGGGCCCTTGTCTGCCTGGGGGTGGACAATGCCAAGCTGCGCGCCGCGTTTGAGGGCGTGGTACCGCACGTGGAGGAAACCCAAAGCATGGCCGATGCGGTGCGCCGCGCCGGGGCCCTGGCGCAACCCGGCGATGTGGTGCTGCTCTCGCCCTGCTGCGCCAGCTTCGATCTGTTCGAAAATTACGAAGACCGCGGCCGCCAGTTTGCCGCCGCCGTGCAGGAATTGCACTCGTCTGAATCTGCGTAAATCAATTATAATCTGCAAAATCTGCGATTTATGGAACCCACTTTCCGCCCCAACTGGCTCCAGCGCAACCTCAAGGGGGACCCCATTTTATGGGCCATTGTGCTGATTTTTTCCGTCATCAGCATCGCCGTGGTGTACTCGGCCACCGGCACGCTGGCCTACCGCAACGAGCTGCGCGGCCGGCCCGGCTCGGCGGAAATGATTGTGCTTAAGCACAGTGGGCTCATCTTCATGGGTTTGGCGCTAATGTGGCTGGCGCACCGCGTGGACTACCGGCACTACTCGCGGCTGTCACTCTACGCGCTGCTGATTTCGGTACCGCTGCTGCTGTTCACGTTTTTCGTGGGCGGCACCACCCTCAACGACGCCTCGCGCTGGCTCACCATCCCGGTCATCCACCTCACCTTTCAACCCTCCGACCTGGCCAAGCTGGCCCTGATTTCGCACCTGGCCAGCATGCTCAGCCGCCGCCAGCAGCACCTGCACGATTTCAAGTCCACGCTGCTGCCGGTGATGCTGTGGGTGGGCGTCATCTGCGGCCTCATCATCCTCAGTAACGCGTCCACGGCCCTGCTGCTGTTTGCTACTTGCATGCTGCTGATGTTCATCGGGCGCGTGCCGCTCAAGCAAATGGCCGTGATGGTGGCCATCGGCGTGGTGCTGGGCGGCGCGGGCCTGGCCGCTGGCCAGCGCCTGGGCACCGTGATGTCGCGCGTGTCGAGCTTCTCCGACCCCACCAAGAAGACGCCGTTCCAGCTGGAGCACAGCTACATCGCCATTGCCACCGGCGGCGTGGCCGGCAAGGGCCCCGGCAAAAGCACTGAGCGCAACATTCTGCCCCACCCGTATTCCGACTTCATTTTCGCCATCATCATCGAGGAATACGGCCTGCTGGGCGGGGCCGTGGTGCTGCTGCTATACTTAGCGCTGCTGTATCGGGGCCTGAAAACGGTGATGAATAGCTACGGCGCCTTTGGGGGCCTGCTCTCGGCGGGCCTCAGCTTCAGCCTGGTGCTGCAAGCGCTGGTGAATATGGGCGTGGCCGTGGGCCTGGGGCCCATCACGGGCCTGCCGCTGCCGCTGCTGAGCATGGGTGGTACCTCCCTGATTTTCACCGGTATTAGCATCGGCATCATCCTGGCCGTGAGCCGGGGCGAACCTGAAATTCGTCCCGTCGTGGGCTCCGATCCCGACGCGCCCCGCATCCCGCGCCAAAACCCGTCGTATACCTAATTCTGAATTGCTTCCAATAGCTGAGTATGGAGGCTTGAGGTTCGAAATTGAGAACGATTCAACGGTTGGAGCTTACTTATATGTTTATCGGAATGGGAGCACCTTGTTCGATTATCTTCAAAACACTGAACTAGATGCTAAAGATTTTGCGCTCGAGGAATTCGGCGTTCCATTGCATTTATGGCGATTAGAAGAATCAAATTTTGCGGCCGTGAATATGTCTAATCCACTTCGCGTCATCATCAGCGGCGGCGGCACCGGCGGGCACATTTTCCCGGCGGTGGCCATTGCCAACGAGCTGCGCCGCCGCCACCCCGACGCGGCCATCCTCTTCGTGGGCGCCAACGGCCGCATGGAAATGACGCGCGTGCCCGAGGCCGGCTACGACATTGTGGGCCTCGACATCAGCGGTTTGCAACGCCGCCTCACGCCCCAAAACCTGTTGTTTCCAGTGAAGGTATTCCGTTCGGTACGCCGGGCCGGCAAGCTCATTGAGGACTTCCTGCCCGACGCCGTGGTGGGCGTGGGCGGCTACGCTTCGGCACCGGTGCTGCTGGCCGCTGCCAGCCGCGCCATCCCGTCACTCATCCAGGAGCAAAACTCCTACGCGGGCCTGGTTAACAAGCTGTTGGGCCGTCGGGTGGCGTGCATTTGCGTGGCCTACGAGGGTATGGAGAAGTTCTTTCCCGCTGATAAGCTGGTGCTCACCGGCAACCCCGTGCGGGCCGAAATCGTGGGCGGCAACCGGGCTGAAGCCTTGGCTTTTTTCGGCCTCGACCCAGCCAAGAAAACGCTACTTGTGGTAGGTGGTAGCCTGGGGGCCCGTACCCTCAACCTGGCCACGGCCGCCGCCCTACCGCGCCTGCAAGCCGCCGGCGTGCAGCTGCTCTGGCAAACCGGCAAGCTCTACTACCCCGAGGCCAAGCAGCAGGCCGCCCCTTACGCCGCTGGCGGCCTGTACGCCTACGAGTTCATCCGGCGCATGGACCTGGCCTATGCCGCCGCCGACGTGGTGGTGAGCCGCGCCGGGGCCTTGTCGGTGAGCGAGTTGGCACTTACAGGCAAGGCCTGCATCCTGGTGCCATCGCCCAACGTGGCCGAAGACCACCAAACCAAAAACGCCCTGGCCCTAGTAGGTAAAGGCGCCGCCGTGCTCATTACCGACGCCCACGCCGCCGAGCGTCTCTACGACGAAGCCCTGCGCCTGCTGGCCGACGAGCCCCGCCAGCAGCAGCTGCAAGCGCGGGTACTTGAGCTGGCCCGACCCGATGCTACCACGGCCATTGTTGACGAATTATTGAAATTAATTAAAAATTAAAGCGGCTTAGTTTTAGCGAAACTTATTTTTTACCTCGCGGGACTTTGCGCGAAATTTATTAATTACCACTTGGACCAATTTCCGTACATCTTCTTTCTGGGCATCGGGGGCATTGGCATGTCGGCGCTGGCGCGGTGGTTTCGCGCCAACGGCCACCAAGTCAGCGGCTACGATAAAACCGCGACGCCGCTCACGCAAGCCCTGGAGGCCGAAGGAATTGCCGTGCACTACGCCGATGTAGTAGAGAATATTCCGGCGGCGGTGCGGGAAAATAAAGCGCAAACACTGGTCGTGCTCACGCCCGCCATTCCGGCCGACAGCCGCGAGTGGGCCTGGTTACGAGCCGAGGGCTACGATATCCGCAAGCGCAGCCAAGTGCTGGGCGTACTCACGCAGGGCCGGCGCACGATTGCGGTGGCCGGCACCCACGGCAAAACCACCACCAGCAGCATGGTGGCCCACCTGCTGCACCACGCCGGCCACGACGCTGGCGCCTTCCTGGGCGGTATCGCCGTGAACCTGGGCAGCAACCTGCTGCTGCCGCAGTCGCCCGGGGCCCCCGTGGTGGTGGAGGCCGACGAGTATGACCGCAGCTTCCTCACGCTGCGCCCCGACGTGGCCATCGTGACCAGCACCGACGCCGACCACCTCGATATTTACGGCACTCAAGGGGCCCTGATTGAATCGTTTCGGCAGTTCGTGGGGCAAATCAAGCCTGGCGGCACGCTGCTCGTCAACCACACGGCCGACCCTAGCGTGGCCGCGGCCGCGTCGGCCGGTACCCGCGTCATTCACTACGGCTTAGCAGCTGCACCGGGCCGTGAATTATTCGCCGCCCACGTGACAGCCCAAGGGCAAGAATTTTACTTCGACCTGCACGGGCCCCTGGGGCCCGTGCCCGGCCTGGCGCTGGCCGTGCCCGGCTTCCACAACGTGGAAAATATGCTGGCCGCCGCCGCCGTAGCGCAAATTGAAGGCCTGGACGCGGCGCAAATAACGGCCGCTGTGGCCGCCTACAGGGGCGTGAAGCGGCGGTTTGAATTTGTGGCGACGGGCCCCCAGGGGCAGGTTTATTTGGACGACTACGCCCACCACCCACGCGAAATTGAGGCGTTCTTGCGTTCGGTGCGGGCGCTGTACCCGGGGCGGCGGTTGCGGGTAGTGTTCCAACCCCACTTATTCACCCGCACCCGCGATTTTGCCGAAGGCTTTGCGCAGAGTTTAAGTATTGCAGATGAGGTAATTCTGTTGGATATTTACCCCGCCCGCGAGCTGCCGCTGCCCGGTGTCACGTCGGATATTATCTTGGCTGGCATTACCAGTCCGCTCAAATCCATTCAAACCAAGGCCCAGGTGCTGGCCGGGGCCCAAACCGACCCGCTCGAAGTGCTGGCCACGGTGGGCGCTGGCGACATTGATACCCTCGTGCCGGAATTAAAGTTGATTTTTACTGAGCGTTGGAAAAATTAATTAATTCAGCAGCGCTAAACGCTTGACTTGATAAAGTTAAAATTATCATCCAATTTTTAAATCCTGTGAAGCGTAATAATTAATTTATTCCTTCGATTTTTCGCCACTATTCATGCACCGCACCGTTCGGAATTTTTCAGTTGTTTTTGTCTGCCTCCTGGTGCTGGGCGGGTTGGGTGTGTTCGCGGCTGTGCGCCAGGCCCACCGGCCGGTAGGGGCCGTGGACGTGCGTATCGCCAACGAGTTTGATAACTACTTCATCAGCGAGCGGGGCGTGACGGCCCTGCTCACCAAGGGCGGGCAGGAGCCGGTGCTGGGCACCCGCCCCGAGGGCCCCCGGCTGCGCGAGCTGGAAGCCCGCCTCGCTGCCCACCCGTTCGTGCGCACCGCCCAGGTGTACCGCGACCTGTCCGGCGACCTGCACGCCGACGTGACCCAGAACCGCCCCATTGCCCGCCTCACGCACCCCGACGCCCGCCTCGATACCTACGTAGATGCCGCTGGCCAGCCGCTGCCGCTTTCGCCCCTCTATACGGCGCGAGTGGCCACGGTGGCCCGGCCGGGTGGGGCGGCCTTGCCGGCCGATTTTTTTCAGGACAGCACGGGGCAACGCTGCCTCGGGTTTCTCCGTTTCGTGGACGAACACCCCTTTTGGCGGGCGCAGGTAGCAGAGGTAATAATTGGGGCTGACGGCCGCTTATCTTTCACCCAACAGGTGGGTGACCAGCGCGTGGAATTCGGGCCCCCGGATAACATTCCCGAGAAATTCGCTAAGCTTATGGTATTTTACCGCCAAATTCCATCAGTCCTCGGTTGGGACACCTACCACCGCGTGAACGTGGAGTATCAGAATCAAATCATTTGCGAATAGTAATTCGCTGATATATACTTACATTGGGCGCAAGTCCAGTATTTTTTCTTCCCGCCCCCACTGCTTTCGCCAGGCACCTCTCTCATGCAACAGGATAAAATCGTCGTCGGGCTCGACATCGGCACCACAAAAATTTGCGCCCTGGTAGGCCGCAAAAACGAATTCGGTAAACTAGAAATTCTGGGCATGGGCAAGGCCGTGTCGGAAGGCGTTTCGCGGGGGATTGTGCTTAACATCGATAAGACGGTGGACGCCATTCGCCGGGCCATTCGGCAAGCCGAGGAGCAGTCGGGCATCAGCATCGGCGTGGTGAACGTGGGCATTGCCGGGCAGCACATCAAAAGCCTGCGCCACAACGGCAGCATCACGCGCAACTCGGCCGATACCATCGGCCCCGACGATGTGAACCGCCTCACCCAGGATATGTACCGGCTCGTGACGCAGCCTGGCTCGCAAATCATCCACGTAATGCCCCAGGATTACAAGGTGGATTACGAGGAGGGTATTGTGGACCCGGTGGGCTACGAGGGCGTGCGGTTGGAGGGCAACTTCCACATTATCACGGCCCAGAGCACGGCCATCAACAACATTAACAAGTGCGTAACCAAGGCGGGGCTGGAAATCGCCGACCTCATCCTGGAGCCACTGGCCAGCGCCATGTCTATTCTCTCGGAAGAGGAAAAGGAAGCAGGCGTGGCCCTGATTGACATCGGGGGCGGCACCACCGACCTGGCCATTTTTAAGGATGGTATTATCCGCCACGCGGCGGTGCTGCCGTTCGGGGGCAATATTATCACCCAGGATATCAAACAGGGTTGCAACGTGGCCCCCGGCCAAGCCGAGCAGCTAAAGGTGAAGTTCGGCAAAGCTATTGCCGAGGAAGCCAGCGACCATGAAATCGTGAGCATCCCCGGCCTGCCCAACCGCCCGCCCAAGGAGGTTTCGCTGAAAAACCTGGCTTACATCATCGAGGCCCGGATGTCGGAAATTATGGAGCTGGTATACGCCGAGATTTACCGCATGGGCCTGCACGACCAGCTTTCGGCTGGCATCGTGCTCACCGGCGGCGGCTCGCAACTGCAAAATTTGGAGCAGCTGACGGAATACATCACTGGCTTGGATACTCGCATTGGCTACCCCAACCAGCACTTGGGCAAGAGCCGTATCGAGGCTGTAAAATCGCCGATGTACGCCACCACCGTGGGCCTCGTGCTTTCGGGCTACCAAGGCCTGGAAGAGCGCAGCCCCCGCTCGTTATTCGACGGAGAGCCTAGCGCCTACGTAGTGTCGCCCGCCGCGATGCCCGCCGCCCCGGCGCCACAGGTAGTTTTGCCGGCGCGCCCGGTGGCGGCCCCCGCTCCGGCTCCCGAGCCCAAAAAAGAGCCCAAGCAGCCCAGCCGCGCCGCTGGTTTCTTCAAGGATATTCTCAGCCGCACTAAAGGGCTGCTGATTGACGACTACGACGATAAATCTTACTAAATCATTTAACAATTATCATTTATCATTTAACAACTGACATTTTTATTTATGGGCCCCCACGGGCATCCACGAGCGAAAATGTTAAATGTTAACTGCTAAATGTTAAATGAATTCATATGAATTACAAATTTGATATTCCCGCTCAGACCAAATCCATCATTAAAGTGATTGGGGTGGGCGGCGGTGGCTCCAACGCCGTGAAGCACATGCACAAGCAGGGCATCAAGGACGTGGAGTTCATCATTTGCAACACCGACCAGCAGGCCCTGCAAAGCTCGACGGTGCCCAACAAGCTCCAGATTGGGGTGGACCTGACCGAAGGCCTCGGCGCCGGGGCTAAGCCCGAGCGTGGCCGCCAAGCCGCGCTGGAAAGCAAAGAGCAAATCCGCGAGCTGCTGAACCAGGGCACCAAAATGCTCTTTATCACGGCGGGCATGGGCGGTGGCACCGGTACCGGGGCGGCCCCGGTTATTGCGCAAGTGGCGCAGGAGCTGGGTATTCTGACGGTGGGTATTGTGACGGCGCCCTTCCTATTTGAAGGCAAGAAGAAGCGGTTGCAGGCCGAGGAAGGCATTAAGGAGCTGAGCGCGCACTGTGACACAGTGTTGGTAATTCTCAACGACAAGCTGCCTCAGATTTACGGCAACCTGACGATGAGCGCGGCCTTTGCTAAGGCCGATACGGTGCTTACCACAGCCGCCAAGTCGATTGCCGAAATCATTACGGTGACGAGCGATGTGAACGTGGACTTTGAGGACGTGAAAACGACCATGAAGCAGTCGGGCGCTGCCGTGATGGGCAGCAGCATCACCGACGGCGAAAACCGCGCCCGCCGTGCCGCGGAAGAGGCCCTGAACTCGCCGCTGCTCAATAACACCGACATTCACGGGGCCCAGAAAATCCTGCTCTCCATCATGTCGGGTACCGAGCACGAGCTGGAAATGGACGAGCTGACGGAAATCACCGAGTACATCCAGGACAAGGCTGGGCAGGACGCGGAGATGATTTTCGGCCACGGCGTGGACGAAACGCTGGGCCAGAGCATCCGGGTGACGGTAATTGCTACGGGTTTTGCCCGCGAGGCGCACACCATCACTACGCCGGGCCAGCGCTCCGCTGCTGAGGCCACCCCCGAACCAGCCGCGCGCCAGCCCACGCCGCCTGCTAATGCAGCTGGCGCCCCCGCCGCACCCTTCGTACCGAGCTTCGGACCACCCCCGGCCGAGCCGGCCCGCGTGCATCTCACCTTGGATGGCCCTGGCCTGCCGGGCAATACTCCGCCGCTAACGGGCCAGCCTATCACGGGCCCTGGCGAGCCAGTGCTATTGCCGGCCAATACGACCACGGCGCCGGCCCGCCCCCGCCCCATGGATGCTCAGGCCGAAGAGCGCCGACGCCGCATGCAGGAGCTGAGCCACGGCTTGCCGCCCGACGCCGTGACTCAGTATGAGGCCCCGGCCTACTTGCGCCGCCAGGTGAAACTAGAAACTGTGGTGCCTAGCTCGGAGCAAAATATTTCCCGCTTCAACCTATCGGATGACAACGAATTGCTTGGCGATAATCGTTTCTTGCACGACAATGTGGATTAACACGTTGCTTTGCATTTGCAAATGGAGAAGCCCGCCCCGAAAACATTCGTGGTGGGCTTCTCCATTTGCAGTGTCATTTGTTTGTAGTGACTATGCAAAGTCCCTACGGCCAATAAAGGGCCTTGTTTGCACGCTGCAAAGCTAAAACGCCAGCAGCGCCGCCGCTTGCTCGCGCAACAACTCCGTCAGTAGCGGGGTGGTCAATTGGCCTTCGGCGGTTAATTCTTTGTCGATAAAGGGAAGGCGTACGCGCTGAGGTAACACGGCTGAGTTCAGGTACATCAGCACGTCGGTGAGGTGACTTAGCGCCAGGCTGCCACCTTGGCTACCAACACCCAGGCCTACAAGGGCGGTCTTCTTGCCGCGCAGGCCACCGCGGTAGGGGAGGCCGTCGATGAACAACTTCAGGGCCCCGGGAAATGAGCAATTGTATTCGGGTACGAAGAAAACTACTTTGTCGCTGGCGTCGAGACTGGTAGCGAGGCGGTTGAAGGCTTCGTGCTTGCCAGCGTTGTGGTACAGGGTACTTTCTAGGGCGTCGGCGGGCAAGTTGGCCAAGTCCAGGAATTGGGTTTTGGCGCCCAGCGTGTCCAGTAGGGAGGCGTAGAGGCTCGCCACGCGGCGGGCACGAGAGTTGGGGCGGTTGGTGCCGATAATCAGGGTAATCAAAGCAGAAGCGGGTTATAAAGCAAAGGTCAACGTCTAAACCGTTCCTGCGGCCGTTGGTTGCGCTGCCGTGGCCAATAGGATGTCAGGGCATCGGAAGTAGGACAAAATAAAAAACCAACTACAAAAAAGGCGCTGCGACCATGCCGCTGCGCCTTTTTTGTAGTTGGTAGAAGCTTTTACACCAAGTTGTTCGACGTGGCTTTGGCGGTCAAAAACTCGCGGTTCAGAATGGCAATGTTTTCCAGCGAAATGCCCACCGGACATTCGGCGGCACAAGAGCCGATGTTGGAGCAAGCCCCAAAACCTTCGATGTCCATCTGCGCCACCATGTTTTCAACGCGGGTTTTACGTTCCACGTCGCCTTGGGGCAGCAAAGCCAATTGCGATACTTTGGCCGATACGAACAGCATGGCCGAGGCATTCTTGCAGGCCGCCACGCACGCGCCGCACCCGATGCAAGTGGCCGCTTCAAAGGCACGGTCTGCAATGTCTTTCGGAATCGGAATCTCGTTGCCGTCGGGAGCCCCGCCGGTGTTCACGCTTACGTAGCCACCCGCTTGAATGATGCGGTCAAAGGCCGAGCGGTCTACACTCAGGTCTTTATTGATTGGGAAGGAGTTAGCGCGCCAGGGTTCAATGGTAATGGTATCACCGTCCGAGAACTTGCGCATGTGAAGCTGGCACGTAGTGGTGCCTTTCTCCGGGCCGTGCGAGCGGCCGTTAATGAACAAGTCGCACGAGCCACAAATGCCTTCGCGGCAGTCGTGGTCGAAGGCTACCGGGTCTTCGCCCTTGTGCAGCAAGTCCTCGTTTAGCACATCGAGCATTTCCAGGAAAGACATTTCGGGTGAAATGTCTTTCACTTGGTACTCTACAATCTTTCCCTGCGCTTGGCGGTTAGGCTGCCGCCACACGTTCAGGGTCAGGTTCATCGGTTTAGCGTTGGGGTTGGAGCCGGCCATTTCTTAATTTCACTTTTGTCATCCTGAGCACAGCGAAGGATCTTATCACGGCGACGCTCGTTGGGTTAGTAACTAAACTGGCGCCAGCGTGATAAGCTGCTTCGCGACGCTCAGCATGACAGGGGCTATTTGTAGCTGCGCTGAGTAAGCTTCACGTTCTCGAATTGCAGCTCCTCCTTGTTGAGGCGCTCGGGTTGGTTTTCGCCCATGAACTCCCAGGCGGCTACGTAAGCGTAGTTTTCGTCGTCGCGCAAGGCCTCGCCCTCGGGGGTCTGGTACTCCTCGCGGAAGTGGCCGCCGCAGCTCTCGTTCCGGTCGAGGGCATCGTCGATCATTAGCTCGCCGAGTTCGATGAAATCGGCCACGCGGCCAGCTTTCTCCAGCGCCTGGTTCAGTTCCTCATTGGTACCGGTCAGCTTCAGATCCTGCCAGAACTCGCGCTTCAGCTTCTGAATCTCAGCTTTGGCGTAGGTGAGGTCTTCGGCGTTGCGGGCCATGCCGCAATACTCCCACATGATGTGGCCCAATACCTTGTGGAACTGATCGGGCGTGCGGTTGCCTTTGATACTGAGCAGCTTGGCCGTCCGCTCTTTCACCGTCTTATCGGCTTCGGCAAAAGCGGGGTGGTTCGTGTCCACTGGCTTGGGAGCCGTCTTAGCGAGGTAATCGCCAATGGTGTAGGGAATCACGAAGTAGCCGTCGGCCAAGCCCTGCATAAGGGCGGAGGCCCCGAGGCGGTTGGCACCGTGGTCGGAGAAGTTGCATTCGCCGGTGGCGTACAGGCCGGGCACGGTGGTTTGCAGGTTGTAGTCAACCCACAGGCCGCCCATGGTATAATGCACCGCCGGGTAGATGCGCATCGGCAACTCGTACGGGTTCTCGTTGGTAATTTTCTCGTACATGGCAAACAGATTGCCGTATTTCTGGCTCACTGCCTGGGCACTGGTGCGCTGGATGACGTCGGCAAAATCGAGGTACACGGCTAAGCCCGTGCTGCCTACGCCGCGGCCTTCGTCGCACATCTGCTTGGCGTTGCGCGAGGCCACGTCGCGCGGCACGAGGTTGCCAAACGCTGGGTACTTGCGCTCCAAGAAGTAGTCGCGGTCGTCCTCTTTCAAATCCTTTACTTTGATTTCGCCTTTGCGCAGGCGCTCGGCCAATTCCTTGGTGGCGGGCACCCACACGCGGCCGTCGTTACGCAGCGACTCCGACATCAGCGTTAGCTTCGACTGGTAGTCGCCCGATACCGGGATGCAAGTGGGGTGAATCTGGGTGAAGCACGGGTTGGCGAAGTACGCACCCTTTTTATGGGCCCGCCAAGCGGCGGTTGCGTTGCAGTACATGGCGTTGGTGCTCAGGTAGAACACGTTGCCATAGCCGCCGGTAGCCAATACCACCGCGTGGGCGGCATGTTTCTCAATGGCGCCCGTCAGCAGGTTACGGGTCACGATGCCAGCAGCTTTACCATCGGCCACCACTAAGTCCAGCATCTCCGAACGGGTGTGCAGCTTCACTTTGCCGTAGGCTACTTGGCGGCTCAGTGCCGAATAGGCCCCCAGCAACAGCTGCTGTCCGGTCTGGCCGCGGGCATAGAACGTACGGCTTACCTGGGCTCCTCCAAAGGAGCGGTTGGCCAGCAGCCCGCCATATTCGCGGGCAAAGGGCACGCCCTGGGCTACGCACTGGTCGATGATGCTGACCGACACTTGCGCCAGGCGGTACACGTTGGCTTCGCGGGAGCGGTAATCGCCGCCTTTAATAGTGTCGTAGAACAGGCGGAACACCGAGTCGCCGTCGTTCTGGTAGTTTTTGGCGGCGTTGATGCCACCCTGAGCTGCGATGGAGTGGGCCCGGCGTGGTGAATCGTGGTACGTGAAAGCGTGGACGTTGTAGCCCAGCTCAGCCAGCGAAGCGGCTGCGGAGGCCCCGGCTAAACCAGTGCCCACTACAATCACGTCGTACTTGCGCTTATTGGCAGGGTTTACGAGCTTAACGTTGAATTTGTGCTGGTCCCACTTCTCGGCTAGGGGGCCTTCGGGAGATTTTGAATCCAGAAACATGTTATTTCAGGGCTAGCGTGAGGGTATGGACCAGGGGTGACACGGCCGATGAAAGTTGGCCGTTGGCATCCGTAAACAGAAAGAAATAGAGGGGCATTGCCGCAAAGGCGGCCGACACCACTACGGCAAAGCCGTAGCCGACGGCCTTAATGAGCGGGGTATATTTGCGGTGGTTCAGGCCCAGCGTTTGGAAGCCTGAGCCGAAGCCGTGCCATAAGTGGTAGCCCAGCGAAAACTGCGCCGCCACGTACAGCAGCACGTACCACCACACGTGGAATGACGAAACGACGGCCGTGTATAGGTTGTCGTAGTCGCGGGTTTCGACGTTGGTGCCGCCAATCTTGTCCAAGCCGCCGAAACGGGCGCGCCAAAAGAAGTTGTAGAGGTGAACAATCAGGAAGATGAGGATGAGGCTACCCAAGATGCCCATGTTGCGCGAGGTCCATTCTGAGTTCTGCTCCGAGTGGTTTGCTACGTATTTCTGGGGGCGGGCCGTCTTATTGCGGCGCGTCAGCATCACCGCCTCGTAGATGTGGAAGCCGAAGCCCAGCACCAGGCCCCACTCGATGGTGCGGATGATGGGGTTGGTGCCCATGAAATGCGAATAGACATTGAAGGCCGTGCCGCCATCGTGCTTGAACAGCTGCAAGTTGCCTACGAGGTGTACTACCAGGAACGTGCAAAGGAACAGGCCCGTGAGGGACATGACAATCTTGCGCCCGATGCTACTGGAGAAAGTTTTGGAAATCCAACTCATAAAACGGTCCGCAGAGCGGAGAAATAGTAGGTTTGTGCTGCCCAAAGGTAGGGCCGAGGGACTAAGCAGGCAAAAAACCAAGCCGTTGGCCAACACGTACCGGGAGTAGTGAATTTACCAGCCTTCCCCGTCGTTAGCAGCGTTGCGGGCTACCCAGATAACCAGCACGGGTAAAAAAAAGTTAGCTTAGCACACAGGTTTATTACGAGCCCGCGGCGGGACGGCCAGCGGGTTCTCAATCACAACGAAACGGTTATGAAGGCACTCTCCGCGATTTGGTACAATTGGCAGTTGGCCGCCACGGGATTATTGCTGGTGCTGGGGGCCCTGCTGCCGGGTACGGCGCGCGCCTCCCACATTCGCGCCGGCAACATTGAGGCCAAGGTGGATACCACCGCTGCCCACAACCCGAACCGGATATTTTACAAACTCACCATTTATCAGGACCTAAATCCTAGCAGTGCTGACCAGCCCACTGCCAAATTATACTTTGGCGATGGAACTGTTTCGCCGGAAGTTCCTCGGGTGCCGGGCACTGGCCTTAAGAATACTATTCCTATTCCAGGCAATCCAGACACTGGTCTTAATATATACTATTTTGATCATACTTACCCGGGTGCTGGTACCTATCAAGTAAGCTTTATTGGGGAAAATCGTAATAGAAATATTCTAAACTTTATAGGAACGCAATCGGATACGCAGTCATTTTACATTAATTCAGACATTCGAATAGATCCTGGGCTAGGACTTAACCACAGCCCAGTGCTGCGTACTCCAGCCGTAGATAAAGCTGGTCAAAACCAAGTATTTTTGCATAACCCCGGGGCCTACGATGCCGATGGTGATTCGTTGGCTTTCAAGCTTCGTCCCAGCCGACAGGCCCCGTCGATGCCCAACAACAACACTCCCGTACCAGTCGACATTGCGGGCTTTGTGTACCCGCAGGCAACGCCCGGGAACGCGGCGGCGCGACAAGTGCCATACAATGGTGTGCCCGCGTCCAATGGAGGGGCGGCTATTTTTGTGCAAGACGTGCATACTGGCCAGATCACATGGAATGCACCTGCGCAGACCGGATTCTATAACGTTGCCTTCACTGTGGAGGAATGGCGACGAGGTGAATTCGGGTTTCGTCAAATCGGAGCAGTGGTGCGCGATATGCAGATCATCGTCATCGCGACCAACAACCTACGGCCCATCCTCACGATTCCGCCAGACCTGTGCGTAGTAGCCGGCACGACCGTGACGGGCACGGTGACGGCTACCGATGGGGCCGCCGCTGGCAGTGCTGCGCAAACGCCTATCACCCTCAACGCATTTTCAGGTATTCTGCCGCCGGCCCGTTTCACGCAGGCGTCCAAGGGGCCTCCTACGGCCACCGGCACCTTCACGTGGGCCACCGATTGCAGCAATGTGGCTAAGGAGCCTTATTCGGTGGTTTTTAGAGCGCAGGATAGCCCGCCCAGTCCTGATTTTCCATTGGTAGATGAGCAGGTGTGGCGCATTACTGTAGTGGGGCCCCCACCCCAAAATCTAAAGGCCGTGCCATCCGGCAACCAGGTGACGCTGACTTGGGACCGGTACATCTGCGCCAATGCCAGCTTCATCCGCATTTACCGTAAGGAGAACTCGTCGAATTTCGTGCCGGGGCCCTGCGATACGGGCATTCCGGCGAGTGCGGGCTACACGCTGGTGGGCTCAGTGACGGCGGATTTGTCGGCCTTTAAAGACGACAACGCCGGGCAGGGCCTGGCGCGGGGCAAAACGTATTGCTACCGCATCTACGCCGATTTCCCGCTGCCTGCGCTCGGGGCCAGTATTGCCTCGGCTGAGGCGTGCGCCACCATTGGCGGCTCGTCGGCTCGCCTCAAGAACGTAGACGTGGACCAAACCAGCGCCACGGGCCAGATTACGGTGCGCTGGTCGCCGGCCAAGCTGGCCAACACGCAGCTGCTGAACACGCCCTCGGGCTACCGCCTCTCGCGGGCCGTGGGCCTGTCGCCCGCCGCCACGGCCTACACGGTGGTGCGCGCCGCCCCGTTTGCCCTCACCGATTCGGTGTACGTCGATGCCACCGTCAATACCGCCGCCAGCCAGTACACTTACAAGCTCGACCTGTTCTACGCCTCGGCGGCGGGCAGCACCACCGAAATTGTGGAGCCGGCCGGCACTGCCAGCAGCGTGCGCACCGCGCTGGTGCCCGACAGCCCCAATAAGCAGATTACCGTGAACTGGACCTACCAGACGCCGTGGGATAACACCCAGAAGCCCACCCTGGTGTTCCGCAGCGGCACGGCTGGGGGCCCCTTTGCGCAAGTCGGGTCGGTAACGTCCACCACCACCGGCGGGACTTACGTGGACAAGGACCCGGCGCTCGTGAAGGGCAACACCTACTGCTACTACGTGCAGACCAATGGCCAGTATAACCCTACCGGCTACCTCAGCGCGCTCATTAACAAGAGCCAAATTATCTGCACCACGCTGACGGACCAGCCCTGCGTGCCGGTGCTAACGCTGGCCCTGGTGAACTGCGACAGCCTGGCCCGCAACCCGCCCGCCAACGGCCAGGTCTACTCCAACTCCCTGCGCTGGACCGCAAGTGCCACGCCCACCGGCTGTAGCGCGCCCATTGCGTACTACCGCGTGTTCTACGGCGCCACGGCCACCGGGGCCCTCACGCTGCTCGACTCAACCAACACCATGAGCTATGTGCACCGCAACCTGCCCGAGCTGGGCGGCTGCTACGCCGTGCAGGCCGTGAGCACGGGCGGGCTGCGCAGCGCCCTGAGCAACGTGGCGTGCCAGAACAATTGCCCGTTCTTCATCCTGCCCAACATCTTCACGCCCAACGGCGACGTCTTTAACGAAGTCTTCCAGCCCAAGTCGTCCAGCCCGCTGCGGAGCGTGCACTTCAAGGCGTTCAACCGCTGGGGGGTGAAGGTTTTTGAGAGCACCACCACGTCCCGCATCTTCATCAACTGGGACGGCGGCGGGGCCGTGGGTGAGAGCGGCAGCAGCGGCAAGGTGTCGGACGGCCTGTACTACTACTTGGCCGAAGTCGAATTCGCCGATGCGGCCAACACGAAAATCACCTACAAAGGCTGGGTACAGATTGTGCGCTAGGGCCCCGGCCTGCTAGTTTTTGTCGGCAAACAAAAGCCGGGCGGCTCCTTACGGGAGTTGCCCGGCTTTTGCTTTTCAGGGGCCCCGGGGTGGGCGGTGGGGCCCCCGGCCGGCGGCGCCGATTTGGTGGGCCGCGGGCTTTTGTGCAGCTTGCGCCCCGTTTGCCCCGGGCGGGCGCGGCGGGTCCGCCACCCGCCCGGGGCCCCTTCCCATCCAAACAAGCCGCCGCGCTTCCCTCCCCGTGAATCCTTCCTCTTCGTCTTCGCTGTTGACTCCGGCCTTTGTATTTCCTGGCCAAGGCAGCCAGTTTCCGGGCATGGCCCGCGAGCTATTTGCCCAAAACGATGCTGTCCGCCAGCTCCTCACCCAGGCAAACGACATCCTCGGCTTTTCGCTCACCGAGCTGATGTTCAACGGCTCCGAGGACGACCTGCGCCGCACCGACGTGACGCAGCCGGCCATTTTTGCGCATTCGGTGGCCCAGTTCGTGGCCGTGCCCGACCGGGCGGTGGGCATGGCCGCGGGCCACTCGCTGGGCGAGTTTTCGGCCCTGGTAGCGGCCGGCGTGCTGGACTTCGCCGATGCCCTGCGCCTGGTGGCCCGCCGCGCCCAGGCCATGCAGGCCGCCTGCGAGGAGCAGCCCGGCACGATGGCCGCCATCCTGGGCCTGGCCGACGACGTAGTGGAGCGCATCTGTCAGGAAATCAGCGCCGGGGGCGATGTGGTGGTGGCCGCCAACTACAACTGCCCCGGCCAGCTGGTGGTATCGGGTGCGGTGCGCGGCGTGGAGCTGGCCTGCGAGCAGCTGAAGGCCGCCGGGGCCAAGCGCGCCCTACTACTGCCGGTGGGCGGCGCCTTCCACTCGCCGCTGATGCAGTCGGCCGCCACAGCCCTGGGCGAGGCCATCGAGAAAACAACCTTCCGCGAAGCCCGCTGCTCCGTGTACCAAAACGTGGATGGCCAGCCCCACCGGGCCCCCGCCAAAATCAAGGCCAACCTGCTGGCCCAGCTCACGGCCCCCGTGCGTTGGACGCAATCGGTGCAGCGCATGGCCGCCGACGGGGCCCCCGACTTCGTAGAATGCGGCCCCGGTAAGGTACTCCAGGGCTTGGTGAAGAAGATTGTGCCCCTGGCCACCGTCGCCTCGGCGCAGTGACGGAAGGACCGGTAGGCCCGCCGTGGTCCCGTTTCGGCTGGGCGCTGGGCGCCGGGGCCCTGGTGTTGCTGGGCCTGTACCTGGCTTTGAGCAGTGGCGGCTTCGGCGGTACCGGCGACTCGTTTTACTACCTGGCGGCCGCCCGCAGCCTGCGCGCTGGTGGCCAGATGCTGGGCCCCGATGGCACGCCGTATCGCTTCTGGGGGCCCCTCTACCCGGCGTTGCTGGCGGTTTTTGCTTCGCCCGCAGGGGTTAGGTGGTTGCACGGAGCAGCGCTGCTGGCCCATTTGGGATTGTGGAGTTGGGTGGGGCGTTCGCTGCTGGGCCGCCGGAGCTGGGTGCTGCCGCTGGCGGTGGCCCTGAGTACGGCGGTGCTGGTGCCGGCCAAATTTATCTGGTCCGAAACCGTTTTTATAGCGCTGGCGGCGGCGTACTGCGCAGCCTTGGCTGCGTGGCTGCGCACTGGCCGCAGGCACTGGTTGGCGTGGGCCACCGTGGCGGGCTTCCTACTGCCGCTGCAACGCACGTCGGGCGTGTTTTTGCTAGCTGGCGCGGCGGTGGGTTTGCTGGCGGGCAGGGCCTGGCACGGCCGCAACCGCTGGCTTCTGCTGGCCCACGGCATTGGCTGCGGCGTGGGGGTGCTCGGGTGGGGCTACTACGCCGCTTTGGTGGGCCCTGCTGAAAGCGGCTTGCCCGGCGGTTGGTTAAAATTGCTAAACACCCTGGCTGATTATGGTTTCGTGTTGGTGCGCTGGTTTGGGCCAATAGTAGCCGGGTGGCGGGGTACAGCACTCACTGCTGCCGGTGGCTGGGCCTTGGTGCTGGTGGGGCTGTTGGCCGCGCTATGGCCGCGTGCTAAACTCCAGTGGCAGCAGACTCCTGCTTCAGTAGTAGTGTTGCGGCTGCTTTGGTGGGTGGTGGTAGCCAATGTGCTTGGACACGTAATAGCCGTGACCTGCACGCGCGCCGGAGCCGGCTTGCACGATGCCGAGCGCTATCTGGCGGCGGTGGTGGGCCCCGTGCTGCTGCTGGCCCTGGCTCAGTGGCCAGCGGCCGGCTCCGTGCGCTGGCGGCAGGTGCTGAATGGCTGCATACTGGCGGCTTGGTTTGGTTACTCAGCCCTGCGGGTAGGCCACAACGTGGCCGAACTCCGCCAGCGCCCACCTATAGAGTGGCCACTGCCTCAGCCCTGATTCGTGGTTTTAACGCTATTGCACTGCAAGCCTCGCATCGTGATTACCGTTAGCCAGTCGCTGCCCACGGCCGCACGGCCAGCGGATCGGGGCAACGGGCAAGTAGTTCGGCGATGGTAAGGTGCCGCTGTGGGTGGACCAACGTGGCGGCGATTTCGGCCAAGGGCCCCAGCGCGAACCGCCTCGATGGCAGGCGTGGGTGCGGCACGGTTAGGGTGGGGGTATCGATGATGCGGTCGTCGTAGAGCAGTACGTCCACGTCGAGGGTGCGGCTGCCCCAGCGCTCGTGCCGCTCGCGGCCGGCGGCGGCTTCAGTGGCCAGGCAGTGGGCCAGCAGGGCCCCCGGAGTCAGTGCGGTGCGCAGCGCCACGGCCTGGTTGAGGTAGGCTGGCTGGTCGGCGGGGCCCCAGGCGGCGGTTTCGTAAATGCCCGAAACCGCCACGATTTCGCCCGCGGTGGCCAGGCCGGTGCGCGCCGCTTGCAGGTAGGCGGTGCGGTCGCCAAGGTTACTGCCCAGCAGCAGGTAAGCCAGGGCGGGCGCGCTCACGCCTGGCGGGCCAGAAACTCGGCCGTGCGCGCCGCCACCAGGCCAGCCGGCTCGGGCAGCGTCGCGCCGGGCCAGGGGTGGGCCCCGCCGAACATGTGCGTGGCCCCGGGCACCAGCAGCAGCTCAGCGCCGGGCTTGGCGGCGTGCAGGGTGTGGGCGGCTTCCAGGGGCACGGTTTCGTCGGCCTCGCCGTGCACGATGAGCAGGGGCTGGGGCAGGCGCTGCGTCACGTTGGCCAGGATGTCGAGCCGCGGGCGGTTGGCTTCGTAGTCCTCCACAATCTGGTAGTACATGGGCAGGGGCTGGCCGGTGCGGCTGTTGGGCACTAGCAGCTGGCCGGCGCGGGCCCACTCGGCCAGCACCGCGGGGCCCCAGCGCTGGTCGATGTCGGCGATGGCGGCCCAGGTGGCCACGGCCCGCACCCGGGCGTCCTCGGCGGCCTTGAGCAGCACCAGGGCCCCGCCGCGGCTGTGGCCCACGAGCGAGAGCCGGGCCAAGTCCAGCTCGGCCGCGGGCAGGGGCGTGGCCCCGGGCGTACCCAGGGCGTCGAGCAGCTGGCCCAAATCGTCGAGCTCCAGGCTGAAGTTGTTGCGGCCAAAAGCGTCTAAGTCCTCCAAATCGCCGGTGCCGCCCACCACCACGCCGTTGTGCGACAGGTTCAGCTTGACAAACACGAAGCCTTGTTCGGCAAAAAAATCGGCCAGCTGCGGGAAATGACCCCAATCCTTAAAGCCTTTAAAGCCGTGCACAAAAACCACCACCGGCTTGGCGCGGCTGTCGGCCCGGAACGTGGCATCGGCGGCAAACGGCCGGCCGTGGCGCAAGCCGGTGAGAATGAACGGGACGTGGGCGAGCATGGGCGCGGGGGCAGGGGTGGGGCGGGCCCCCCGCGGCGCAACGCGCGGATGGGCTCCGCAAGTAAGGCATTCGGGGCGCAAAAGTTTTGCGCCCGGCCCGGCTCCCGCCTCGGCCGTTGTGCCGTATCATTGCCTCGCCATGCCGCAGCTTTCCTCCGTTTCCCTCGACCAGATTCAGGCCCCCATTGCGGCTGAAATGGCTGAGTTTGAGCACAAATTTCGCCAGTCGATGCGCACCAACGTGCTGCTGCTCGATAAGATCATGGGCTACATTGTGAAGCGCAAGGGCAAGCAGATCCGGCCGATGTTCGTGTTTTTTTCGGCCCGCATTGCCCTGCCCGACGCCGCGGGGCCCCTGCCCGAAGCCACCTTCCGCGGGGCCACCCTCATCGAGCTGCTGCACACCGCCACGCTGGTGCACGACGACGTGGTAGACGAGAGCAACTACCGCCGCGGTTTCTTTTCCATCAACGCGCTGTGGAAGAACAAAATAGCTGTGCTGGTGGGCGACTACCTGCTCTCGCGGGGCATGCAGCTGGCGCTGGAGCACGACGATTTTCAGCTGCTGAAAATCGTGAATAACGCCGTGCGCGAGCTGAGCGAAGGTGAGCTGCTGCAAATCGAAAAAGCCCGTAAGCTCGACATTACGGAGGACGTGTACTTCGACATTATCCGCCAGAAGACGGCCTCCCTCATTGCCTCCTGCACGGCCGTGGGGGCCGCCTCCACTGGCGCCGACAAGGAAACCGTGGAACGCGCCCGCCTTTTCGGCGAGAAGGTAGGCATGGCCTTCCAGATAAAAGACGACCTGTTCGACTATGGCACAGCCGAAATCGGCAAGCCGGTAGGCATCGACATCAAGGAAAAAAAGATGACGCTGCCGCTGATTTACGCCCTCCAGCAGGCCAGCTGGCTGGAGAAGCGCCGCATGATTTTCAACGTCAAAAATAACGAGGGCCACCGCGAACGGGTGCAGCAGGTCATCGAGTTCGTGAAGCAGTCAGGCGGCCTGGACTACGCCATCGCCACCATGGAAAGGTACCGCGATGAGGCCCTCAAAATTTTGCATACCTTTCCCGAGTCGACCAGCCGCACCTCGCTGGAGCAGCTAATTAACTACACCATCGAGCGGGAGAAATAGGGCCTAGCCAAGCCGCGAGCTGGCCGCGGTTTAGCGCGCAGCGCGTAACTGCTGGCCGGGTAACGGAGTGAGTCTGCGACTCACGACCGTGCAGCGGACCGGCAGTTTGCGCACGATGGGCCGTTCAATTTTACGGGTTACAAACTCGCCCCAGACTGTGGCTTGCGGTTACGCGCTGCGCGCTAAACTGCGGCCAGCGCCAGCGCGAGATAAACAGGCTCCTGGGGCCCTGGCTAGTCACAAAAAAGCCGCCCCTAGCTTAGGGACGGCTTTTTTGTGATGATGCGCTGCCGCTAATCTTTCGGCTCGGCCAGCTGGTAGCTGATGGTGCCTTCTACCGCGTCGCTTACTTTGAACTTCACGCCGTCGAAGGTCGCGTCTACTTCGAGGGTGTGGATGAGGGCGCAGCTGGGGCACTTCACTTCCTCTTTTTCGTACTGGTCGGTGTCGGCCAGCGAGTCGGCCATGGGGTCGGGGGTGGGCACGCCGAGCAGGTCGGTAAAGATTTCGGTATGGCACTGGGTACACTCAAACTTGAGGCCCACGGCGTGGCCTTGCAATGCGTCGAGGGGGGCGTTTTGGTCGGGTTTTTGAGCAATCCACATGGGGTAGTCGGGTTGGTTTTGGGGAAAGGGCGGCGGCCCGTGTCAGGGCCTGCCTGGGTTTACGCGGCGGCCCTGCAAAAGGATGGGCGGGGGCCCTGGGCCTACCTTTGGGCCGGGCCTCTAAGGGCCCGGCCCACGCTATGGCTGACGATGATTTGGGGGGGCGTGTCCCGCGGTGGGCCCTGCCCCAGGTGCCGCGCTGGGTTTCGCTGCGCAACTCGTTGAAGCTGGTAGCCGACCCCCTCGGAGCCCTCGACGCCATTCATGCCCGCTTCGGTGCCACGGCGCGCCTCTACATCGGCGGGGTGCAACCCAGTGTGCTCACCCGCGACCCCGGGCTGGTGCAGCACGTGCTCCAGAAAAATCACCGCAACTACGCTAAATCCAGGTTCAACCTAGGCTTCGCGCGCTACATCGGCCACGGCCTGCTCACCAACGAGGGCCCCGACTGGCTGCGCCAGCGCCGGCTTATCCAGCCCGGTTTCCACCGGCAGCGGGTGGCGGGCCTCACGGGGCTGATGCAGGAGATTGTGGCCGACACGCTGGGGCCCTTGGCGCAGGACGCGACCCGGCTCGGCGGCGCCGTGGCCGTGCCGGCCCACGCGCTGATGACACGGCTCACGTTCCGTATCATCGCCCGCTCGGTATTCAGCACCAGCTTTGCCGACGCCGAACTTGACCGCTTGGCCCAACTCATTACCGAGTTGCAAGGGTTCTATATGAGCACCATCCGCCAGCCGTATTTGAACGGCTGGCGGTGGCTGCGGGGCCAGTTTCGTTACCACGACGCTCGCACCGCCGAGCTGCGGGCGCTACTGGGCCGCTATATTGCCCAGCGCCAAGCGGCCAGCGCCGCCCCCGGGGCCCCCGCCCCGCCCGACGACTTACTGCAAATGCTGCTCGATGCCCGCTACGAGGACACCGGCCAGCCCATGGCTCCCGACCGGGTGCTCGACGAGGCCCTCATCCTACTAGTGGCCGGCCACGAAACCAGTGCCAATGCCCTCACCTGGCTGCTGTACTTGCTGGCCCACCACCCAGCCGAGGCGCAGGCCATCCAGCACGAAACCGCTGAGGTGCTGGGTAATAGGGCCCCCACTTTCGCCGACCTGCCCCGCCTCGGGCGGGCCCTGCACGCTGTGCAGGAAACCATGCGCCTCTACCCGCCCGCCTGGATGGTGGCCCGCGTGGCCCTGGCCGATGACGACTACCAGGGCCTGCGCATCCCGAAGGGCACGTTGTTTTCGCTCAATCTCTACGGCCTGCACCACGACCCGCAGCACTGGGACGCGCCCGCTGAGTTCCGCCCCGCCCGCTTCGCCGCCGATGCGCCGCGCCCGCTCGTACCGTTTGCCTACGCGCCCTTCGGTGGAGGCCCCCGCCTGTGCATAGGCCTGCAGTTTGCCCTCACCGAAATGCAGTTGGTGGTCGTCGAGTTGCTGCGCGTTTTCGACGTGGAGTGGCCGGTTGGCCAGCCGCCGGTAGCCAAGCAGCCGCTCATCACGCTGCGGCCGCGGGGCGATTTTCAGGTGCGGCTGCGCTTGCGGTAGGGGCCCCGGGCCGGCGGCTGGCTAGCCGGCTAGGTGGTACGTCAGCACCGGGGGGAAGGCGTGGGTGGCCACGGTTTCGGCAATGCTAGTGCCCAGGAAGTGGCTCAGGCCCGAGCGCACGTGGGTCGGAATCACTACTACGTCGGCGGCCACGCGCCGGGCGTATTCCTCGATGCCCACGCTGGTACGGTTCGCGTCTATTTCGGCAGTCAGGCAATGGGCGAGCTGGTGCTGCTGGGCAAAGTCCTGCATTTGCTGCTGCGCCACGTGGCCGCCGGCGCCCGCGGCCACGTGCAGCAAGTGCAGCGTCGCGTCGGGAAACGCGGCTAGCACTTGGCGCAGGCCGTCGAGGGCCCCGGCGGCCTCGGCCGAAAAATCGGACGGAAACACGATATTTTGCACCTTGAAGGCGGGCTGCGGGTGCTTCACCGTGAGCACGGGGCACGGGGCCAGCCGGATCAGGCGCTCGGTGGTCGAGCTCACGAAGAAGTGCTCCATGGCCCCGTGGCCGCGCGCGCCCACCACCACCAGGTCGGCGCCGTAGCGCTCAATGGCCGTCAGAATGCCCTCGCCGACGCGCGCTACCTCCACCACGTCCTGCACCGGCACGCCGGGGGCCCATTCCGCGGCCTCGGCTTCGAGTGCGTGCATGCGGCGCTTGGTGGCTTCCATCAGCTTGATGGTGAAAATCTGGTCGATGCTGTGGCCGCTCACCGGCCCGCCCACGGTGCTGAAAGCGCCCCCCGGCTCGTCGGCGTCTTCCAGCACGTGCAGCAGCGTGAGCTGGCCGCCCGTGAGCTGGGCCAATTGCACGGCAACCTCGAAGGCATGGTGGGCTTCAGGCGAAAAATCGGTGGCAACGAGGATGTTTTTCATGACCGGGAAGGGTGGGGTAGAGGAGAAAATTACCAATTAATCGTCAACCGTTGCAAAAGACTACCAATTGATCAGTAATATACTGCTGCAAACCTAGCTCATATCCGCCGGGGCCCTATTCCTTCAGCAGCTTGTCGATTTCCTGGTTGAAAGCCGCCGTTTCCTCCGCGTAGTACTTGCCCGTGCCGGGGCCGCTGAAGCCGGTGTGGATCTTGCGCACCGCGCCCTTCTTGTCGATGAAAATGGTGGTGGGGAAGCCAAGGAATTTGGCCAGCTGCGGCATCGATTTGGCCACCGAATCCTTGTTGGATACGCCGCCCACGGCCAGGTCGTAGCCGATGTTGAACCGTGTTTTCATGTTGCGTAGGCGTGCGGCGGCCTTGTCGTATTCGGGGCTGCGCTCGTAGCCGAGGCCGATGATTTCGACGCCGCGCTGCTTATTCTTCTCGTACCACGGGGCCAGGAAGTTGCTCTCATCCATGCAGTTGGGGCACCAAGAGCCCAGTACTTGCACCACTAGTACCTTGCCCCGGTACTTGGCGTCGGTGGGCGAAATGCTGGCGCCCGGCACGATGCTCGGAAACTTGAAACTCAGCCGGTGCTCGCCCTTCTTGAGGTAAGTGAGCGTGTCGGCATCGGGCAATTTGGCCGTGGGGTCGAGGGTGGCCGTCCAGGTTTCGTGGCCGGTTTTACCTGAGAAGTAATCTCCCGTTATTGAGTCAATTGTGTCGCCTATGCCAGTATCGTTATGAAATTGACCGTTAAATAGAAAAGCGTGACTACCGTCGAAAGTGCTTAAATGTATTTTTGAGCCGTCTGCTTGACCCGCTAAGTAGCGGTAGTCTCCTGTAGTGGTTAAAAAAGTGCCGGTTACGCTGCTGCCATTTTGCTTGAAAATTCCAACAGCAGGATGGGTTCTGCCAGTTGCATCCTTAAATTCAGTTTGCCACGTTCCAGAGAAATAAGTCTTCTTATCAGCAGATCCCTGGAATAGTTGTTCACTGCCCGCCGAAGCCACCAGCGGCACGCGGTAGGGCCCCTGGGCGTCGTACTTCACCCACGCGCCTTTCAGCTTACCGGTGCCATCGGCCCGCACCACCAGGGCCGCGTCGAACACGTGGAGCTTGATGGTAGCCGAGTCGCCGGC